>NZ_JBEXSJ010000021.1:0-78684 GCF_040613535.1 Kribbella sp. NPDC006257
CTCGGCCGAGTAGGTGACCCCACTCCCCATTGCCCGCTCCGGCCGTCCGGAACTCGTGGGTCCGGACACCTTGCCGCGTCTGCGGACAAGGTGTGCGCTGACCCCGCCCCCGAGTAGGTGTTCCCCTCGGCCGAGTAGGTGACCCCACTCCCCGTTCCCCGCTCCGGCCGTCCGGAACTCGTGGGTCCGGACACCTTGCCGCGTCTGCGGACAAGGTGTGGGTTGACCCCGCCCCCGAGTAGGTGTTCCCCTCGGCCGAGTAGGTGAGCCCACCCCCCATTGCCCGCTCCGGCCGTCCGGAACTCGTGGGTCCGGACACCTTGCCGCGTCTGCGGACATGGTGTGCGCTGACCCCGCCCCCGAGTAGGTGTCCCCCTCGGCCGAGTAGGTGACCCCACCCCCTTGCCCCCCGAGCGGCCGGCGAACCCCCGGTTTCGTGGGTTGTCCCTTGAAACTGTGGGTTGCCTGCGTGCATACCGGGTGCCAACCCACAGTTTGAGGGGATAACCCCGCCGAACCGAGGGTGCTTCGAGTTAACCGAGGGTGCTTGGAGTTAACAGTTAAGGGGCTGGTGGGTTCCGTGGGGTGAGGTGGCTGGCTAGGGTGCGGACTATGCCGGAGCCGTTGGAGCAGGCGGGGGGTGAGTTCGCGCGGGTGTTGCGCGCGGCCATCCGGGCGCGCGGGCTGGGGCTGGAGCGGATCCGGGATCGGTTGCGGGCGCAAGGGGTCTCGATCAGTCTGGCGACGTTGAGTTACTGGCAGTCGGGGCGGTCGCGGCCGGAGCGGCGGGAGTCGCTGGCGGCGGTCGAGCTGCTGGAAAGTGTGCTGGAGGTGCCGCCCGGGTCGTTGCTCGCCTCGCTGGGGCCACCGCGGCGGCGGGGACGGTGGTTGAGCACCGTGCCGGTTTCGCCCGAGGTGGCGGCGTTCTGGCCGCGGCCTGACGCGGTGGAGGAGGCCGTCAGCGAGGTCGACATCAAGTGGGACGAGCGGCTGACCAGGATCAGCCAGCACGACCGTGTCTTCATCAGCGCCGATGGTGGTGAGCGGTCCTACCACTCCCGCCAGGTACTGCGTGCTGAAGCGGACGGCCCGGACCGCTGGGTCGTGATCATGCACCTCGACGAACACGACCGCCCGCTGCCCACGATCAGACCGCTACGCCATTGCCACCTGGGCCGGACCGTACTACGGCCTGCCGACGGCCTGCTCGTCGCAGAACTCCTGTTCGAGCGCCCGCTGCGCAAAGGCGACACGGTGATCACCGAACACGAGCTGGTGAATTCCGCGCCGTATCCACCGGCCACGAACTACGAGCGGAAGTTCCGGTTGCCGGTCCGCGAATATGTGCTCGAGGTCTGCTTCGACCCGGCCGGCCTCCCGGCGTACTGCGAGCGGTATTTCCAGCTCGACGAGTCGGACGAGATCGCCGTACCGGTCGATCCGCGGGAGTCCGTGCATGGCGTGGCGCTGAATTTCGGGCCTGGCCGGTACGGATTCCGGTGGGACTGACAGCTGTGAACTGTTGATCAAAGCAACTTAACTGTGAAAACCAAGCGACTGATTTCGCTCTCCTGAATTCATTCCTAGGGTCGGGCCACCCCACCCCGAGGAATTCGAGGAGAACCATGAAATCCCAGCGTAGAAAGGCCGTCGCCGCGCTCGGCGGAGCCGCGGTGCTGGCAACCGTCGTCAGTCTCGTCCCGCTCGGCGGCGCCGCCCTGGCCGCCCAGCCGGCTCCGCAAGTGCACCAGAACCAGCAGCCGACCCAGGTCCGGCAATCCCTGCAGGCACACGCGATCTCGGCGAAGCTGCCCAGCTCGCAGGAGCAGCAGGCCGGCCGCTGGATCGACCCGGCCGGACGGCTCGTGGTCGCGGTCACCGACGCCCGGGAAGCCGAGCGCGTCCGGCAGTCCGGTGCGACTCCGAAGCTGGTCACCCGCAGCCAGGCGCAGCTCGATGCATTGCTGGCCAAGGTCGACAAGATCGCCCGGGCCGATCGCGGGAAAGGCTTGCAGAGCTGGGGAATCGACCCGGTGTCGAACAAGGTGGTGGTGCGGACGCGAGGTGCGTACGGCGCCGTCCGCGGGCTGGGCGACGGCGTACAGGTGGTGCAGGTGACCACCGAACATCGTCAGCAGTCAGGTGAGGTCAACCCGGGTGACCCGTGGTGGCCGGGTAGTGAAAGCAACTGTTCCGTCGGGTTCCCGGCGACGGATGCCCAAGGCGGCAAGCACTTCCTGACCGCGGGTCACTGCACCAACGACGCCAACCAGGCGGCGTACGGGGCGAGTGGGCAGAGCAACAAGATCGGTACGTCGAACGTCGGCGGTACCCACAGCATCAACGCCCGCGAAGGTGACATGGGCCTGGTGGACGTCACTGAGAGCGGCTGGACGATCTCGCCGAACGTCAACACCTGGGGCCAGCCGGCCGTCACGGTGAGCGGCTCGGCCGAGGCGATCGTCGGCGACCCGGTCTGTCACTCGGGCAACACCGCGCCGAACTGGGAGTGTGGCACCGTCACGGCGGTCAACCAGACCATCGACTATGGCAACGTGGTGATCGACGGGCTGTCCACGACCAACGCCTGCTCCGAGGGTGGTGACTCCGGCGGCGCCTGGCTCAGCGGGACCAAGGCGGTCGGCCTGCACTCGGGCGGCAACAGCAGTTGCGTGACCGGCGACTCGGGCAACTCGATCTTCCAGCCCATCAACGAAGCGCTGACCAAGTGGAACCTGACGCTGCTCACCGGCGACGGTGGACCCGGCGACCCAGACAGCGAGGCGCCCACCACGCCCGGCAACCCGCGCTCGACCGGTACGACGACCGACAGCGTCTCGTTGGCCTGGGATGCGTCCACCGACAACGTGGGCGTCTCCGGATACGACGTGTACAACGGCACCACCCTGGCGACCACGGTCACCGGTACCTCGGCCACCGTCAGCGGACTCACCGCTGACACCAGCTACTCCTTCACCATCCAGGCAAAGGATGCCGCAGGCAACAAATCGAAGCAGAGTGCGGTCGTGACGGCCCGGACCCAGCCGGTTGGTACTCCGGGCGGGCGCACCTTCAGCAACGGCACGGACTTCCCGATCCGCGACTTCCAGACCACGATCAGCCCGATCAAGTCGACCGCGACCGGCCGGGCCGCCAGCCCCCTCACGGTTGTTGTCGAGGGCAACCACACCTGCCTCGAGGACCTCAACATCAGCCTGGTCTCGCCGAGCGGCCGCTGGTACTACCTGCAGCGGTACGGCGGCACCACCTGCCACCCGCTTCCGGCCAGCAGGACCTACAGCGTCACCCCGGCAAGTACCGAGAGCGCAACTGGTACCTGGACCCTACGCATCGGCGACAACGGCCCAGGCGACACCGGCACCCTGACCAACTGGTCCATCACCCTCTAGAGATCAGGCGCCGACCTCCCGGGGCAGGAGGTCGGCGCCGCGCTATTGCAACAAGTGTTTCGAAAGAGTACTTTCGACGCATGGATCTCAGGCAGCGGCGGGTGACGGATGCGCGGACGCTCCGGGCGATGGCGCATCCGGTGCGGATCGCGATCGTGGAGCAGTTGACGGTGAACGGGGCGATGACGGCGACCGAGCTCGGCGATCGGCTGGACGAGACGCCGGCCAACTGTTCGTGGCACCTCCGGAAACTGGCGGAGTACGGGTTCGTCGAGGAGGCCGCCGGCGGGACCGGGCGGCAGCGGCCCTGGCAGATGAAGCATCTGGGGATGAGCTGGGGCGACGAGGAGGACGGGCCGCTCGGCGCCGAGCTGCAGCTGGCCGGGCGGGCGCTGACCGAGGTGATGGTGAACCGGGAGCGCGAGCGATTGCTGGAGAGCCAGGTCCGGGCGCCGGAGGAGCCGGCCGAGTGGCGGAAGGCGGCGAACGCGACGCAGTCGATGGCCTGGCTGACCGCCGAGGAACTCGATGCGGCCAACACCGCAGTACGGGAAGTGTTGATGAAGCACTTCGGCCGGCATGAGGATCCGGCGCTCCGGCCGCCCGGGTCGCGGTTGTGCGCACTGGTGAGCTGGGGCGTTCCGACGTACGGGCTTGCCGACGAGACGCCGGCGGAGGAGAGCTGATGCGCGCGATGTTCGCGTCGGCCGGGTTCCGGCGGTTGTTCGCCGGGATGGCGACGTCGATGTTCGGCGACTCGGTGATGCTGCTGGTGCTGAGCATGTGGGTGAAGAGCCTGACCGGCTCGAACGCGCAGGCCGGGCTGACGTTCTTCTGGATGGCCTTGCCGAGCTTCATCGCGCCGGTGTTCGGACTGTTCGTCGACCGGATGCGGCCGAAACTCGTGCTGGCCTGGGGGAGTCTGGCCTCGGCGGTCGCGGTCTTGCCGTTGACCTTGGTCCGTGACGCGGGCGACGTGTGGATCGTCTGGGGTGTCGCGTTCCTCTACGGCATCTCGATGATCGTCTTGCCGGCCGCACTCAACGGCCTGCTCAAGGAGACCGTCAGCGATGAGCACCTGGTGCAGGCGAACTCGTCGCTGCAGACGGTCAAGGAGGGCTTCCGGCTGATCGGGCCGATCATCGGGGCCGGCTTGTTCGCGTGGCTGGGCGGCTGGGCGGTCGCCGTACTGGATGCGGCGACCTTCGTCGCCGCCGCGGTGATCATCGGCTCGATGACGGTGCGGGACAGCCGTCCGGAGCGATCCGAGGGCAACTGGCTGACCGAGATGGGCGGTGGGATCAGGCATCTGTGGTCCGACCGGATCCTGCGGCACACGTTGGTCGGGCTCGGCCTGATGCTGCTCGTGCTCGGCTTCAGCGAGGCCTCGATCTACGCGATCATCGACGTCTTCGGCAAACCGGTCGAATTCGTCAGCGTCATCGTGACCGTGCAGGGCATCGGGGCGCTGCTGGGTGGGCTGACCGCGACCTGGTGGGTCCGGCGGATCGGCGAGGTGGGCGCGTTCGCGGTCGGTGCGCTGGTGCTCGCGGTGTCGCTGGCCGTGATCGCCGCGACGGAGAGTCTGCCGGTGCTGATGCTCGACGTACCGCTGCTCGGTTACAGCATCCCGCTGGTGATCATCGCCTTCATGACCCTGATCCAGCGCCGTACGCCGCTGCGCCTGATGGGCCGCACCTCGACGGCCGTCGAGGTCGTGATGGGCACGCCGCAGGCCGCCAGCCTGGCCTTCGGCGCGATCCTCGTCTCGCTGGTCAGCTACCACGTGATCTTCACCCTGATGGCAGTCGTCACAGCCGGCTCCGTGCTCTACCTCGCCGCGACCCTGCGAGCCCAGCTACTCCACCCGGTCCCCGCTTTCGAGGAGCCTCCGGTGGCCCCGCAGGTCATCGGTGTCCTCACCGAACCGATCGAGTAGACCGCGCAAATCTGGTAGGCAAGGGGTATGGCGATCGAGGTGGGGCGGTTCGGTGGCGGCTGGGGCGAGATCCTGGAGTTGGTGGGACTCTCGTTCGCGGCGCCTTGGAATGAAGCGCAGCTGGAGGCCGAGCGGAAGATCTGGGAGCCGGGCCGGAGCCTGGTCGCGACCGAGGACGGTGTGATCGTCGGGCATACGTGTGCCCTGTCGCTCGACCTGACCGTGCCGGGGGCGCAGTTGCCGGTGGCGGGCGTGAGCATGGTGGGAGTGCTGCCGACCCATCGGCGCCGCGGGGTGTTGCGGGAGCTGATGCGGCGGCAGCTGACCGACTTGTACGAGACGGGCGCGGAGCCGGTGGCCTCGCTGACCGCGAGCGAGCCGGCGATCTACGGGCGGTTCGGGTACGGGCTGGCCTCCGAGCAGTTCGAGGTGATGGTGCCGAAGGCGGCTCGTGCGCTGCGCGAGGTGGCCGGCATCGACGACGTACGCATCTCGTACGCCGATCCGATGGCGTCGCTCGAGGTCTGCACCGCGCTGCGCAACACGCTGGCGCTCGATCGGCCCGGGATGTTCCAGTTCGACGATCGGTGGAAGGAACATGTCATCGGGGAGACGGTCGTCACCGATGCGAGCAATGCCTCCCCGATGCGTTGCGTCGTTGCCAAGAAGGACGGTGAGACGACCGGGTACGCGCACTACCGGACGAAGCGGTCCGACCGGAACCATGTCGACGTCCACCGGGTGCACGCGAAGGACCTGGCGTCGCACATGGCGCTCTGGCGGTTCCTGCTCGACCAGGACCTGCTCACCCACACGTTCTACGGGCTCCTGCCTTGCGATGACCCGTTGCTGACTCTCCTGGTTGATCCACGGTCTCCCAACGCGATGCTGAGAGACGGGCACTGGGTCAGGGTCGTCGACGTCGGCAGAGCCTTGGCAGGACGGACCTATGCGACCGAGATCGACGTAGTGCTGGCGGTTGAGGACGACTTGGAGTGGAACGCAGGTTCCTGGCATCTCACTGGTGGTCCGCAAGGTGCGACCTGTGAGAAGACGGATCGCCCGGCCGACCTGCGCCTCGGCGTACGGGAGCTGGGGACTGTGTACCTCGGCAGGCCGTCCCTGGAACGGCTAAGGGTTGCCGGGCTGGTGGAGGAGCGTACGCCGGGTGCTCTTCGGGCAACCTCGGCCGCCTTCCTCGGCAACCGCCTTCCCTGGCTGGACACTGGGTTCTGAGTACGCCCCCGGTCAGCGGTTACTCTTCCCGGATGCAGCCGAGACGTCACGGGACCATGGCGATCGTCGCCGTGGTGATGCTCGGCGTCGCGGCCGTCGCGCTCGTCGTACTGGCGTCTGCGGGCGGCAGTGTGCGGCCGGTGAGCGAGAGCACGCTCAGCTCGTCACCGCGGTCCGTACCGGTACCCACACAGACCCCGCAGGTGACTGCCCCGACGGGTATTGCACCGCCGTCGCAGAAACCCGTGAAGCCGGTGAAGATACCGGACTGGGTGAAGGCGCTTTGGCAGGCGTTGTTCTACGCCGCCATCGCGCTGGTCGCACTCCTGCTCGTCAGGACGCTCTACAGAGTGCTCAGCAAGGTTGAACTGCCCGATGCGGAGCAGGAAGCCGACTGGGAACGGTTGAAGGTCAACCGCTTGGCAGAGGCAGTGGACTCGAGCCTCGCCACTGTGGACTCAGGTACGGCGACTGACGCGGTGATCGCCTGTTGGGTAGCGCTGGAGGATGCGGCTGCCTCGGCAGGAGTTGCACGGGCCTCGTCGGAGACGCCGGCCGAGTTCACTGTCCGCGTGCTCGGTGTGGGTGGGATCTCCGAACGCCAGTTACTCCGGCTGGCCGAGCTGTATCGCGAGGCGAGGTACTCGACACATGGCTCGACTGAAGAAGCCCGGCGCCAGGCGCGCGAGGCGCTGATCCTGCTGCGCGACGAGCTGACAGCTGCGATGGAGCGGGATCTTCAAGAGACCGAGGCTGCCCGATGAGGAAGATCTTGGTGCAGCACGTCGGGATCGCCGTGGTCATCAGCCTGCTGACGATCGCCGCGTTCGGGCTGGCCGGGACGCAGCCGAAGCCGCTGTGGTTCGTCGGTGCCGGGCTGTCGATCGGCTTCGCGACGCTGGCGTTGCGGCTGGTCGCCCCGCAGATCCTGGAGTCGTCCTGGCCGTCGCGGCAGGACGAGAAGTTCGCCGAGTCGCGGGCGTCGCGCAACAGCGACAACCGGACCCAGTTCCTGGCCACCTGGGTGCAGGAGTCCGACCGGGAGCGCCGGGCCGGCGAGGGATCGCAGACGTTCGCCCGGCGGATCCGGCCTCTGCTGCAGGAGCTGACCAACGACCGGCTGGTGCACCGGCATGGGATCGACCCGGTGCAGGACCCGGACCGGGCACGCGCCCTGGTCGGTGACCAGGTGTGGACGCTGATCAGCGGGACCGAGGCACGGACCGCGACGTTCGCGGAGATCGAACAGGCCGTAGAGACCATCGAGAAGCTGTGAGGAACCCGTGACTGATCGCGAACTGGGGCTGGCGGAGGTCTCGGCGCTGAGCCGCAAGGTGCTGGACCGGGTCGGCGAGGCCGTTGTCGGCAAGGGTGAGGCGCTGGAGCTGGTTCTGGCGGGCATCCTCGCCGGCGGCCACGTGTTGCTCGAGGACTACCCGGGGCTGGCCAAGACGCTGGCCGCGCGGTCCTTCGCGCAGGCGCTCGGGCTGGAGTTCCGCCGGGTGCAGTTCACTCCGGACCTGCTGCCGTCCGATGTGACCGGCGCCTTCGTCTACGACCAGCGGAACTCGGAGTTCGTCTTCCGCCCTGGTCCGATCTTCACCGGCCTGCTGCTGGCCGACGAGATCAACCGGACGCCACCGAAGACGCAGGCGGCACTGCTGGAGTCCATGCAGGAGCACCAGGTCACAGTGGAAGGCCAGACCTTCCCGCTGCCTGTGCCGTTCCACGTGTTGGCTACTGCGAACCCGGTTGAGTACGAAGGCACATATCCGTTGCCGGAAGCGCAGCTCGACCGCTTCATGCTCCGCATCGCCTTCGGCTACCCGACTGCCGCTGAGGAGTGGGAAGTCCTGCAGCGCCGGATGGGTCGCCGTTCCGAGGACCAGACCGTCGAGGCGGTCACCGATGCAGACGGGCTGCGCGCTGCACAAGCAGCAGTTGAAACGGTCACCGTCGACGACACAGTAGGCCGGTACTGCGTTGAGCTGGCTGCCGCGACTCGTCGAGACAGCCAGGTGCTGGTCGGTGCCTCACCACGTGGATCACTGGCGCTGCTACTCACGGCACGTGCTTATGCGGTGATCCAGGGGCGCGACTACGTCGTACCGGAAGACGTCAAGGCTGTCGCTATCCCTGCACTGGCACACCGGATCACGGTCCGGCCTGAGCTGTGGCTGCATGAGGTGACTGGTGCGACGGTGGTTCGGGCAGTGCTCGGTTCTGTCCCGGCTCCGCCTACCGTCGCCACCGGTAGCGTCCAAGACGCTGCGCTATGAACTGGCGGCCGACGCACGCACAGGTGCGGGCGGTCGGGGTATCGGCGGCGTTGCTCGTGGTCGCCGTACTCGCCCGTCGGCCGGACATGGCTGTGTTCGGTCTCCCGCTGGCGGTCGTGGCGGTCTGGGGACGGTTCTTCCGGCCTAGTGAACAACCGGAGCTGCATACCGAGCTCGATGTGGATGTGTTGTTCGAAGGGCAGGCCACGACCTACCGGTTGCAGGTGGACAGTCCACTGGACCCTGACATCGATCTGATCGTCGCTGCGCTGCCACGGTCTCGGTGGTTCCGTTATGACCCGGTCTACGCGGCTGTGGCCGAGCCGGTCGCTGACGGCGTGGTCACGCTCGAGGTCGGCGTACGGTCTGAGCGCTGGGGGATCCGGCAGCTCGAGAAGCCCCAAGTGATCGCTACGTCGGTGCTGGGCGCCTATCGGGTGCCGGTGCCTTCTACACAAGCGCTGAGCGTCAGTACGTTGCCACTGCGCGAAGGGTTCGAGGCGGTTGATTCTGTACCCCGGCCTGCGGGGCTGGTCGGGCTACACCGGTCGCGGCGTCCTGGTGAGGGGACTGAGCTCGCAGGGGTTCGCCCGTTCCGTACTGGGGATCGCCTGCGTCGCATCAACTGGGCTGTCTCTGCACGGACTCGTGAACTGCATGTCACGTCGACCTGGTCGGACCGGGACACCGAGGTGGTCATCCTGCTCGACACTGGCGGGGAGGTCGGCATCAGTGAAGGCATCGACGGTCGGTCGAGCAGCTTGGACACCGCAGTACGGGCTGCTGCTTCTATCGCTGAGCACTACCTGCGCCATGGCGATCGCGTTCGGCTGGTAGACACCGGTACTGCGGTGCAAGGGGTGCGGGCCGGTAGTGGGCGGGCGCATCTGCGGCGGATCCTTGATGTTCTGGTGCATGCGGATCGCAAGGGGCGGCAGCAGGACGAGGAGCAGCTTGCTCGGCGGCACCGTGTTCGGTCGGACAGTCTGGTGCTGGTGCTCAGCCCGTTGCTGCGCACGTCGATGCTCGGCTACATCGTCACGCTGGTGCACTCGGGCTGCACGGTGATCGCCGTCGACACGCTGCCGCCCGACGTCGGCGACGTGATCGACCCGGAACAGCACGACGCGAAGAACTGGCCGCTGGCCTGGCGACTGCGGATGCTGGAACGCCGCTCCGAACTCGACCGCCTCGGCGACCTCGGCGTACCCACCGTCCGCTGGCGCGGCGCAGGAACTCTGGACGAAGTCCTCCGAGACGCCAGCCGCCTGGCCTCAGCCCCCCGGATGCGCTCATGAGCCTGGCCGAACGGATTACCAAATGGCTGGCCGAGTTGCGGGCGGCGGGGATGGCTTCGTTGCTGGCTCGGTTGGCTGTTGCGGTGGGTGGAGTGGTGGCGCTGGTGGTGCCGGGGTTGCAGCCGTGGGATCAGCTGGATGTGGTTCCGGTGGCCGGGGTGCCGTTGTTGTTGGCCTGCGTGGTGTTGCCGGACTCGACGGCGGCCGCGTTGTTCATGCTGGTGATCGTGGCCGGCTGGATCATCCGGGCGCCGAGCGACCTCGGCTTCGGGCTCGTGCTGACCGGGATCGCCTTGCTGGTGGTGCATCTGGCGTCCGCGTTCGCCGCACAGATCCCGTCGTACGGGAAGGTGCACCGGCGCGCGCTCCGGCGATGGTTGCTACCAGCAACGATTGCCGGCCTGCTCGGTCCGGTGGTCGCGGTGTCGGCGGCGGTGATCCGGGGCGCCGACGTACCGGGATCGCTGCTGGTGACGGTCGCCGCGCTGGCCGCTGCGACCGCGGTGGTCTGGTTCGCGTCCGGTCAGTCCGTCTCCGACCGGTGATGGATCTTCATCGTCCCCAGTAGCTCCTCGGCCCAGGGCAGCGGGATCCGCTCCGGTCCGGCGACCTGCATCGCCGTCATCACGGTGAGCAGCATGCCGGTGGCAAGGAACTGCCGGGCCTCCTCGGCCGAGACGCCGGTCAGCTCGCGGACCAGGTCGAAGATCTCGCCGAAGCGCCGCCGCGACACGTCGCCGATCGCCGGCTCGCCACTCGCGGCGAAGCCGTGCAACAGCACCACCAGCAACTCGCGCTCGGACATCAGGTCCTCGTACGCGCCGGCGAGGCTCTCCAGGTCGGCCCGCTTCTCGGCCGCGCGCCGGAATGCCTGCTCGACCCGGTCGCAGACCCGGTTGCTGGCGGCGATGAACAGCTGCTGCTTGGTGCCGAACAGGCGGATCACATATGGCTGCGAGACGCCGGCCAACCGGGCGATCTCGTCGGTCTTGGTGCCCTGGTAACCGGCGGCGCCGAACGCCACCACGGCCGCCTGCAGGACCTCCTCGCCGCGCTCGGCGGCGGTCAGTCGGGTCTTCGTCACGGATTCTCCTCGGTCGACTACAACCCCACCCCCGAGCGGAGCGAGGGTTCTTTCCTTTTCTGCTGCTTTCGCTTGACATGTTATCAGTCAATGCATACTTTGTGGTCAGACGTAGTTATCAGTGAATAACAACAAGGAGACTCCGATGACCTCGACCGCCCTCGAACCGGGCTTGGACGGGACGTCCGTACGCCGCTCGCTGGCTACCGTGCTGGCCGTGGTGGGCATCCCGATGTTCATGGTCACGCTGGACAACCTGGTGGTGACCAATGCCCTGCCGGTGATCAAGTCCGAGCTGGGCGCCTCGCTGACGGACCTGCAGTGGTTCATCAACGCCTACACACTGTCCTTCGCCGCGCTGCTGCTGACCGCCTCGGCGATCGGGGACCGGATCGGCCGGCGGCGGATGTTCCTGTTCGGGATCGCGCTGTTCACGCTCGCCTCGGCGGCGTGCGCGGTCGCATCGGAGCCGTGGATGCTGATCGGGGCACGCGCGATCCAAGGAGTCGGAGCGGCTGCGGTGATGCCTTTGTCGCTCACGTTGCTGGCGGCCGCCGTACCGGCTAAGCAACGCAGCGCGGCGATCGGGATCTGGGGTGGGATCTCCGGGCTCGGCGTCGCCGTCGGGCCGGTCGTCGGCGGGGCTGTGGTGGACGGGCTCAACTGGCAGTGGATCTTCTGGCTGAATGTGCCGATCGGCGTACTGGTGCTGCCGTTCGCGGCGCGGGTTCTGCAGGAGTCGTTCGGTGGGAGCAAGCGGCTCGATCTGGTCGGGCTCGTGTTGTCCGCGGCGAGTGTGCTCAGCATCGTGTGGGGTGTCGTGCACGGTTCGGATGACGGCTGGGCGTCTGGCCGGATCTTGACCGCGTTGATCGGTGGAGTCGCTTTGCTCGTCGGCTTCCTGGTGTGGGAGAGCCGGACCGAGTCGCCGATGTTGCCGCTGCGGTTGTTCAGGTCGCGGTCGTTCAGCGTCATCAACGTGACCCTGTTCACCTTCTCGGCCGGCGTCTTCGGTGCGGTGTTCCTGCTGGCGCAGTTCTTCCAGGTGGTGCAGGGCTACACGCCGCTGCAGTCGGGGATCCGGACACTGCCGTGGACGATGGCGCCGATGGTCGTCGCCCCGCTGGCCGGGTTGATCGTCGACCGGGTCGGTGCGCGGGTCCTGATCGCGACCGGGCAGTTCCTGCTTGCCACCGCGCTTGGCTGGATCGCCCTCGTCACCACGACCGAGACCGGCTTCGGGGCACTCCTCGTCCCGTTCATCCTGGCGGGCATCGGCATGGGCCTCACCTTCGCCCCCGCGTCCAGCGTGGTCATGCACTCGGCCTCGGAGACGGACCGCGGCGTCGCCTCCGGCACCAACAACACCATCCGCGAGGTAGGCGTCGCGATGGGCGTCGCCGTCCTCGCCTCGGTCTTCTCCTCCGCCGGCTCCTACGAATCCCCGACCGAGTACGTCAACGGCCTGGTCCCCGCCGTCTGGGTAGGCACCGCCATAGTCACCCTCGGCGCCTTCGTAGCAACCTTCGCCCTCCCCTCCCGCCGCCGCCGCTGACCATCGTCCGGCAAATCGCTAGACGCGATCGTGTCTAGCGATTTGCCGCTTGCGCTGTCTAGTTGCTAGACATACAGTTGGGAAGGCAAGAGAAGTGATCCGGACGATCGAGAAGGCGGGCGGAACGTTCACGCGTCAGGTCGGCTCGCACAAGCGGTACTCCGTCTCGTACACGCGGGCCGACGGCACGACGAGCACCGCTCACACCACGGTGCCCGCGCACGGCGGTGACATACCGATCGGAACGCTCGACGCGATAGAAAAGCAACTCGAACCGGCGCTCGGGAAGGGGTGGCTGAGGGGATGACGACCTACCAGGTGCATGTGACTCGGGAAGGGGATCAGTGGCTGGCGGATGTGCCCGGGCTGGAGGGGACGCAGACCTACGCGGCCAGCCTGACGGCTCTCGAGCGGTACGTTCGCGAGATCATCGTGCTGGGCGCGGACCTTCCCGATGACGCCGTCGGCGAACTCGACCTGAGCTGGTCGTACGACGTCAGCGATCCGCTGGTCGTCCGGGCGAACGAGCTTCGTGGGCAGCGCGCCGACCTCGTGCTGAGGGAAAAGGTGCTGGAGCGCGAGACCCGGGAACTCGCGATCGAGCTCACCAGGACCTACAGCGTTCGAGACACCGGACCTCTGCTGGGGATCAGCCATCAACGCGTCTCTCAGCTCACCCCCGAGGATCACCGCAAGCACCGCACGAAGAAGAGCATCGGACGGCGACCGGCGCCGATGAGAGTGGTGCAGGCCGAGTCGACACCGAAGAGGCGAGCCGGCCGTCAGATCACGTCAGCGACTGCGGAGCCCGATGGCGAGGGATAGGCCGTGCAGACGGTTGCCGGTGCCGTACTAGCCGAGATGATCGGTGTTGGGCGATGAGGTTGGTTGCGGTTTGTCGGGGTCGCGATCGTCAGCTTTGCTTGCCAGGTTTGTGAGGGTTGCTTCTAGGGCGGTTTGGCGGAGGGGGGTTGATTCGGGGAGGGAGAAGGCGCCGCCTCGGTGGGGGCTGAGGACGACGTTGGGGAGGGTGTGGAAGGGGAATCGGGAGGCGGTGATGTTGGTGGGGGGTGGGTCGGTGGAGGTGGCTTCGGTGGGCCAGACGTCGAGGCCGGCGGCGATCTCGCCGGTTTCGAGGCGGGTGTAGAGGGCTGCCTCGTCGAGGAGGGTTGCTCGGGCGACGTTGACTACGACGCTGGGGGTCGGGAGTTGGGCGATGAGGAGCGCGTCGAGGAGACCGGTTGTTGCGGGGGTTGCTGGAGCGGCCAGTACTACGACGCGCGCGCGGGGGATGAGGGTGCGGAACTCGGTCGCGGGATGGACGAGTGCTTCGCCATCGGCGTACGGGGTCGTGATGCTGCCGCGGACGGCGTGGACCTCCATCTCGAGGGCGGCGAGCGAGCGGGCGACGCGGCGCCCGACTTCGCCGTATCCGACGACCACCGCGGGATGGCCGGCCAGGAGCATCGTCGGCCTGGGCGGGACGAAGCGTGGGGTCCAATCGCCCTTTCGCATCGCTTGGTCGGCCGGTATCAGGGACCTCGCTGCCGCCAGCACGAGTCCGAGGGCGAGTTCGGCGGTCGGACCGGCGGTGTGGTGAACCGTCCGCACCGCGATTCCGGGCACTTGGGCCAGCAACTTCGCGGTCTGCGCAGGCACTCCCGCGAACGGGATCACCAACGTGTGCAGCCGCTTCGATGCCGTCAGCAACTCCAGCGTCGGCCGCCCCGCCACCAGGACCTCGTACTCCGCCTCAGCCGGCGTGTCCCCGTAGCTGAACCGCCACTCCGGATGCCGCAGTGCCAGCGGTTCGAGCGAGTCGTCCATCCCATGAATCCAGAAACTCACGCTCGCAAGCTACCAATCACTAAGGTTGAGGGGTGCTTGATGCTGAGGACGTCCGCCGGGTTGCGTTGTCGTTGCCGGGGACGGTGGAGAAGCAGCGGTGGGGGCATCCGACGTTCGATGTGGCGGGGCGGATGTTCGTGACGGTGCCGGACGATCAGACGTCGTTCGCGGTGAAGTGCCCGCGGCTGGAGCGGAGTGAGCTGATCGCGGCGGAGCCGGAGAAGTTCTGGGTGCCGCCGCACGAGGCCGGGTCGAGCTGGGTGCGGGCGCGGCTGGAGGCGCTCGAGGACGAGGGCGAGCTGCGCGACATCCTGCTCGACTCCTGGCGCCAGGCCGCGCCCGACAGCCTCCAAGCCGAATAGGTTCGATCGCGCACCGACGCGCGGGTAGGGTCGGCCGGGTGACGGATGCGACGACACCGACCAGTCCGATCGACCAGGTCTCCGAGCGGTTCCTCGAGGCCTATGTCAAGCTTTCGCCGACCGATGCCACCTTCATGGGGATCGCGGGGCACGACCACCGGCTGCCCGATTACTCGCCGGCCGGGTTCGAGGCGCTGGTCGAGCTGCATCGCCGGTCGATCGCCGAGGCCGAGGCGATCGAGCCCGGTACGCCGCGCGAAGAGGTGGCCAAGGACGCGTTCCTGGAGCGGCTGCGACTCGAGCTGGAGACGTACGAGGCCGGCGTACCGCAGTACGAGCTGAACGCCATCGCGTCGATTCCCGCGGAGATGCGCGGGGTGTTCGACCTGATGCCGACCGCGACCGAGGACGACTGGGAGATCATCGCGATCCGGCTCAATCAGGTCGGTACGGCGCTGGACGGGTTCCGCGACTCGGTGGCGCAGCAGGCCGCGGCCGGCCGGGTCTCGGCGCTGCGGCAGGTGAACGATCTCGCCAACCGCATCTCGAGCTGGACCGGATCCGACGGTGACGACTTCTTCGGCGGACTCGCGGCCCAGGCACCCGATACCGGGATCAAGGCAACGGTCGAGGCGGCTGCGGCCGGTGCGCGCAAGGCGTACGAGAGCTTCGGTGAGTGGCTGAAGACCGACCTGGCCCCGCAGGCACCGGACCGGAACGCGGTCGGCCGCGAGCGGTACGAACTGGCCTCGCGCAACCACCTCGGGGCCGCTGTCGACCTGGAGGAGACCTACCTCTGGGGCTGGCAGGAGCTGGCCCGGATCGAGGGCGAGATGCAGAAGATCGCCGCCTCGCTGAACAACGGCGACCGCACCATCGAGGCCGTCGCGGCCCTGCTCGACAACGATCCGGCCCGCAAGATCCACGGCAAGGAGGCGTTCCGGGACTGGATGCAGGAGCTCGCCGACTCCGCCGTACAGGATCTGGCCGGGACGCACTTCGACATCCCGGACGAGATCAAGCGGATCGAGTGCATGATCGCGCCGACCTCCGACGGGTCGATCTACTACACCGCGCCGAGCGAGGACCTCACCACCCGGCCGGGCCGGATGTGGTGGGCCGTGCCGGCCGGCGTCGAGGACTTCGCCACCTGGCGCGAGGTCACCACCGTGTACCACGAAGGCGTGCCCGGGCATCACCTCCAGGTCGCGCAGACGATGCTCCGCGGCGACCAGCTGAACCGCTGGCAGCGGATCGGTTGCTGGGTCTCAGGCCACGGCGAAGGATGGGCCCTGTACGCCGAACGGCTGATGGAAGAGCTCGGCTACCTGGAAGAGCCGGGCGCCCGGCTCGGGATGCTCGATGCGCAGGGGTTCCGGTCGGCCCGGGTGATCGTGGACATCGGGATGCACCTGGAGCTGGAGATTCCGCGGGACAACCCGCTCGGGTTCCACCCGGGGGAGACCTGGAACGCCGAGCTCGGGTTCGAGTTCCTGCGGGCGTACTCGCGGATGGAGACCGAGTTCCTCAAGGCGGAGCTGAACCGGTACCTCGGCTGGCCCGGGCAGGCGCCGTCGTACAAGGTCGGCGAGCGGATGTGGCTGCAGGCGCGCGAGGAAGCCAAGGCGCGGGCCGGCGCATCGTTCGACCTGAAGGCCTTCCACCGCGGTGCCCTGGATCTGGGCTCGATCGGGCTGGACCCGCTCCGCCGCGCCCTCGCCAAGCTGTGAACGCCGTGAAGCGGCCGCGGTTCGTGCTCGCGTCGGCGTCACCGGCCCGGTTGCAGACGCTGCGCGACGCGGGCGTCGAGCCCGAGGTGATCGTGTCGGGCGTCGACGAGGACAACGTCACGGCCGATTCGCCGGGCGAGCTGGCGCGCACGCTGGCCGTGTTGA
The DNA here is from genome assembly GCF_040613535.1 of Kribbella sp. NPDC006257. Taxonomy (NCBI): domain Bacteria; kingdom Bacillati; phylum Actinomycetota; class Actinomycetes; order Propionibacteriales; family Kribbellaceae; genus Kribbella; species Kribbella sp. NPDC006257. The sequence goes on from NZ_JBEXSJ010000021.1 coordinate 16,907, forward strand.
AGGCGCGTGCGGTCGTTGCCACGCTGGACGATCACGCGACCGTGCTCGGCTGCGACTCGGTGCTCGAGATCGATGGTGTCGCCTACGGCAAACCCGGTACGGCGGAGGTCGCGCGCGAACGGCTTCGCGCGATGCGCGGCCGGTCCGGCATCCTGCACACCGGGCACTGCATCTTCGACACCAGCACGCGGCGCGAGCTGCGCGAACTCGCCTCGACGGTCGTACATTTCGCCGACCTCACCGACGACGAGATCGACGCATATGTCGAGACGGGTGAGCCGCTGGTCGTGGCCGGCTCGTTCACCGTCGACGGTCTCGGCGGGCCGTTCGTGACCGGGATCGAGGGCGACTACCACAACGTCGTCGGAGTCTCGTTGCCCTTGCTGCGCAGGATGTTGGCCGAGGTCGGCATCCCGTGGCCGGCGCTTTGGCAGAGCCCGGCGAAGTTCGAGTACAACGAGGTGGAAGCAGCCCGGTACGACGAGACCCGCGGCGGCACCGGGCGCGCTCAGGCAGCCGCGGCGGCCGTCAACTCGCTCCTGCCTGACGGCGGCGGTCGCGGTGGTCGCGTCGTGGAGCTTGCCGTCGGCACCGGAATCGTCGCCGCCGAACTCGTTGCTCTAGGCAACCTGGTGCACGGGGTCGACCTGTCGTCCGCGATGCTCCAGCACGCCAAGGTGCGGCTTCCCGGTCACGTCGCCGCGGCTGATGCCACTGTCTTACCCTTCGCGGATCGGCGCTGCGACGCAGTGGTCGCCGTCTGGCTGCTCCACCTGCTGGATGACAGCGAGCCGGTCCTGGCCGAGGTCGCCCGGGTACTCCGTCCCGGTGGCGTCTTCATCACCACGACCGAGAAGCCCAACTCCACCCGCTACGCCTCGGGCCGGGGCCAGTCCGAGAAGCAGTCCCAGGACGCCCTACCTCACCTGGTCGCCCGCGCCGCGCAGTACGGACTGATCCTCGACGGCGCCGCCACCTTCCCCGGCCCAACCAAGGGCAGCCCCGACGCAGCAACCACAGAAACGACACCCCAGGCGACCTATCCCCTGATCCGCTTCCGACGGAGCTAGCTGCAGATATCGGCTACGGCTTCGGTCAGTGCCTGTGTGTGGAGGTGGTCCAGCTGGTGCTGTACGCCGGTGACGATGCTGCTCGTGGTGAGGTCGACGGCGCAGCGGATGGGGGTGTGGCGGACGTACGTCGTACTGCGTAGTTGGTGCAGCAGTTCGGTGGTGAGCTGGTCGAACTTCAGGCGCATCTCGTTGAGGTCGGGGCGGGTGGTCGGCGCTTGGTCCGGGTGAGCGGTCCAGCGCGCGAAGAGTCCGCGCTGCACGACCTTGCTCGCCTCGATCTGGTCGCGGAAGAAGATGACGGTCTCGTCCGGGTCGATGCCGAGCTGGATCGCCGAAGCGCGCGCCTGGTCGAGAACGACCTTCTCCCGTGCCGGGTCGTCGATCGGCTTGTCCGTGCCGAACTTCGACGCCGCCACCAGATCCCCGACCTCGATCCGCTGCGCCACCAACTCAGTCAACTGCCCCAGCCCCACCTGCCGCTCAGCCGACGCCGATGAAACTCCGAGAACCGCCAGCAGAACGCCAGCCAGCACCATTCCCACAATCCGCTTCACGTGCTTCCCCGGTTCGCTCGTCGGATTCAACCCTCAGATGATTCCAGCCTTGGCGTCCAAGAGTTGGAGCAGTTCGTGCGCGGCGATCTCGATTTTCTTGTGCCGCCACTCGGCGGCGCGATACACGCAGGCGATCAGCCCTGACCGGTGGATACGCCTCAAATCGCCATAAACAAAGGCATACCGGGCCTTGGTTTCGTCGTTGGCTCCGTCGGTCAACCCGAGATGCCAAGCGGCGTACTCGTCCCACGAATGCTTCTCCAGAAACGCATTCTCCGCATCAGCATGCGGCTGAACCGCACCCCAATCACTCTCGAGCACATACTGCTTGCCCTCGATCAACTTCCGCGCGTACTCGACCGCACTGGCATTGACCTCGTACTTGGCCATACGCCGATTCTGCCAGCCGTGCCGACCTTTGGTGTACCGACGGACATGAGGTGTCGGCCAAGGGCGGCCCGACCACCCCTGGCCACGTGTGAAGTCGGAACCAGAGGCCCGACACCTCATGTCCGTCGGCACACCAACCCCAGAAACGGCCCGAACCAGGCCCAAGCGCGTTGGCTCGGCCAAAGCGCAAACCTGTGAGCCCCCTCGGCGTAGGCACTCGAGGGCGCGGTCCTCGTGTTGGGGTTCGCTCCTCTTGGCGGGGTTCACCCCCTGCTATAGCAGGAGGTTGAGCACGCGACGAGGAGTTGGGCCGCCTCTTTGCCCCACGTGACTAGCAGACGTCGGGGTCGTACTCGACCTGGAGGCGGCGAGGCGGGTGGGGGAGGGAGAGGACTGTCTGGAAAGCGGGAGTTGCCGCGACGCGGGCGAAGTACTCGCGGTGATCGGGGCCGAAGGACCACAGTTCTTCGCTGGGCAGGCTGCGGAGAGCCGGCGTTACGTCGTACAGGAAAGTGCAGTGGAGCTGGCTGATTGCCTGCTCGTCGTCGACCAGGCGGATGAACTGCCGGGTGAGGTCGAACGAGAAGTGTTCTCCGGCGTCGTCGCCCCAGTCATAGACGCCGAACTGGATCAGTACGCCGTCCCCGTCCTCATCGGGACCAGCGACATCCTCTACCGGGATGGACGCGAACCGCTGGAAGGTTGTCCAGGTCCGGGGGAAGTCCGTCGACGCCGGCGCGGACAGGTCGACGGCGTCCGCACGGAGTAGGTCGCGCAGGATCCCGGCTGCTTGATCTGGGCGCATCACGGGTGGGCGCTTGCGCGCCATTGGTTGGGGCCGGGGCGGAGGGGGGTTCGGGCGTTGCGCCAGTAGCTGGACCAGTTGCTGGCTCGGGTGGTGTCGGGGGGTGGGGCGGGGGCGGTGGCGCGGGCGGTGACCACGGCGATGAGGGCGGCCAGCTCTTCCGGAGTGGGGTCGCCCTTGACGATGCGCAGTACGGGGTCGGTCATCAGGAGCTCCGATCAGAGCGGGATGTTGCCGTGCTTCTTCGGGGGGAGGGTGTCGCGTTTGGTGCGCAGCAGGCGGAGGGCGCGGACGATCTCGGAGCGGGTCTCGCTGGGTTTGACGACGGCGTCGATGTAGCCGCGTTCGGCGGCGATGTACGGGTTGGCGAGGTGGTCCTCGTACTCCGTGATCAGCCGCTGCCGGGTGCTTTCTGTATCTTCACCGGCCTCGGCGGCTGCTGCTAATTCGCGCCGGTGCAGGATGTTGACGGCGCCCTGGGCGCCCATCACCGCGATCTGGGCGGTCGGCCAGGCCAGGTTGATGTCGGCGCCGAGGTGTTTGGACCCCATCACGTCGTACGCGCCGCCGTAGGCCTTGCGGGTGATCACGGTGATCATCGGGACCGTCGCCTCGGCGTACGCGTAGATCAGTTTGGCGCCGCGCCGGATGATGCCGTTCCACTCCTGGTCGGTGCCGGGCAGGAAGCCGGGGACGTCGACGAAGGTCAGGATCGGCACGTTGAACGCGTCGCAGGTGCGGACGAACCGGGCCGCCTTCTCGGACGCGTCGATGTCGAGGGTGCCGGCGAACTGCAGCGGCTGGTTCGCGACGACGCCGACCGGCCGGCCCTCGACCCGGCCGAAGCCGACCAGGATGTTCGGGGCGAAAAGAGCCTGTACTTCGAGGAAGTCGCCGTCGTCGACCACGGCCTCGATCACCGCGTGCATGTCGTACGGCTGGTTCGGCGAGTCCGGGATCAGCGTGTCGAGCGCCGCGTCGGTCTCGCTGACGTCGAGATCGGCCTCGAAGTCGTACGCCGGCGGGTCCTCCAGGTTGTTCTGCGGAAGGTGCGAGACCAGCGCCTTCACCCAGTCGATCGCGTCTTCCTCGTCGGTGCCCAGGTAGTGCGCGTTGCCGGACTTGGTGTTGTGCGTCCGGGCGCCGCCGAGGTCTTCCTGCGTGACGTCCTCACCGGTGACGGTCTTGATCACGTCCGGACCGGTGATGAACATGTACGACGACTCGTCGACCATCACCGTGAAGTCGGTGACGGCGGGGGAGTAGACCGCGCCGCCCGCGCAGGGACCCATGATCAGCGAGATCTGCGGGATCACCCCCGACGCCCGGACGTTGCGGCGGAAGATCTCGCCGTACAGGCCGAGCGAGACGACGCCTTCCTGGATCCGGGCGCCGCCGGAGTCGTTGATGCCGATCAGCGGGCAGCCGATCTTCATCGCCAGATCCATCACCTTGACGATCTTCTCGCCGAACACCTCACCGAGCGAGCCGCCGAAGACGGTGAAGTCCTGCGCGAACACGCAGACCTGGCGGCCGTCGATGGTGCCGAAGCCGGTCACCACGCCGTCGCCGTACGGGCGGTTCGCGTCCAGGCCGAAGGAGGTGGACCGGTGCCGGGCGAACTCGTCCAGCTCGGAGAACGAGCCCTCGTCGAGCAGCAGCGCGATCCGCTCCCGGGCGGTCTTCTTGCCGCGCGCGTGCTGTTTCTCCACCGCCCGCTCGGACCCGGCGTGGACGGCCTCGTCCAGCTTCTGCTCCAGGTCCGCGATCTTGCCCGCGGTGGTGTGGATGTTCACGGTCTCTCCCATAATCGGGCAGCCTAACGGCCCGGAGCACCTTCGTGTGCTGTGATGTCGGCCGCAACGTTACCGATCGGTACGCCGGGCGCCGTACGGGGACGGTTCAGCGTGGACCGACGACGAAGAGTTTGGTGAGCCGGGCCGCCAGGGCGAGATCGCCGCGGACCGAGAGGCGTTGCTTGAGGACCGCGGTGACCGGATCCTCGTTGCCGGTGACGATCTTCAGCAGCGTCGCCGGATCGGTGCGGACCGAGATCTCCGGCTGGGCGGTGTGCCCGTCGAGGACGTCGCAGCGGCCGTCGTGGACGCGGATCAGGTACTCGTCGACGCCGCCACCGCCGGCGCCGGTGATCTGCCAGGCGATCACCGCCTCGAACCCGGTTGCCCGGGCCGGGCGAAGGTACTCCGGCATCCGTCGAAAGATCTCGCGCAACGCGACCTCTCGCACACCCCCGATGAGCCGATGCCGGAGCTCCCGCTCCGAGGTCCGGTCGACCAGCCGGGACAGCTCAGCCAGCTCCAAGGTCGCGAGATCACCCGCCTCCAACCACCGAGCAGTGCCTCGTTCGGCCACCCAGTCCTCCCCCGGCGGTGTGCGGGAAACCCGTTCCGGAACAGCGGGAACGGATTCCTACCAGACCGTAGGAATTTCCTACGAGCTGATAGCTTTGTCAAGTGGTCAGCTCCGAGGAACCGGTTGCGGAATCTCCGCGCCGGCGGGCCGCGCACCTCGGCCCGGAGCGCCGGCGGCCGATGATCCTGGACGCCGCGCTGGAGGTCTTCTCCGAACGCGGCTACGCCGGTACGACGATGCAGGCGGTGGCCGATGCGGCCGGGGTGACGAAGCCGGTGGTCTACGACTCCTTCGCGAACCGCGACGAGCTGCTGCTGGCCCTGCTGGCCCGCGAGGAGCAGCACCTGGTGATCTCGATCGTCGCCGCGCTACCGGCCGACCCGACCGTTGGTACGCCGGCCGAGCACGTCCTCGAAGGCCTGACCGCCTTCCTCCAGTCGGTGGCGAAGTCGCCGCAGTCGTGGCGGATCGTCTTCGGCGCGCAGTACGGCGCGGCGCCGGTGGTGGCGAACCGGGTGCTGGCCGCCCGCGCCTTCCTGGTCGAGGGGCTGCGGCTGACTTTGCTGAAGTCGTTGCCCGGCGTCACCGATCCGGACGCGAACCTGCCGGTACTGGCCGAGCTGCTCGCCTCGATGACCGAGAGCTGCGCCCGGATGCTCGTCGTCGACGGCACCGACCGCACCCCGGCCGAGTTGGCCAGAACCGTCTCCCAAGTCGTCTCCGGCGGCTTCGGCTCCGTTTAGTACGCGAGTTGTGAACGCGGTGTGACGATTCCCGCCCACACCTCGGAACCAGGCGCCAAGAGACCGCCCGCACAGATATCGTGGGCGAACGTGACCGAGACCGGCAGTCAGGCGAACGCCCGCACCCGTACCCGCGCACGTTTCGAGGTCCCCGAGGAGTTGCGCGGCGATGTCCGCCTGCTCGGCGAGATCCTCGGCACGATCCTGGTCGAGTACGCCGGCCAGCCGCTGCTGGACGATGTCGAGAAGCTGCGCGAACTCACCATCGCCGGTGACGGCGAAGCCGCCGAGCAGTTGGTCGCCTCCTGGCCGCACGAGCGCGCGGAGGACGTCGCCCGCGCGTTCACCTGCTACTTCCACCTGACCAACCTCAGCGAGGAGCTGCACCGCTCCCGCGTACTCCGGGCGCGCGACCGTTCGTCGGACGCGCCGGCCGTGTCGGAGCTGGCCCAGGCGGTCGAGCAGATCGCCAAGGACAGCGGCGTGCAGCAGGCTCGTGCGCTGCTCAACGGGCTGGAGTTCCGCCCGGTGCTGACCGCACACCCGACGGAGGCCCGGCGCCGCGCAGTACTGGCCACGATTCGCCGGATCTCCTCGCTACTGGAAGCGCGCAGCGATCCGCGCGCCGGTGACAGCGAGCTGTCGGAGAACCAGCGCCGCCTGGTGGAGCAGGTCGACATCCTTTGGCGTACGTCGCAGCTGCGGACCAGCCGGCCGACCCCGCTCGACGAGGTCCGCTCCGCGATGGCCGTCTTCGAGGAGACCCTGTTCGATGTCGTCGGCAACGTCTACCGGCGGCTCGACGACGCCCTGGCCGGCGACGAGGCCGGGATCAAGCAGCCGGTGGTGGCGCCGTTCGTCCGGCTCGGCTCCTGGATCGGCGGCGACCGCGACGGCAACCCGAACGTCACCGCCGCGATCACCCGGGAAGCCATGCAGATCCAGGCCGATCACGTACTCCGGGCGCTCGAGCGGGCCACCGACGAACTGGGCCGCGCGCTGACCGTCGATGCCGCGACCACCCCGCCGTCGGCGCCGGTCCGCCGGATCCTCGAGGATGCGAGAGCGGCCAACCCCGAACTCATCGCGGACATCGAGACCAGGTCGCCTTCCGAGCCACACCGGCAGCTCCTGCTGCTCGCAGCCCGCCGCCTGGCAGCGACCCGTGCTCGCGACGCCGACTTCGGCTACCCGCGGGCCGCAGACCTTCTGCACGAGCTCAAGGTGTTGCAGGACTCGCTGGTGTCGGCCGGCGCGCCTCGGCAGGCGTACGGGCAGCTGCAACAGCTGATCTGGCAGGTGAGCTCTTTCGGGTTCCACCTGGCCGAGCTGGAGGTCCGTCAGCACTCCTCTGTGCACACCAAGGCACTTGAAGAGGTGTTGAGTGGTGGCGAGCTGTCCGACCAGACCGAGGAGGTGCTGGCGACGCTCCGGGTGATCGGGCAGATCCAGCAGCGCTTCGGCCCCGAGGCCTGCCGTCGGTACGTCGTGTCCTTCACTCGCAATGCAGGCGATCTCGCTGCCGTCTACGAGTTGGCGGACGCGGCCATGGACGGTCGCCCGATCGAGCTGGACGTCGTACCGCTGTTCGAGACCGGTGAGGACCTGCAGAACTCCGTGGAGGTGCTGGACAACGCGATCCAGCTCACCCGGGTCCGGCACCGCCTCACTGCCAACGACCGCCGCTTCGAGGTCATGCTCGGCTACTCCGACTCCGCCAAGGACGTCGGCCCGGTCTCGGCGACACTCGCCCTGTACGACGCGCAGGCGCGGATCACCGCCTGGGCCCAGCGCAACGCGATCCGCCTGACCCTGTTCCACGGTCGCGGGGGAGCGCTGGGACGTGGTGGCGGTCCCGCGAACCGCGCTGTGCTCGCCCAGGCACCAGGTTCGGTTGCTGGCCGGTTCAAGCTCACTGAGCAAGGTGAGGCGATCCCGGCGCGCTACGGCAACGCGGCGATCGCCCAGCGGCACATCGAGCAGGTGACCGCGGCGACGCTGCTCGCGTCGACTCCTGCGATCGAGGAGCGTGCCCTGGCGGCCGCGAACCGGTTCGCGGTGGTGGAGAAGACGCTCGACGAGGCTGCGCGTACGGCGTACCACAAGCTGGTGAAGGCGCCTGGGTTCGCGGAGTGGTTCGGTCGGGTGACTCCGCTGGAGGAGCTAGGACAGTTGCCGCTCGGCTCGCGGCCTGCGCGGCGTGGCGTCGCGGTGTCCTCGCTGGAGGACCTGCGGGCGATCCCGTGGGTGTTCGCGTGGTCGCAGGCGCGGGTGAACGCACCGGGCTGGTACGGGCTGGGCTCGGCGCTCGCGGCGGTCGGCGACGTCGCAGTACTGCAGGACGCGAACAAGAACTGGCCGCTGTTCCAGGTGATGCTGGAGAACGCAGAGATGTCGCTGGCCAAGACGGACCGGCGCATTCTCGGGCGATACCTGGAGCTGGGCGACCGCGCTGACCTGACCCAGCAGATGCTGGACGAGCACGAGCTCACCACCGAGTGGGTGCTCAAGGTGCTCGGCGGCGACCGGCTACTGGCCGGCCGGCGAGTGCTGGGCCGTGCGGTCGAGCTGCGCAACCCGTACGTCGATGCGCTGAGCTACCTGCAACTGCGAGCGCTCCGGACGCTGCGGACGGACGACTCACTGGACGAGGAGCAGATCGTCAGGACCAGGCGGTTGCTGTTGCTGACCGTTTCGGGCGTTGCCGCCGGCCTGCAGAACACCGGCTGATGTTCGGCGATCTGGACCGGCCGCCGCTGGACGCCCGCTTCCTGCAGGGGCGTCTGGTGCGACCTGGCGCGCTGTGGACGCGCATCGACGTACTGGCCGAGACGGAGTCCACCAATGCCGTCGTGGCCGCAGCAGCGCGCTCTGGAGCTGCTGAGGGTCTCGTAGTGGCCGCTGAGTACCAGTCGTCCGGTAGAGGCCGTCTGGGGCGCACGTGGACCACTCCGCCGCGTTCTGCGGTGCTCATGTCAGCTCTGCTGCGCCCTGCGGCAGTCCCGGCCGGCCGGTGGCCGTGGCTGGGCCTGCTGGTTCCCCTGGCCGTAGCAGCCGCCGTACGGCGTGTTGGCGAGATCCCAGCTCAGGTGAAGTGGCCCAACGACGTACAGGTGGATGACCGCAAGCTGGCAGGGATCCTGCTGGAGCGGGTGGATACGCCGGACGGGCCTGCGGCTGTTGTGGGCATCGGGATGAACGTGACTCTCAAGGCGGATGAGCGGCCAACAGATGTGGCAACCTCACTGGCTCTAGAGGGTGCTGCGACCACAGACCGGGCGACTGTGATGGCAGCGGTACTACGTGAGCTTGCTGGGCGCTACCAGAACTGGGTCGATGCCTCTGGAGACCCATCGACGATCCTGCCTGACTACCGCGAGCTGTCGGCGACCTTCGGGCGATCGGTGCGAGTGGAGCTGCCGGACGGCACTTTCCTGGAAGGCGTTGCCTCGGACCTTGACGCCGACGGCCGCCTAGTGGTGCTCGCCGCCGACGGCCCGCACGCACTGGCCGCCGGCGACGTCACGCACCTGCGTACAACTTGTTAAAGTGCTTTCTTATTCTACTACTTGAAGATCTTCACCGCAGTGATCAGCGTTTCGATGACGCCGTAGCCGAGCAGGACGGCGACCAGCAGCCAGGAGATGACTAGGCGAGGAGTCTGGTTCATTTCGCTGCTCCTTCTGCTGCGGCTTCGGTGGTCTTCTCGTGGAACCGCTCGGCGACCGGGCGGATCAGCAGGTTCGCGATGAAGCCGACCGCCAGCACACCGACCATCGTGAACAACGCCGGCCGGTACGCCGACGCGGTCAGCGTGCCCGGTTTGCCTTCCCGGTCCAGGAACCCGTTCACGATCAGCGGTCCGGCGACGCCGGCCACCGACCACGCGGTGAGCAGCCGGCCGTGGATCGCGCCGACCTGGTACCCGCCGAAGAGATCCCGCAGGTACGCCGGGACGGTGGCGAAACCGCCGCCGTAGAAGGAGATGATGAAGGCGGCGAGCAGCACGAAGATCGCCGTGTTGTTGTGGCCGATCGTTGCCAGCAGCGCATAAAGCACCATGCCGACGCCCAGATACGTGGCGTAGATGGGTTTGCGGCCGATCAGGTCCGAGGTCGACGACCAGGCGAACCGGCCGGCCATGTTGAAGATCGACAGCAGGCCGACGAATCCGGACGCCGCCGCCACCGCGACGGTGGACTTGCCGCTGGCACCACGGAAGAAGTCCTGGATCATCGGGCTGGCCTGCTCGAGGATGCCGATCCCGGCGGTGACGTTGCAGAGCAGCACCACCCAGAGCAGCCAGAATTGCGGCGTCTTGATCGCGTTGGCCGCCGACACGTTCGCGGTGGTGACGAGCGACTTCGATCGCACCGTCGCCGGATCGAACCCGGCCGGCTTCCAGCCCTCGGCGGGCACCCGGATGTTGACCACGCCGAACATCATCACCAGGAAGTAGCCGATGCCGAGAGTGAGGAACAGCAGCACCAGGGCATGACCGCCGGCGAGCGAGGTGGAGACGTCGGGGTCGTACTTGTCGTCGTACAGGCCGAGCAGTTGGCGCGACAGCGGGCTGGCGACCAGGGCGCCGCCGCCGAAGCCCATGATCGCCATCCCGGTGGCGAGGCCCGGGCGGTCCGGGAACCACTTGATCAGCGTGGAGACGGGCGAGATGTAGCCGATTCCCAGGCCGATGCCGCCGATCACGCCGTAGCCCAGGTAGACCAGCCAGAGCTGGCCGGTACCGATGCCGAGGGCACCTACCAGGAAGCCGCTGGCCCAGAAGCAGGCCGAGGTGAACATCGCCTTCCGCGGTCCGTTCCGTTCGACCCAGGTGCCGCCGAGGGCGGCGGACAGGCCGAGCATCACGATCGCGATGCTGAAGATCACCCCGATCCGGGTCTGGCTGGTATCGAAGTGCTTGATCAGCGAGGTCTTGTAGACGCTGGTCGCGTACGCCTGTCCGATACACAGGTGCACGGCCAGCGCGGCCGGCGGGATCAGCCAGCGGCTGTATCCCGGTGGCGCGACGGTGTGCTCCCGGTCGAGTACCGACAAGATGCCCATCACGGCTCCTAGTTCGTCGAGCCCCCCAGTTTGCGACCTGCCCCCAGGCGCATCCTGGCGGAAGTGTATGCATTTTGTGAAGCCTTCAATTACCGATCTGCCCTTCCGGGCGACCGTGGTCGTGTCGACCGGCGACAGCGGCCCCGGGAACTGTGAGACTGGGCCCATGGCGATCTCGGCGAAGTTGTTGGGTGAGGACGAGTACATCGTCGTCAGCACCCGGACGCACTGGAAGGCACTGATCTTCCCGGTCTTCCTGCTCCTGGTGGTGGCGGCCGGCGGCGGCTTCCTGGCCGCGATCGTGCCGGACGGCAGCCTGCAGACCCCGGCCCGGCTCGCGATCGGGGTGGTCGGCCTGCTGGTGCTGATCGTGTTCGCCGCGAAACCGTTCCTGAACTGGCTCTTCTCGACCTACACGCTGACCAACCGGCGGCTGATCACCCGGCACGGCATCCTGACCCGGACCGGCCGGGACATCCCGCTGATGCGGATCAACGACGTCTCCTACGAGCACGGCCTGATCGACCGGATGCTCGGCTGCGGCACGCTGCAGATCGAGTCGGCCGGCGAGCGCGGCCAGGTGATCCTGCCCGACGTACCGCACGTCGAGCACATGCACCTGCAGATGTCCGACCTGCTGTTCGGCGGTCCGGAGGGCAAGCCGGGCGACGGCATCCTGGACGACGAGGCGCCGCCGGAGCACCAGCAGCGCCGCCGCGAGCCCGCCGCGCCGGAGGAGCCTGACGCGCAGACCCTGTTCAACTCAGAGGACAACGACCGCCGCTGACATTCGGCGGCGGGTGAATCAGGATCTGCCGAGCAGGTGGCTGACGCGTCGACCGGCCAGCAGGCCGCCGGCGATCGCCGCGATCCACATCAGGACGATCAGCCCGTCCAGCGCGATCACCGAACCGAGATCAAACCTCTCCTCCGCAGGGAGGTCGGGGGACTGATGCCACGTTCGTTCTGTGAGAAACGAGGCCGCCAGCGTCAGTAGGATCAGGAGCGCTACCAGCCAGACTGGTCCTAGCGGCATCACCGGCCAATCCCAGCCGTCGTCCCGGTCTCTGCGCGCCCGCTCGTTCAATGGCTCCGCTCCGAGATTCCCGGCGTCGCTGGGGTAGATGCGGCACACCCAGAGCACACAGGCGAACGCGATGGCCAGCACCAGGTAGGCCACGGCAAGACCCAGCCCGATCGCTGCGCCGACCCGGGCCGCCGTGCCCGCTCCGTGGCCGACAGTCAGGCCCACCAGTGCACCTGCTCCGCCGCCGAGACCGCCGGCGGCCGCGATCCCGACGCCGGGCAACAAGGAGTCCTCCTCTGCCAGTTCGTACAACTCGGCCGGTCCGTGGAAGAAGACCCAGCGAAGGGCCGACCGGATTCGCGCCATCCCTCAAGTGTCCCGTGCGCCCGGTTCAAGCTGCCGAGCTTCCTGCGCGTCAGAGTTGACGCTTGGGTTGTGTGTCTAGAAAACCTCGATGCTGACCGGGCGGACCGGCCAGGAGAAGGCTGTGGATGCGGTCGTGAGGGTGCCTGGCGTGTGCTCGACGACGAGGCCGGTGGCGGCGAACTCGGCGAGTTGGCGACCGCCGAGGTAGGCGGAGCCGAGTTCCCTGACCGGGACGGTCAGATCGGCCGGCTCGTCCGTGCGGGTGCACCGGGCCGTCTTACCGTCGGCGGTGAGCCGGTAGCGGCCGGCGTTGGCAGGGATCAGCTCGTCGGTCACCTCGATCACCAGGTCCACCGCAGCGGCGTACCGGCGTTGTTCGAGGGCGCGGGGCACGTCGGTCACTCGGAGCCAGAGCGACTCGCTCAGCCGCCGGTTCAGCACGGTGGGGGTGGTGACGATCTGCAGCAGCGGCTCGTCCAGAGCGGCGTAGCCGTAGCGGAGGGTGGCGGCGAGGTCCAGGGTCAGCAGATAGCTCCACAACGCCTTGTACGCCGTGGGTTCGGGCGCGACCAGCTCCTCGACCAGCACGTCGTGGGCCGGGCCGGTGGCGTCCCAGTTCATCTTGCCGCGCCACAGGGCGTACCCGTCGATGGCGCCGGATTCGTTGCGGTGGACCAGGATCTGGCGCGCGGTCCGGCCACCTCGGTCGTCCTTCTTGTCCTCCAGGCGCTTCTGCCACTCGAGCTCCGACCGGCCGGACACTCCCGGTCGTTGCTCCTGCAGACCACGCAGAAGGGCCGGCAGCTCCTTGACGGCCTCGTCCGCGGTCAGCACGCTGAGCTCGCCGGGCCGGGTCCGTACGACGGGCGGGCCGACTCGGTGCAGGTCGATCTCACAGGACACTCCCCACGCGGCGGCGCCGTACCCGAAACGCCCGTAGATGCCCGGCTCGCTGGCCCAGAGGATCGCGATCGGCTCCGGAACCTCGCGCAACTGCCGGCTGATCAATTCCGACATCACGCCCCGTCTGCGGTGCGTCGCCAGCACCCCGACGCCGGTGACATGGGCGGCCGGCACCACCGCGCCCGGCACGGACAGATCCCGCGTCAGCGCCCTGGTCGTCCCGACGACCTCCCCGCCGTCCGCGGTCGCCACCAGCGCCCGCTCGGGCTCGAACATCCGCAGGTCCAGCTCATCGGCCTCGGACGGATCGAACATCATCGCCCCGCCGAACACCGCCGACATCGCCTGGTAGTCCTCAACCGTCCCCACCCGAACAGCGATCTCCGTCATCCCCGCATCCTCACACGCGTTACAGACGTGCCGCCAACGGTTTAGCCTTCCTCGACGTCGCGGGGTGTTGTTCCATCATGCGCACGGCAGACTGGGTTGGCGTGGTCAGGCAGCGCGCTATCGACGCAGCCGAGAGCCTCGGCAACGAGCTGGTCTACGAAGGCTTCTCACTCGGCGGCATGGCCGCGCAGCAGTTGGCTCAGAACCGCCCGGGAACCAAGGTGCTCGTGTCCCTGCCCGGCCGCAGACCGGCTGGGCAGGGACACAAGGTCAGCGGGGCGCGCAGTTGTGGAGGCTGCTGGTGCTGGAGCCCACCACGACATCCACCGTGCCGTTCAGCGCGGTCAGGTGAACGGCGTTGACAGTCAGGCCGCGCTCGGCGCCCGCGACCGGCTTCTGCTCGTTGATGACCACGCGTGCGCCGGCGCCGAGGTCGATCACGGAGTTGGGCTCGCCCGAGATCGCCACCGGTTTGCCCGCCACCTTCAGAGTGAGCGTCGCCGTACCGATTGCCGACGTGCAGGTGCTGGTGGAGGTCGCAGCCAGGCCGGAGATCTCCAGTACGTCGATCCCGGGTATCCCGATCCTCACCTCCGCCGCGGTGGTGGCCGCCTTCGAGGTGCTCGGGCCGGTGCTGGTCGTGACCTTGGCACAGACGGCACTCGCCGTGATGACGAGAGTGTCAACTCGCGCCGTACACGGGGGCTCCTTGGTGCCGGTGCCGGTGGTGCGGACCTGCCCGGTATCGGGGGTGGCGAGCAGGTCAAGACTCACCAGCGGAACGCGGATCCCGGCGGACAACCCGAACGCCCGCCCGGTCATGAACTCAAGACTCGCAGTTCCCGTCGCGGCCGATCCCCGATAGCCACGGTCTCCGAAGTAGGAGGCATCGAGCGTGGTGTTGGCGGCATCGGCCAGTGGTTGGTCGACCTTGGCAATTGTGCAGCGCGCCGTACCGGTGAGGTCCGTGGTGCCGTAGCAAGTCTGCCCGGTTGCTCCGGATCCCAGCGTGAGCGTCACGGGTCGGCCCGCGATCGGCTCCTCACTGGTCAGCTGCGCCGCCAGTTGCGCCGGTTCGCCGTTCGCGATCCGGATAGTGGCGCCGAGAGCCAACGCGGTTGGCCGCTTCGCGATCGGCAACCTGGTCGTGTACGCGGACCAAAGGTGGTCCACAGCTGTAGCCCAGGTGATCCACAGCCTGCCATTGAACGCACCGACCGCCGGAGTGGTCGAGGTCCGGCCATCCCGTCCCGCTTGGACCCGGGCGGCCCAGCCGGAACCGTCGGCGGAACTCGATACGTACATCGCTGTGTCGTCACCGAATCCCTTCCAGGCGGCAATGGCGGCACCGTCCGCCACGGTCAAAGCGGGGCCGGCAGTGGACTTGCTGTCGGCAGCAACCCCGACTGGCGTTGTCCAGGTGATGCCGTCCGTACTCGTCGACGAGTGGATCACCGAGCCATCGGTCTCAGTCCAGGCCAGGACGAGCTTGTCGCCGAGCGCGGTGATCGCCGGACCGGCCGAGGTGCGTCCATCGGCGCCCGCCGCTGCCGGAGCCGACCAGGTGACGCCGTCAGCACTAGTCGCTGCGTACATTGCGGTGTCAGCGCCCGCACCCTTCCACACGGCGTGCAGCTTCCCAGCCACTGATGCGAGGGCGGGACCCGCGCTGCTGCCTTGGGCCGCAGCCGACCGCCGGCCCTCCGCCGTCACCCCGGCAGGGGTGGACCAAGTAGTGCCGTCGGTGCTCGACGACGCGTAGACCTGGGAGTCTTCCGCGCCCGTCCAAGACGCGAACAGCTTGCCGTTGTGGACGGTGAGTGCTGGACCGGTACTTGTGGTGTTGCTGCCGAGGATGTGTTCAGCCGGCTTCCAGGTGGTGCCGTCTGTACTGGACGACAGGTACAGCCCTGAGTCCGCGCCGCGCCACAGCGCGAACTGCAAACCCTTGTACGTCGTCGTTGCTGGGCCGTCGCCGACTCCTGCGGCAGCCACCGCCGGAGTCGCCGAGGACCAACTCGCCAACGCCGGCGCCGACGTCGGCAGATCGTCGGCCGGTGCACCCGGTGCAGAGCCGGGATTCACCGTGTCGGTGACCATGCGCAGGTTTCGCATTGCTGTCTGGACCAGCGGCAGGGTCTCGTCGACACCGTCCCACCGGCCCTTGAAGTGTGCTGCGTATCTGCCGGCCAGACGGTCCAGCCGGACTGCGGAACTCCAGGCCAAACAGGCGATGAATGGGTCATCCCCTTCCAGGCCGGGCAGACGCTGACACTTGTCGGCGCCCTCTATCTGCTCCTGTTGCTCTGGTGGCTTGTTGGCTGCCAGGTTGCCTGCGGCGGCATCGATCAACCCGGCCACCAGGTTGTCGTCGTCGGCAGTGTTGTTGTAGATGGCGTGGTCGCCGAACAACAGGGCCCGCAGGTTGTCGTCACCTTCCAATGCCCGGGGGAAGCCGAGCTGGGTGTACGCGCGGTGAAGCTTCACCAAGAGGTTGAGGTAGCTGGTGGTCGACGGATTCTGGCGGAGGAACTCTGCCACTTTGTGGTAGTGCTCGATCCGCTTCCCCCTGAGGAACCCGGTCATCCGGTCGAAGGCGTCCTCCTCCACTGCCTGCGGAGAATTGCTCGCGGCATCAGTCTGGAAATTGGCCTTTGCTGATCCGTCCCAGTCCGCGGCCAGCTTCTGCGGCGGGGTGATGGGCGGATCTTCACCACAGTAGAACGGCACGTCCGGCGATGCCCGCGAGCAGCCCTGGTATTGGTAGTCCTTCGTCACGATCTTGCTGGTGGTGCGGGCAACTACCCGGGGTTTCCCCGGCCAGGTCAGCCCTTCCTCGAAGACGACGGCCAGGTCGCCGAAACTCGCTCGGAGCTGGAACGGTCCGCTGTAGCGGTACTCGTCGTGCATGTTCTCCCAGGTCGCCCGCCAGCAAACGTCGTACGCCGGCCCGGCCCAGTTCTGATTGTTGAGTCCGATGTACCGGGCGAACATCTCGGCGGCTGGAAGCTGCTTTCCCGACACGTTGGTCGGAGTGTCCAGCGGCCCCAGGGATCCGTCGCACTGCGGTGCCTGCAGGGGGCTCTCAAGCCCGTTGTAGGGCACGGTCTGAGCAGAGCCACCGAATAGTTGGTAGCTCTTGCCGTCCTTGACGAACTGCTCACGGCCCTGGACGGTGTTCATCAGTTTGACGAACTCTTGTTGGTACTTGCCGGTCAGCGAGCTGAAGATCTTGTTGGTGCTGCCGTCAGGCCCGGGCAAGCTGAACGACTGAGCGGCGTCCCGGATCTCCCGGCCGGCGGTGATGACCTGCCCTGCCCGGAGCTCACTAACCTCCTTGGCCAACGGGGGATTCTGGCTCGACAGCAGGCTGTAGCCATTCGCCGCGAGCTCCCAGACCGCGGCGTTCCCAACCTTGCCTTGCTGTGGATAGCTGCTGTCGAGCGCCTTGTTCGCATAGGCGCTTAGGAACGAGATCGAGCCGTACGGGCCGTACTGGCCGAGCAGCTGGTCGACCGTCGTAGGCACGTCGCTGTAGGCGTTGTCGGGAACCACGAAAGCGTCTTCAGCCGCCGTTGTCCGGGCAGTGGTGAAGAAGGCCGTCTCGCCCTGGTCGTACTGCTCCTGTGTGAGGAGACGGTCGCGATGGTAGAAGCTGTAGTCGATCATGGCGTCGGTGGTGCTCCACAGCGGGCCCTTTGCCAGTGACTGGATCGCGTCGATCAAGGTGGTACCCAATACCTGCAACTGGTTCTCCACGTTGGCCAGGTTGGTCGCGATCGTCCCGGCCTGGTCCTTGATCTCCTGGACCGTCATTTCAAGCTTCTTGAGCTCGCTCAGCATCGCGCCGAACCCTTGGTCCAGCTTCCGGTCGATCCGGTCGAACTGCCGGTTCAAGTGCGCCCGAAGCTCGATGATCTGCTTCTGCAAGGCGGCGATCGCGTCGAGGATCTGCTTGTTCACATCCGAACCGGCGCCGGCGAACAATGTGACCAAGGTGCTGATCGCGCCAATGAAATTGCCGGTCAGGCCGATCGCCGCCAGCGAGAACGCGGTATTCACCAGTTGTGCCGCAGTGATCACCTTGTCGACGGCCTGAGCAATCTGCATCGCTCCGTCACCGAACAGCTTGATCTGCCGGCCCAGTTCGGGACTGACCAGGCCGGCCAGGTACGCCAACCCGTCCATCCCTGCCTTGGCCTGGTTCATCTGGGCCTGACGTTCGTCGCTCGCCGCCTTGGCTTCCTCCCGCTGCTTCGGGGTCGGCTCGCGGGTCGAGGAACCTGGGGGCTGGTCGTCGAGCGCCTTGGCGAAGGTGGCGAAGTCCTTCTCACGCTGCGCGCGGAGCTTCTCGGTCAGCTTGGCCAGTTCGTCATTGATCACCATCGGATAGGTCGGGCCGCCCTGGGCGGCGAAGATCGCCGCGAAGTCCAGGGTGCCCTGCAACTGCGGCGTCGCGGCCAGGATCGCTCCACTGGTCGCGGCATCGACACTGAGCGTTGCGCCGATGGCCGCGTTCCAGCCGCTGCGGAACGACGCATTTGCCCGGGCCTGCTGGGCCACTCCAGCCCAGACCGACGACTGTGCCTTCGCGAAGTCGGAGTTCCAGGCGATCTGCTGCTGGGCTCCGCTCACCCGGTCGGGTGCCTTGCCGGACCGCGACACGTTGTTGGTGCCGACGATCGAAAAGATCAGCTCGCGGACCTTCGGTCCGATCGGAGCTGCGGCCGATGGCGGTCCGATCGCCTCGATCGCCGCGCCGACGGCCTCGGCGGCATTGCGCTGCCACAGGTAGTCAGCCACCTTGGCGTCGATCTTCTCCTCGGTCGCGGCCGCGTGTTCGCGGATCGCGTCGGGATCGGCCTGCGGATTCCTGGCCTGCCAGTCGAGCAGGTCGGCACTCACCACGAGATGCTCGGCCGACTGCTTGTCGGTGACCAGGATGTAGCTGCCAAGCAGAACATCAGCCAGGCCGGTCTGTTCGGCGTTCTCCGCCGCCGGAACCGCCTGCGCCATCTGAGGTAGGCCCCCAGCGACGAGAGACAGACTCACCGTCACCCAGACAGCGGTGGCGGCACGCCGCCACCGAACGGACTTTCGACCACCCATTTCGAACTCCCCCTCGTCGTCCGGCCGCGAAAACGCGGTTCCCGAACAGCAGGGTGCCCTTGGTTGGACGGCAGGTGACTCGCCCAGACCAACCCCTGCGCGAAGGACTACAGCCTGTGCCCACAAAGGCACGCCCAGTGGGATTGTTCCTGTACTGGAGGCCCTTAGCTGAGGCCTTTGAGGAGTTGGCGGGCCATGACGATGCGCTGGACCTGGTTGGTGCCTTCGTAGATCTGGGTGATCTTGGCGTCGCGCATCATGCGTTCGACCGGGTAGTCGTGGGTGTAGCCGTAGCCGCCGAGGAGTTGGACGGCGTCGGTGGTGACGGCCATCGCGACGTCGGAGGCGAAGCACTTGGCGGCGGCGCCGAAGTAGGTGAGGTCGGCGTCGTTGCGTTCGGAGCGGGCTGCGGCGGCGTAGGTGAGCTGGCGGGCCGCTTCGATCTTCATGCCCATGTCGGCGAGCATGAACTGCAGGCCCTGGAACTCGGCCAGTGCCTTGCCGAACTGCTTGCGCTCCTTGACGTAGCCGAGCGCGTAGTCGAGGGCGCCCTGGGCGATACCGAGTGCCTGGGCGGCGATCGTCACCCGGGTGTGGTCGAGCGTCGCCATCGCCGTACCGAAGCCTGTGCCCGGGTCGCCGATCATCCGCGACGCCGGGATCCGGACGTTGTCGAAGTAGACCTCGCGGGTCGGGGAACCCTTGATGCCGAGCTTCTTCTCCGGCGCGCCGAACGAGACACCGTCATCGGCCTTCTCGACCACGAAGGCGGAGATGCCCTTCGAACGGGCGTCGGGGTCGGTGACCGCGAAGACCGTGTAGTAGTCACTCACGCCGGCGTTGGTGATCCAGCGCTTCACGCCGTTCAGCACGAAGTCGTCGCCGTCGGCCACCGCGCGGGTCTTCATCGAGACCGCGTCCGAGCCGGCCTCGGGCTCGGACAGGCAGTACGAGAACATCGCGTCGCCCGCGGCGACCGGCGGCAGGTAGCGCGCCTTGACCTCTTCCGACGCGGACAGCAGCAGCGGCAGCGAGCCGAGCTTGTTCACCGCGGGGATCAGCGAGGTGGAGGCGCAGGCGCGGGCCACCTCCTCGATCACGATCACGGTGGCGAGTGCGTCCGCGCCGGCCCCGCCGTACTGCTCGGGGATGTGCGGGGCGTGGAAGTCCGACGCCTTGAGCGCGTCGTACGACGCCTTCGGGAACTCGGCGAGTTCGTCCACGTCACCGGCGTTCGGGGCCACCTTGGCGTCGCAGACGTCGCGAACGGCGGCGCGGATCGCCTGGTGCTCCTCGGACAGCGCGTACAGATCGAATGAGTTACTCACGAGTCACAATCTACGACGAAACATCCCGTACGGCGATGTCGCCGACCGCGAAAGTGACGAAGAGCGCACAGCATGCAAGCGCTAGCGTCCCGTGCCGGAGGATTTGGTAGCGATATCGGTGTCCAGGTGCGTGCCCCGCGGTGGCGGAGAGCCGACGTCGATGCCTTTCCATCGTTGAGGTTCTCCGCTGCCGCGGGGTGCGTGCCTGGGCGCCGATAGCGCAGCGAATTCTCCGGCACGGGACGCTAGGGCCATGAGCCGGTCATGAGGTGGCAATTCTGGTCGGTAGAGTCGCCCGCATGACTGAAGGCACGCCCACCACCAGCGAGCGACCGCTGCGGATCTCGGTGATCGGTACCAACTACCTCGGCGCGAACACCGCCGCGGGGATGGCCGAGTTCGGCTTCGACGTGATCGGCGTCGAGATCGACGAGCACCGGCTGAAGCTGCTGAACGACGGTAAGGCCCCGCTCTACGAGCCGGGTCTGGATCCGCTGCTGAAGAAGCACACGGACTCCGGCCGGCTGCGGTTCACCAACGACTACCGCCAGGTGGCCGACTGGGCCGACGTGCACTTCATCTGCGTGGGGACGCCGCAGCAGGAGGGCAGCGACGCCGCGGACCTGGCCCAGGTGAACTCGGTGGTCAGCATGCTGGCACCGTTACTGACCCAGCCGTGCCTGGTGGTCGGCCGGTCCACGGTTCCGGTCGGGACGTCGAAGCACGTCGAGAAGCGCTTCCACGCCGAGGCTCCGGCCGGCGCCGGCATCGAGATCGCCTGGCAGCCGGAGTTCCTGCGCGAGGCACACGGGGTCGACGACACGCTGCACCCGGATCGCCTGGTATTCGGCGTACAGACGCCGGCTGCTGAGGCCAAGCTGCGTGAGGTCTTCGCGAATCCGATCAGTGAGGGTACGCCGGTCGTCGTCTGCAACCTGCCGACCGCCGAGCTGGTCAAGGGTGGCGCGAACGCCTTCCTGGCAACGAAGATCTCCTTCATCAACGCCCTCGCGGAGATGTGCGACGCGACCGGCGCGGACGTCACCCAGCTGGCGGACGCCCTCGGGCACGACAATCGGATCGGCCGCGGCATGCTGAACGCCGGACCCGGGTACGGCGGCGGCTGCCTGCCGAAGGACCTGCGGGCGTTCATGGCCCGGGCCGGTGAGCTCGGTGTCGAGGAGGTCATCACGCTGCTCCGCGAGGTCGACGACATCAACCAGCACCGGCGGGCCCGGATCGTCGACGTCACCCACGAGCTGCTCGGCGCCGAATGGGTCGGCCGCAACGTCACCGTGCTCGGTGCGGCGTTCAAGGCGGGCACCGACGACGTCCGCGACTCGCCCGCGCTCGACGTGGCCGGCCGGATCCAGCTGCACGGCGCGACCGTCACCGTCTTCGACCCCGAAGCGATGGAGAACGCCCGCCGGGTCCGCCCGACCCTGCGCTACGCGTCCTCGGCCGCCGAGGCCTGCGAGGGCGCCCACCTGGTCCTCCACCTGACCGAGTGGCCCGAGTTCCGCGAACTCGACCCGGCCGCCCTCCGCGGCGCGGTCGAGACCCCGGTCATCGTCGACGCGCGACTCTCCCTGGACGCCCAGAAATGGCGCGCCGCCGGCTGGATCTACCGAGCCCCCGGCAAACCGTAGTACGGGACCAGCCGTAAGCCTGGAGGCCAAGGGCTTGCGGCTGGTTCAGGTCACCGTTGCGTTCCGCAGGATCGGGCGGGTGAGCGCGCCGATGCCGATCAGTCCCGAGGCGATGCCGATACCGAGACACACGCCAGTGATGCCCACGCCGTCCACGTCGGCGAGTGAGCCGAGCACCGGGTTCATCACGACCAGCGCCAGGCTCTGGCACAACACCACCACTGACTGCAGCCGGGATTGATACTCCTGGTCGACGGAGTTCATCAGCAACGGCAACACGTGGCCGGTGAAGGTCCCGACCCCGATACCGCTCACCACTCCCGCGGCGACCACCAGAGCAACGGGCTGGAAGGTCGACAACCCGAACAGCCCTGCGCCGGCGAGCAACAGCCCGAACGCGGCGAACATGCCGGGCCGCGGGAAAGCTCCCTTGGCCAGGATCCGGAGCGCGATCACGCCGACCCCGAGACTCCGGCTGGCCACCAGCAGGCCGGCCGTCGCGGCGTTCCAGTGGTGATCCCTGGCGAGCACGGGCAGCAGCAAGATGTCCAAGGGCATCAGCAGCCCGGCCGCCATTGTCATCATGACCAGCAGCGCCCGGGTCAGCGGCCGCCCGAAGGCCATTCTCATGCCGTCCGCGATCGACCGGAACATCCCGGTCGCGACTCGCTTCACCGGCGGGGTGGAACGGCGCAGGACGAGTAGCACCGCGATCATCACGCCGAACGTCAGCGCGTCGAAGCCGGCGGCCGACGTCAGCCCCGCCCAGTTGACGAGCACACCGCCGACCGCCGTACCGGTCACCGCGAAGACCACGCCGGTGACCTGGAAGCTGGCCAGCGCGCGGGGCACCTGGGCCTGAGCGACGAGCAGCCTGGGCATCGAGCGGGAGGACGGCAGGAAGAACGCGTCGATGACCCCGACCACCAGGGCCGTGACGAGCAGCAGCATCACCGGCTCGCCGATCGCCCGGGTAATCGGGACGAGCAACACCGTGACCCCGAACATCGCAGTACAGCTGACCAGGAGCACCCGCCCCGCGCCGAAGCGGTCGCCGACGGCGCCGCCGATCAGGAGGAGGGCGGCGCGGGGGGCCGCGGTCAGCAGGAGCACCAGCCCGGCTACGCGGCCGCCGTGCTGGCTGGCGGACCAGCCGATGGCAAAAGTCATCGTCAGGTCGCCGAGGAGGGACACAGCGGCGCCGAACAGCCAGATCCAGTAGCGGACCGGGATGCGCTGTGTGTCCGGTTCTGCGGGCGGAGTCACGATCGACGACCTTAGACGACATTCGGCGGGATCACACGGCTACCCGCCCACAGCCTGTGGAAACCGCTCCGGTTCAGGATTTACGCAGCTCTGCCGCGCCGTCACGGACCGTGCTGCCCTTGGCCTTGGCGAGGTCGGCGAGCGACTCCTGGAAAGCAATCATTTGATCGCGCAGCTTCTCGTCGGAGGCCGCGAGGATCCGGACCGCGAGCAGCCCCGCGTTGCGGGCGTTCCCGATCGACACGGTCGCGACCGGAACGCCGGCCGGCATCTGCACGATCGACAGCAGCGAATCCATCCCGTCGAGGTACTTCAGCGGCACCGGTACGCCGATCACCGGCAACGGCGTGACCGAGGCCAGCATGCCCGGGAGATGCGCGGCGCCGCCGGCCCCGGCGATCAGCACCTTCAGGCCCCGCTCGTGCGCCGCCCGGCCGTAGTCGATCATCTCGACCGGCATCCGGTGTGCCGAGATCACGTCTGCCTCGAAGGGCACGCCGAACTCGATACAGACCTCGGCAGCCGCCTTCATCGTCGGCCAGTCCGAGTCCGACCCCATCACGATTCCCACGCTCATTGCTGGTCCTTACTCGTCGATGGTGCCGGTCAGGTACGCCGCCGCATGCCGCGCACGTTCGCGTACGTCGTCCAGATGGTCGCCGTACGCCGTGACGTGGCCGACCTTCCTCCCCGGCTTCACGGACTTGCCGTAGAAGTGCACCTTCAGCCCCGGATCCCTTGCCAGGCAATGGAGAAGGCCGCGATGCATGTCCTCCACATCACCACCGAGCACGTTCACCATCACCGTGTACGGCGCTCGCGCGGCCGGCGATCCGAGCGGCAGATCCAGTACTGCGCGCAGGTGGTTCTCGAACTGCGAGGTGACCGCGCCGTCGATCGACCAGTGCCCGGTGTTGTGCGGGCGCATCGCCAGTTCGTTGACCAGTAACCGGCCGTCGCGGGCCTCGAACATCTCCACGGCGAGGATGCCGACGACGCCGAGTTCCTTGGCGATCCTCAGCGCGGTCTGCTGGGCCAGCGCGGCCTTGTCGGGAGCGAGATCGGGTGCCGGGGCGGTGACCTCGACGCAGATCCCGTTCTCCTGCACGGATTCCACGATCGGGTAGGCGACCGCCTGCCCGTGCGGGGAGCGGGCGACGATGGCGGAGAGCTCGCGGACGAAGTCGACCTTCTCCTCGGCCAGGATCGGGACCTTCGCGGCGAACGCCTCGTCGACGACCGGGTCCTCGGCGCTGCCGGCGACCCAGACGCCCTTGCCGTCGTACCCGCCGCGGGTGGTCTTCAGGATGATCGGGAAACCACCGATCCGCTTGGCGAAGTCGGCGATCTCCTCCCGGGTCGCGACCACCTGGTGGGCCGGTGCGGGCGCGTCGAAGGCGTCCAGCCGCTGCCGCATCACCGCCTTGTCCTGGGCGTGCACGAGGGCGTCCGGACCTGGGTACACCTTGATCCCGGCGTCCTCGAGCTCATGCAGGAGGTCGGTGGGGACGTGTTCGTGGTCGAAGGTCACCACGTCCGCCTCGGCGGCGAACCGGCGTACGGTCTCCGCGTCCTTGTAGTCGCCCACGGGCGCGTCGGCGACGGCCTGCGCGGCGGAGACCGTCGGGCCCTCCGCCAGCACGCGCAGCTGGATGCCCAGCGCGACGGCCGTCTCCTGCGTCATCCGGGCCAGCTGTCCGCCACCGATCATCCCGACCACGGGGGTCCCGGCCGGCAGGTCGTTCCGCTCGAACTTCACAGCCGGAGCCTAATGTGCTGACCTGAGCGGCTTGTCTGGGGCCCGCCAGGATTTCGGTCCCGGCCCGGTCGGCGGGTACCGTGAGAAGCTGTTCAGCCATGTCTCTTCAAGGCCCCGCGTTCACAGAGAGCATTCCGGTCCGTTGAAAATCGTCACAACGCTGTACCGCCAGGTCGAGCACCTCGTGCACGAAGTGGCCAAATTCGGTCTGGTCGGTCTGCTCGGCACCGTCGTGGACCTGCCGATCTACAACTGGCTGGTCTTCGACAACCCGCTCATCTTCGGTACGCCGGGCGACGGGGTCTTCCACCACAAGCCGCTGACCGCCAAGGTGATCTCCACCACCATCGCCACCGTGGTGACGTACCTGGGCAACCGGCACTGGACCTGGCGGCACCGGGAGCGGACCGGGCTGCACCGCGAGTACGTGCTGTTCTTCGTGCTGAACGCCATCGGCCTGCTGATCGCGGCCGGCTGCCTTGGCTTCTCGCGCTACGTCCTGGACCAGCACAACGCGCTGGCCGACAACATCTCCGCGAACATCATCGGCCTCGGCCTCGGCACCCTGTTCCGCTTCTGGTCCTACCGCAAGTTCGTCTTCAAGGAAGAACTCGCCCTGGAAGAAGCCGAACACCACGCCGCCGACGCCGAGAACACCGGCGACATCCCCGTCGTCCGCTAGCCCCAGCCCGGGGCCCAGCGACAAAGCCATCGCCTTGTTCGCCTGCGGCCGGGTTGTCCGGTCGCCCACCCAGATTTACGAAGGCAGCTGCAGGGGCAGGCCGAAGGCGGGGAAGAGGGCCTGGTCGAAGAAGACGACGTTGTGGGTGATGCCCGCTTTGGTGACGTCGAAGACTTGGAGGCTGTGCGCGCGGTAGATCCCGTCGTCGGCCAGCACGTACGCACCGACTGCGGGCTGGTCGTTGGCGTCGGTGCGGAGCAGCCGCCAAGCTGATCCGCGCATCGCGTAGACCCGGGCGATGAAACCGGCGTACGCCGCGCGGCCGCGGAACCACAGGGGTGCCGGAGGCATCTCGAGGACGACGCGATCGGCCAGCATCCGGGTCAGCCCGTCGATGTCGGCCCGTTCGAAGGCATCGATATAGCCGTCGACGATCGACCGGATCTCCCGGTCCTCGGGTTCGTCGACGTCGTCCTCGTCGAGGCCGATCTCGGTGAGGGTCGCCCGGGCGCGTTGCAGCGCGCTGTTGACCGCTGCCGAGGTGGTGTCGAGCGCCTCGGCCACCTCTGCCGCGGACCAGTCGAGGACATCGCGGAGGATCAGCACGGCTCGCTGCCGGGCAGGCAGGTGCTGGAGGGCCGCGATCAGCGCGAGCCGCAGGCTGCTCCGCGTCGCCAGCGCGACGGCCGGATCGGTGGGGAAGGGCTGCAGCCAGTCGGCCTCGCCCGTCGGCACGATCGGCGCCTCCAGGTCGGTCGCCATCCCGACCAGCCCGGACGGCAGCGCCCGCCGTCCCCGGCTCTTCAACGCGGTCAGGCAGGTGTTGGTCGCGATCCGGTACAGCCAGGTCCGCAGCGACGCGCGCTCCTCGTCGTACGTGTCGTACGACCGCCAGGCCCGCAGCATCGTCTCCTGCAGCTGGTCCTCGGCGTCATGCAGCGAGCCGAGCATCCGGTAGCAGTGCGCGAGCAGCTCCCGCCGGAACGGCGCCGTCCGGCGGTCGAAATCGTCGCGATCCATGGCAGTTGGCCTTCCCGTTGTCGTCTGTCCGAGTACCTACTCCGCGGACCACCAGAAGTCATCGCCGCCGCACCGATGAATCTCCATCTCCGGCCAAGTACATCCCCCTGACCGAACGGAGACGATCACCATGCTTGAAACCCAGACCGACATCCGCCGCTGGCCGATGCTCGCCATTCTGCTGCTCGGCCAGTTCATGGCCCTGCTCGACCTGTACGTCGTGAATGTCGCGATGCCCACCATCAGCGCCGACCTGCATGCGTCCGGTGCCTGGCTCCAGCTCGTCATCGGCGGCTACATCGTCGCCTACGCGATGATGCTGATCACCGGTGCCCGACTCGGCAGTCTCTACGGCCACCGGCGGATGTACCTGACCGGAGCGATCCTGTTCACGCTGGCCTCCCTCGGCTGCGCGCTCGCCCCGGCAATCCTGCCGCTGGTGCTGTTCCGCTTCCTCCAGGGGATCGCCGCGGCAGTGATGGTTCCGCAGATCATGAGCGTGATGCAGACCAGATTCACCGGTGCCGACCGCGCGAAGGCCTTGTCGGCGTACGGCGTCGTGCTGTCGGCGGGCTCGGTCGCCGGGGTGATCGCCGGCGGCCTGCTGGTCGGCGCAGATCTCTTCGGCGCCGGCTGGCGACCCGTCTTCGGGATCAATCTCCCGATCGGACTCCTGCTGATCCTGCTCGTCCCGAAGCTGGTCCCGGCGGATCGCCCGACCGCAGGCCGTCGCATCGATCTCACCGGACTCGCGATTGCGACCGTCGCGGTCCTGCTGATCGTGCTGCCGCTGGTCGTCGGCCATGAGGTGGGCTGGCCGCTGTGGACGTTCGGCTGTAGCGCGGCGGGGCTGATCCTGGCGGTCGTCTTCGTGCGCGTCGAGCGACGGATCGCGGACGAGGGCGGCGACCCTCTGCTCAACCTCGATGTACTGCGCGCACCGGGTCTGGCCGCCGGGCTACTGACGCTCGCGTGCATGCAGCTGGCGCTGGGCGGCTTCATGTTCATCTTCACCCTCCACCTGCAGGCCGGGCTCGGCGAGACCGCGCTCCACTCCGGCCTCACCTTCCTGCCGCTGACGATCACCTTCGGCCTGGTCGGCTACTTCTGGCGGAGCCTGCCGCAGCGGGTCCACTACGCCGTCGTACCGACCGGCCTGGCGTTGTGTGGCATCGGGTACGCCGGGATCGCCGCCGGCGGGCCGCTGTTCTGGAGTGCCCTGGCTGTCGCGGGCGCGGGGCTGGGGCTGTCGGCGAGCCCGCTGGTGACCCAGTCGCTGCGCCATGTCCCCTTCGATCGGGCGGCCGACGCGAGCGGCGTACTGACCACCACGATGCAGCTCAGCCAGGTCGGCGGCGTCGCAGCCTTCGGGACCCTTTTCCTGTCGGTCCACCCCGACTCGACGGCACTGGTGACAACGCTGAGTGCCCTGGTGGTCCTCTCTGCCCTCGGTGCGCTGATCGGTCTCGGTCTCGCCCGCCAGGTCCGCAAACCTGATGGCAGGATGGCAGGGTGACTTTGAGCGTGGTCGGTTACGCCGGTGCTGGAGATCGCCTATGAGGAAGCGGGGGACCCGGGTGGGTTACCGGTAGTCCTGCTGCACGGATTCCCGTACGACGTGCGCGCGTACGACGAGGTGATGCCGCCGCTGGCCGATGCGGGGTTGCGGGTGATTGCGCCGTACCTGCGGGGATACGGGCCGACCAAGTTCCGGGATCCGGCGACTCTGCGGTCCGGGCAGCAGGCGGCGCTGGGGCAGGATCTGCTCGAGTTGATGGACGCGCTCGAGATCGAGCGGGCGATCGTCGCGGGCTACGACTGGGGCGGCCGAGCCGCCTGTATCGCGGCGGCGCTCTGGCCCGAGCGGGTGCACGGGCTGGTGTCCGTCGACGGGTACAACGTGCAGAACATCGCGTACGCCGGGGAGCCGACCAAGCCGGAGTGGGAAGCCACGTACTGGTACCAGTACTACTTCCACAGCGAGCGTGGTCGCCGAGGACTCGAACGGAACCGGGACGAACTCTGCGAACTGCTGTGGCGCACCTGGTCGCCGACGTGGGCAGGAGCGGCCGAGGCGTTCAAGGCCAGCGCGCAGAGCCTGCACAACCCGGACTTCGTCGACGTGGTGATCCACTCGTACCGGCACCGCTTCGGCCTGGTGGCAGGCGACCCGCAGTACGACGAACTTGAAGCGCGGATCGCCGAGCAGCCTGTGATCAGCGTGCCCACTGTTGTGCTGGAGAGCGGTGCGGATGGTGTGGGCGGACGGAGTGGTGCTGACGATCCCGAGGAGCGCGCGATGTTCACCGGGCCGTATCAGCATCGCTTGCTGCCGGGGATCGGGCACAACGTTCCGCAGGAGGCACCGGGGCAGTTCGCGGCCGCAGTACTGGGGCTGGTCTGATGCGGATTCTCTTTGTAGGGAACAGTTTCACGAGCCGGAACAACCTGCCCGGGCTCATCGCCGGGTTGGCGAAGCAGCGCGGGATCGCCGTCGAGCACAAGTTGATCTCGGCGGGCGGTGCGTCCCTGCGGCAACACCTGAACGCCGGAGCCGCTGAGGTAGCGAGCGGATTCGACACCGTCGTACTGCAGGAGCAGAGCACGCTGCCGGCCAAGAATCCCGCGCGGATGCACGACAGTGTCCGGGACTTCGCTGCCGCGACCGAGAAGCTGGCGCTTTACATGACCTGGGCGCGCCGCAACGGTGAGCAGCAGCCGATCACCAACGCCTACGCGACTATCGCTGCAGAACTCGAAGCCACGCTCATTCCCGTCGGCATGGTGTGGGAACGCTTCCTCCGTGAGCACGCCGAGCCGGTCCTGCACGACGCGGACGGAAGCCACCCTGCACTGGCCGGCAGCTACCTCGCTGCTTGTGTCTTCCTGATCTCCCTGCTGGAGGAGGATCCGGTCGGTCTCGATGCCCCGGTCAAAGGCCTGCCCGCCGACACCGCCGCCTTGCTGCGCGAGGAAGCGTGGTCGATCTGCGAGGCGTTGGCCAGCGGGAACTGAGCCACTGCCGGTACGACGAAGTTCAGCAGGCTGCCGTCGCGCTCGACCTCAACAGTCGGCCAGCGTCGGCGGATCATCCGGGCGACCCGGTCGTTCGCGGCACTGACCACGAAGAGGAGCCGGGTGGCGCCGGCCTCGAAGGCGTGCGCGGCGGCGACGGCGAGCATCCGCAGGCCGAGGCCGCGGCCCTGCTCCGGCTCGCTGATCACCACGGCGAGCTCGGCGGTCGGCTCGGCGGCGGCCGTTGCCCAGGCCCACATCGAGTGCCCGACGATCACGTCGTCGCGGGTCGCCACCCAGGCCGAACCGGCCGGCCGGAGCAGCCGTAGTACGAGGGAGTCGCGCGGCGGGCGGCCGACCGCGGTCTGGAACCGCATGTACAGGCTGAAGTCGGTCAGAGCGGCCAGCATCGCGGCCAGGTCGTCCAGGTCGGCCTCGCCGGCGGCGCGGATGCAGGGTGTCTGAGTCTGATTCACAGATTCAGGGTCGCCTGGGTTGGCTGAGTCTGTCAAGGAGACTTATCCTCGATGGCATGATCGAGCAACAGGCCGTGCCCGAGGCGATGCGGTGGTCCACCGAGAACTGCACGATCTCCCGGACGATGGAGATCCTGGGGGACAAGTGGACGTTCCACGTGCTCCGCGAGGTCTTCGTCGGCGTCCGCCGGTTCGAGGAGATGCGGGCCCGGGCGGAGATCCCGCGCCAGGTGCTGACCGACCGGCTGACCGGCCTGATCGAGCGCGGGTTGCTGCGGCGCGAGCCGTACCGGGTGCCCGGCCAGCGCGAGCGGTACGAGTACCGCCTCACGCAGGCCGGTCTCGACCTCTACCCGGTGCTCGTCGCGCTGGTCCAATGGGGCGACGAGCACCTCCCGCTGGAGGCCGGCCCGCCGCTGGTCCCCGAGCACCGCGGCGACTGCGGCGAAAAAGTCACCGTCGTCCTACGCTGCGCCGCCGGCCACGAGCCAACCCCCCGCCAGGTCGCCCTCCACCCAGGCCCGGGTGCCCAGCCGCGCGTCTGAATCACCGCACGACGGCGGCCGGCTATCAGCCCTGGCGGGCCTTTTGGCGGGGGTCGAGGCGGTTGATCACGTAGACGCGGCCGTGTCTGCGGACGACCTGCGAGCCGCGCTTCGCCTTCAGTGCCTTCAGTGAACGTCGAACCTTCATGCCAGTTCCTCTCTGTCTGCCGGACCTAACACCAGCGGGCCGGCAGATCTTCCCGAGAAACTTTGCGCGACGAATGTCGATCGGGGGATCGGCGGTTCGACGCAGGGGCAAGGAGCAGGTGACTAGTGGATGGAGCTGGAGATGTCGTTTCAGGCGTACCTGGACAAGATCGAAGAGAAGACCGGCCTGACCCCTCGGCAGCTGGTGGCGATTGCTGCCGAGAAAGGTCTGGACACCCCGCAGACCAAGGCCGGTGCGGTGATCGAGTGGCTGAAGGCGGACTACGACCTCGGCCGCGGCCACGCGATGGCGTTGGTCTACGTGCTCAAGAACGGCACGAAGATCAGCACCAAGCACGTGAACTCGGGCCGCCCGCACAGCGACCCGTCGGACACCCTGTGGCTGGACGGCAAGGCCACCAACCCGCTGCGGTGATCAGGGTTTGCGGCCGATGCCGCCGGCGATGCACTCCTCGATCTGGCTGAGCGGTGCGAGCCGCGGGCCGTCCGGCCACCACTCGTCGCAGAGGACCAGACCAGGGGTGATCAGTTCGAGGTCGTTGAACATCGCCTTGATCTGGTCGTGGGTGCGGAACAGGCCGGAGCCCATCGGGCTGTGGGTGAACCTTTCCTCGAGTGCCCGCGCGGTCTTGGCGTGCTCGGGCGTCTCCGGGTCGAGGAAGTGCGAGATCACGACGTACGAGCCGGGCGCCAGCGCGTCGATGTACTTCTGGATCAGCTCCGGCCCGTCGTCGCCGAGGTAGTGGTGCATGGTGCCGTTCTGGATCAGCGCGATCGGCTGGGAGAAGTCCAGGAACTCGCGGACCTCGGGCACGGCGAGGACCGCTTCGGGCTCGAAGATGTCGGCGCTGACGAAGAGCGTGTTCTCGTTCTCCTCGAGCAGGGCGCGGCCGTGCGCGAGCACCACCGGGTCGTTGTCGATGTAGAGCACCTTCGCGTCCGGCTGCAGCCGCTGCACCACCTGATGGGTGTTCTCCGCGGTCGGCAGGCCGGAGCCGCAGTCCAGGTACTGCTTGATGCCGGCCTGACCGGCCAGGAACCGGCAGGCGCGGATCAGGAAGTTCCGGTTCGACCAGGCGAGATCGGTCACCTGCGGGGCCACCGTGGCGACCTGCCGGAGCACCTCGCGATCGATCTCGAAGTTGTCCTTGCCACCCAGGAACGCGTCGTACACGCGGGCGATGCTCGCCCGGGTGGTATCGATGCCAACCGGGGCTGAACTGGGAGCTTTGGAAACGTCTGGCATCGGAGACCTTCGTTCTTGATGGACTGACCGGTAGACCTTGACCTTACTAAGACCGGCGCCGTCTTTCACGTGCCGTGAGCGCGCCGGTGCGGACCGGCTTGCGGAAAGTCGTGAAATGATCCTTCGGCGGGCACGACGTGACCAGGTGGAGAGAATTCGTGACAGAGCCGGATGCGCACGGCGGGCCGACCGCCCTGCGGATCATGCTGGGCGCACACCTGCGCCGGTTGCGTGAGGAGTCAGGGATCACCCGCTCGGATGCGGGCTGGGCGATCCGCGGCTCGGAATCGAAGATCAGCCGGCTCGAACTCGGCCGGGTCGGCTTCAAGGTCCGCGACGTCGACGATCTGCTGACCCTCTACAAGGTCGAGGACCCGGACGAACGCGAGCGTCTGCTCGAGCTGGCCAAGCAGGCGAACAACCCCGGCTGGTGGCAGCGCTGGGACGACCTCACCCCGACCTGGTTCCACTCCTATCTCGGGCTCGAGATGGCCGCCGAGCTGATCCGTACCTTCGAGCTCCAGTTCGTCCCCGGGTTGCTGCAGACACCGGACTACGCGCGCGCCGTCGTACAGCTCGGCCGGGACCGGCCGTTGCCGGCGGAAGAGGTCGATCGCCTGGTCGCGTTGCGGATGGGCCGCCAGCAGGTGCTGACCCGGAAACGATCGGCCCGCCTGTGGGCAGTGATCGACGAGGCCGTACTACGGCGCCCGATCGGCGGCACCGAGGTCTTCCGGGCCCAGCTCGAGTACTTGCTCGAGGCATCGCAGCGGCACAACGTCACTCTGCAGATCATCCCGTTCGACCGCGGCGGCTACACGTCCACCAGCGGTGCCTTCAGCATCCTCCGCTTCGGCGAGGTCGACCTGCCCGACATCGTCTATGTCGAACACCTCACCAGCGCCGTCTACATGGACAAGCGCGAGGACCTCGACGAGTACGCCGTGACGATGGACTCCCTCGCCATCACGGCTCTCCGCCCCCGGCACACCGAAGAGCTCCTCAAGGAAGCCATCAAGTCCCTCGGTTAGTGCCCCGTAAGCGACACTAGCTGTACTCCGACAGCAGCACTGCGGTGGTGTTCTCGACGAGGGCCTGGAAGGTGTGCGGGAGGTCGCCGGGGTAGGCGATGTAGTCGCCCGGGTGGAGCTCGACGGGTGATTCGGTGGGACCGACCAGTGCGCGGCCGGTGCTGAGCACGACATGTTCGACGATGCCGGGCATGTGCGGGTCGGAGTTCCGCCCGGGGCCAGGGGCAACGACGATGCGGTAGACGTCACGGCGGGCGTTGGGTGGGCAGGAGGCGACCAGGGTCGCACTGTAGTCGCCGTGCTCGGTGTAGACCGCCGGGCCTTCGTCGGAGCGGACCACCCGCACCCGGGGCTTCGGCGGGTCGACCAGCTGACCGAATTGGATGTCGAGAGCGACGCAGAGCGCCCACAGCGTCTCCACGCTGGGGTTCCCGGTGCCGGATTCGAGCTGGGACAGTGTCGACTTGGCGACCCCGGCGCGTTTGGCCAGTTCGGTGAGCGACAGCCCGGTCCGGGCCCGCTCGCGGCGCAGCGAGGAGGCAATCACGTCGAGTGGTGCCTTGGTCTCCATCGATGTTCGCTCCATCGGTCCATCCGTTCGACTTGACGAACAAGCCGCTGACTGTTCACTATAAAACCCATGCGTTCGATATGGCGAACCCTCCAGCAGAATCTCGACCGGGGACTGGCGCGGGACATCGCGCTGGTCTGCCTGGCCGACGGCGTCGTCGGCCTCTCGTACGGCGCGATCAGCGTCGGCGGGGGACTCCAGCTCTGGGTGCCGGTGGTGCTCTCGCTGCTCGTGTTCGCCGGGGCATCGCAGTTCCTCTTCGTCGGCATCGTCGCTGCCGGTGGCAGCCCGATCGCGGCCACCATCGCCGGCCTGCTGGTGAACAGCCGGCACGTGGCGTTCGGTCTGGCGGTCAGCGACGTGATCGGCGGCGGCTGGAAGCGGATCCCCGGCAGCCATCTGATGACCGACGAGAACGTCGCGTTCGCCCTCGGTCAGGACGAGCTGAAGCGGAAGCGAGCGGCGTACTGGGTCTGTGGGATCGGCATCTTCGTCTGCTGGAACCTCGGCGTCCTGACCGGCGCGCGGATCGGTTCGGTGATCACCGACACGGACGTCTTCGGCCTGGACGCCGCCTTCCCCGCGGTACTGCTGGCCCTTGTGCTGCCGTCGTTGAAGGACAGATCGATCCGTACGGCGGCGTTGGCGGGCGTGGTGGTCGCGCTCGCGGCGACCCCGTTCCTGCCGGCCGGTCTGCCGGTGTTGCTCGCCTTGGTGGGCCTGGTGTTCTACCGAACCAAGAAGCCCGATCTGGAGATGGCTCGATGAGTATGTTGCTGGTCGCAGTACTGGTGCTGGCCGTGGGGACCTTCTCGCTGCGGATCGCGGGGCCCTTGTTTCGCACGCGATTCGAGCTGCCGGAGCGGCTCGAGCAGGTGATGTCGGTCGCCGCTGTTGTCCTGCTGGCCGCGTTGGTGGCGACGGCTGCGTTGACCGACGGGCATAGTGCGGCCGGGATCGCCCGGCCCGCTGGGGTTCTGGTCGGCGGAATACTTGCCTTGCGCAAGGTTCCGTTCGTCATGGTGGTGGTCGCGGCGGCTGCGACGGCGGCCGGGTTACGGCTGCTCGGCGTACCGTGACGGCCCTTTCGGGCAGTCTTTGTTTCCAACCTGCATCGTTGGTTAATGACGACGCTGGTAGCGCTTAGCGTTAGGTTATGACCAGTTTCTCGGGACAGTTCGCCAGCTCGGCGCGCCGGACCATGACTTGGCTGTTCGTCGCTTCGTTCGTCGTCGCGGGGGTACTGACCGGAGTCATCGTCGGGCGAGCCTTCCAGACTCCAGCCCATTCGCCGGACACCGTGCAGATCGCCACCGACCCGCCACCCGGCTCGGGCGTCGACCCCCGGTACCCGGTGGTCAACGACTCCAACACCATGTGACAAAGGGCCGGCTCGACAGAGCCGGCCCTTCGCTTGTGGTCAGGAGCTGACCGCGGCCGCCTTCGGGCGGAGCAGGAACGCACCGAGGTACAGGGCCGCCGCGATGATCAGCAGTCCGTGGAACCCGATCAGCAGGCCGGCGTACTCCAGGCAGCCGCCGAGCATCGCGCCGAGCAGGTTCGCCCCGAAGCTCGCGGTGCCGTCTTCGGTATCGGTGAACCGCTTCGCGAAGATCACGTTCGCCGCGAAGATCGGGGTGAACGCGATCACCACCGCGACCAGCAACCGCAACGGGATCGGCATCGAGAGCAGCCAGCTGTCCGGGAAGATCCAGCTCACCAGTAGCCCGGCGAACAGGACCACGAACATCACCTTCATCGGTGGCGTCTTGAACCGCCTGGTGACTTCGACAGCGGCCAGTACGGCGACCAGCACGCCCGCGAAGACGATCGCGTTCACCACCCACGTCGTACCGAACAGCAGCGCGAATCCGGTGATGCTCTTCGTCTCCAGCAGCATGAACC
This sequence comes from Kribbella sp. NPDC006257, assembly GCF_040613535.1. NCBI lineage: Bacteria > Bacillati > Actinomycetota > Actinomycetes > Propionibacteriales > Kribbellaceae > Kribbella > Kribbella sp. NPDC006257. The sequence continues at coordinate 52,368 of NZ_JBEXSJ010000021.1, forward strand.
CGGCACCGAGCAGGAACAGGTCGGTGTAGGGCCGCATCCGCCGGTACGACGAACCGCCGCCCGCGATCCCGACGCCGATCAACCCGGCGACGAGCACCAGCCCGAGCGTGATCAGGTAGAGCGACGGGATCCGGTCGGTGAACAGGTAGAGGAACGGCCGGTTGTCGGTGGCCGGCGGCGGCGTGATGGCCGTCGGGCCGGCCCACGCGGCGGCACAGGTCTGGTCGTTCTCGGTGAGACCGACCGTGACGACCGCCTGCTGCAGACCGTCACCGACCTTGTCGACACACGGCTTGTGCCCGAAGGCCTTCTCCGCGGTCAGTGCGAGCCGATCAATCAGCCAGGTCTCGCGGTAGTAGTTGTACATCGCGAACGAGCCACCCGGGTTCAGGTGCTTCTTGGCGCTCTCGAACGCCTGCTGGGTGAACAGGTAGCTCTCCAGCCGCAGCGAGCTCGCGCCGTTCACCAGCGTCAGCGAGTCCGGCAACGCCAGCAGGATCAGGTCGTACTTCTTGTCGGTCCCGGACAGGTAGGCGCGCCCATCGTTGATGATCGAGGTCACCCGCGGGTCCTGGTACGGGTGATCCGGGTTCTTCGCCTTGCCGATGTCGCGGATCCGCGGGTCGATCTCGACCGCGTCGACGTGCTTGGCGCCCTTCTTCAGCGCGATCGCGACGTCCGAGCCGGAGCCGGCGCCGATGATCAGCACGTTCCCCGGCGTCTTGCCGACGTTCGCGCGCTCGTACGGCAGTCCGTACTGCGGCTCCCACTGCAGCCGCGCCTCGGCCGGGATCGCCTGCTGATGCGGTACGCCGTTCACCGTGATCGTGAGCAGCGGGACACCCTGGTAGTCGAATCCCGACGTCTGCACCTTGTAGTACGGCGACCAGCTGTTCTCCGGCCGCGTCGACTCGTGGAACAGCACACCGACCATCACCAGCAGCGGCGCGAGCACCAGCGTCGCGCTCAGCACGGTCGCGGTCACCTTGTACTGGCCACGCGGCCTCGGCACCATCAGCCCGAGGAACGCCAGCGTGACGATCGCGCCCCACCAGATCGGCGGCGCGCCCAGGAACGACAGCGCGGTGAAGGCGCCGATCCCGACCAGGCTGCCGATCAGATCGAACCGGTACGCCGTGAGGCGCGGCAGGTCCGCGAAGCAGCGGCCGACGAGCTCGGCCGGCCCGGCCAGCACCACCGCGGCCGCGATGAAGACGATCGGCAGGATCACCCAGGTCGGCGGGCCGGTGGTGTTCAGACTGGTGAAGTAGATGACGCTGGAATCCGTGCCCCGGTTGACGGTCACCGGCTTCCACGCGATCACGGCGACCAGCAGGCCGAGCATGACCGGGGAGTAGTACGGCAACCGCTTGGCCCGGCCGGACCGCAGGATGCCGACCCCGATGCCGAGGAACGAACCGAGCAGGACGAAGTTCGAGAAGTAGCTCAGGTGCACGACGTTCGAGCCGGTCCAGCGGATCAGCGCGAGCTCCAGGAAGAGCATCAGCGCACTGGCCGCGACCAGGCGGGGTTTCACCCCCAGCGGGTGCTGCCACTTTTCCGGCGTTGCTTGGCGGGGCGTAGAGGAGTCAACTGCCATGGGCGGCGACCCTACCGGATCCCTTGTGTCAAGCGTCACCCCAACAACCCATCGTCGGTCCCTTGTTACCCGGCGTGTCGCCGTTCATCGGTCCCTTGGACAACTTCGCCGTACGGACGGCGACCGGGGTGGTGGTCGCCGTCCGTTCCTAGCGGGTCAGGGCTTCTGGAGCAGGCAGCCTGTCTTGTTCAGGTCGAGCGTGCGGCTCGCGGTCAGGCAGGTGTAGAACCACCAGGTCTGCTGGCCGTACGCCGCGCCCTGGTCGACCGTGATGTTGCCGTTCGCATCCACCTCGCACGGGTTGTTCAGCGTGCAGCGCTCGCCGTCCTCGTTCCCGGTGTTGTTCACTCCGATCACCTCACCGGTGGTGGTGCTGACGATCGGCGAACCCGAGGTGCCGCCGATGGTCTCGCAGCCCGGCTGCTGGTACTTGATCGAGCTCTTGAAGACCCAGCCGCCCTCGCGGAGTTCCGGGATGGTGGCCTGCACCGAGCAGGTGTAGATCCGCTTCCAGTAGCCGGACACCACGGCCATCCCGGCACCGTTCGCGGGCGCCTGCTTGGCCAGCGTCAGCGGGGTGACGTTCAGCCGCGACTTGATCGACGCGTAGCTCTCGTTGATCCGATACAGCGTCACATCGGTCTTGGTCATCGTGCTGTAGAGCACCCGGTTGGCCCGGACCGTCCCGGCGTTGCTCGAGCTCGGCTTGAGCAGCGTGATGTTGCGGGACGAGGACCGGTTCACTATCACCTGGCCGGGGCTGGGCATGCCGCCCTCGTAGCAGTGGCCGTTGGTGAGTACCAGTGCGGGATCGGTCGACAGCGACTCGGCGTACCGGACGAGCGAGGCGGAGCAGTTGCTGAGCGCCGCGATACCGGTGAAGTCGGCGCCTGGTGCGGCGGCGGGCCGGGCCGCGGGGGCGGTCCCGGGGGCGGCTTCAGCGGCGTACGCCTGGCTGCCGGCGAGCAGCAAGGCACTGACCGCGACGGTGGTCGCGGCAACGGAACGGAACAGTCTCATGGGCGGTTTCCTGTCCTCACGACGGAGCTTGCAGCTGGGGGCGGTGCAAGCAGGGCGTAATCACCCCAGGACTGTTCGTATCCGATGGACTACCCACTCGGCCATCACAACGGCATGAAAATTTCCCCGAAACACCACAATCACGGGTAATCCTCCGCCGCTCGCCACTTCTAGGGCGTCCTGCGGAGACGTTCGGCGTCGAGCGGACATGTGGAGGAGTAAGTGTCGTCCAGTGGGGAGAACTCCATGCATCGTTCAGCTGCCTTGGCCGTCGCGGGTCTTCTGATGGCGGTCGCACCTATCGCCCAAGCCGCACCACCACCACCGACACCGCTTGTTCCGTTCAGCGTCTCGGCCCAGGGGGCGACGACGCGGATCACCGGGGTGCGGACCGGGAATGACAACCTGCTCGCCAAGCACACGACCGTCTCCCCGGCGCCACGCAAGGCCAGCGCCACCACGCATACGTTGACGGTCGAGTATCTCGACGATGCCGGGCAGCGGACCGCTGACGCGAATGCGCTGGTGCTGAACCTGACCGGAGACGACGGCTTCCAGGACGTCCCGGCGACGGACGGGCTGGGGCAGCTCGAGCTGCCGGCCGGCCGGTACATGCTCGGTGGAGTGGTCACTGCCGGAGATGTGGACACCGTCTTCTACCAGCCGGTCGTCGATCTCTCGGCCGATCGCAGGATCGTGCTCGACGCGCGGCGCGGTCAGGCGGTCGAGCAACGGCCAGCCAACTCCACGGTGCGGTCGTTCTTCGCCGAGATCATCTCGGCCCACCAGCTGGACAACGGGTTCTGGGGCTCGATGAGCCTGGTCGGCAAGGATCTCGCGACGATGCGGGTCGCGCCGGTCGGTCCGGCGGCGCCCGCGGACCAGGCCTATTCCTGGGTGACGTCGCAGTGGGGAGTGCCCGGTGCGGCCGGTGACTTCGCGAACACGCCGTTGCACTACGGGCTGACGGACCTCCACCGCGGTTCGATGTTCGACGGACTGCACCGCGTCGCCACCGACGGTCAATTGGCCAAGCTCGTTTCGAAGAACTACCAGCAGGTGTCTAGATCCCAAGCAGGCAAGGGGTTCGCGGCTCTTCCGCCGCACCTGTTCGAATCGGACGGCATGATGCTGACGACCGACCCGGCCGGAACGGTGACGTCCTACCTGGAGCCGGGCGCGGACTGGTATCCCACCTTCGTCGAGTATCCGGGCGACGGTGGACTGCCGTGTTTCCTCTACGCACCGGGTACGGCCTCTTACCAGGCCGGACGTCGTTATGTGGCGGAGTGGAAGAAGGCGGTGCTCGGACCGGCGGTCGACACCAGCACTGCTCGGACCGGGGACCAGGTGCGGCTGTACACGCCGTTGGTGGTCGACTCCGGCGGCAACGACATCCAGGCATTCGCAGCGACCGGGCACAGCCGGCTCTACCGCAACGGCAGCCTGCTGGCGGAATCGGAGTCGCCGGGCTACATCAACGAGCTGAGCGAGTTGCCGGCCGGCGACGCGCAGTACAGGTTCGAGGCGAGTGAGGACCGGTCGATGTTCTCCGGGCTGTCCCGGCAGGTCGATGCGAGGTGGACGTTCCGCTCGAACACGACTGCGGCCGAGGAACAGCTGCCGTTGTGGATGGTGCGGTTCGCGCCGGATGTCGATCGGAAGAACTCGGTGGCAGCAGGTTCCGGGCTGGGGATCCCGCTGAGTCTTGAGGTGGCCGAGGGTGCGAAGGTCGGGCGACCCGCAGTACCGGCTGTTGAGGTGTCCGGCGACGAGGGGAAGACCTGGCAGCCGGCGCGGGTGGTGCGGACGGGGGACCGGAAGTATGTCGCCGCCGCCGCCGTACCGGCCGGGGCGAAGGAGATCTCGTTGCGGGCCAAGGCGCTCGACTCGGCCGGGAATTCGGTCGAGGAGACGGTGATAGGCGCGTTCACACTGCGCTGAGAACAGGTGCCGTCCCGGTCCGGGGCGGCGCCTGCGGTGTGTGCGTGACCTGTTACTGTTCGTTTCCGAACCCGCCCGCCTCGAACCATGGGCCCGCCCGGTACGTCGTACCTGATGACCGCAGCGGTACCAGAGGCAGGGCGGCGCGCCTGATCCGGGCGAGCGTCCGGCCATGGCCATACTGAACGGCGCGCGACGTGCGGCTACGGGGGCCGTCCCGATCGAGGATCGGCAGCCGCGCCGTACGGAGAACGGAAGGACGACATGCCGCAGGAGAAGGCTGACCTGGGCAATCTCGCCGAACCGGTGCGCTTCAAGCGCGCGCTGACGCTGTTGCTGATGACTCTGATCCTGCCCGGATCCGCGCAGATCGCGGCCGGCAGCAAACGCGCCGGGCGATGGGCCTGGCGGGTGATCTTCGGGATCGTCGCGATCGTCGTCTTCCTGCTGCTGCTCTCCCTGGTCTGGCGATCCGGGACGATCAACATCCTGGTCTCGCCGAAGACGCTGCGGCTGGTCCAGATCCTGCTGATCCTGCTCGCGATCGGCTGGGCCGCGTTGTTCGTCGACGCCTACCGGCTCGGCCGGCCGCTGACGCTGGAGAAGAACCACCGGCTGGCCGCCAGCATCGTCGACGGCCTGCTGGTGATCCTGGTGATGACCGTGCTGATCTACGCCAGCACGATCGTGTCGGCGCAGCGCGACTTCGTCGCCAGCGTGTTCGGCAACGGGCAGAAGTCGAAGGCGGACAAGGGCCGCTACAACATCCTGCTGCTCGGCGGCGACTCCGGCGCGGACCGGATCGGCACCCGGCCGGACAGCATCACGATGGCCTCGGTGGACGCCGAGACCGGCCGGACCGTGCTGATCGGCCTGCCGCGGAACATGGCGAAGATCCCGTTCCCGGCCGGTACCGAGATGGCCAAGCAGTTCCCGCACGGCTTCGAGTGGAAGAACTGCGGCCACGACTGCTACCTGAACGGCGTCTACACCTGGGCGATGGGCCACAAGCAGTTCTTCCCGGGCGTCAAGGAGCCAGGCCTGCTGGCCACCTCGCAGGCGGCCGAGGGGATCACCGGGATGAAGGTCAACTACTACGTGCTGATCGACATCGCCGGATTCCAGCACCTGCTGGACGCGGTCGGTGGGGTCACCGTCGACGTCGGCAAGAAGGTCCCGATCGGTGGCATCGGCGGTCCGATCAAGGGATACATCCAGCCGGGGAAGAACCAGCACCTGGACGGGTACCATGCCATGTGGTTCGCGCGGTCCCGGGCGGGGGCCAGTGACTACGAACGGATGACCCGGCAGAAATGCGTGATGACCGCGATGCTGAACCAGTTGTCGCCGCAGAAGGTGCTGACCAAGTTCCAGGCGATCGCCTCGGCGAGCAAAGAGGTGGTCCAGACGAACATCCCGGCCGGCGAGCTCGGTACCTTCACCGACCTCGCGCTGGACTCGAAGAAGCTGCCGGTGTCATCCTTCTCGCCGGTCCCGCCGCTGATCCACACCGGCGATCCGGACTTCGCACTGGTACGTACCAAGGTGGCCGAGGCGATCGGAAAGTCCGAAGCGCTGGACAAGGCGGCCTCGGACGGCAACGGTAAGAAGTCGAACACTCCGAGTAAGGCACCATCGAAGCCGGTGAAACCGTCCGGTAGTCCGTCCCAACCCAGCACCGACGTCGACGACGTCGCATCGATCTGTAAGGCCTGACCTGACCATGGCTTTGTCCCACTGGCCCCCGGTGTCCGTCGTGATGCCGGTCCTGAACGAGGAACGTCATCTCGAGGAAGCGGTCGGCCGCGTCCTCGACCAGGAGTATCCCGGCGAGCTGGAGGTGGTACTGGCGATCGGTCCGAGCAAGGACCGGACCCAGGAGATCGCCGACCGGCTGGCCGAGGCCGACAAGCGCATCACGATCGTGCCGAACCCGACCGGCAAAACGCCGGCCGGGCTGAACACCGGGATCTCGCACGCCCGGCACGACATCGTCGTCCGGGTGGACGGCCATGGTGTGCTGACCCAGGGCTACATCCGGCGCGCCGTCGAGGTGCTCACGGAGAGTGGGGCTGACAACGTCGGTGGCGTGATGGCGGCCGAAGGACGGACGTCGTTCGAGATGGCGGTGGCGTGTGCCTACCGCTCGCGACTCGGGCTCGGCGCCTCCACCTTCCACCAGGGTGGCAAGGCAGGGCCTGCCGACACGGTGTATCTCGGCGTCTTCCGGCGTACGGCGCTGGAGCGGGTCGGCGGCTTCGACGAGTCGATGCACCGGGCCCAGGACTGGGAGCTGAACTACCGGATCCGCAAGACCGGCGGACTGATCTGGTTCAGCCCTGACCTGTCGGTGACGTACCGGCCGCGGTCCTCGCTGGCCGCGGTGGCGAAGCAGTTCTTCCACACCGGCCAGTGGCGGCGCGAGGTGATCAGGCGGCACCCGGAGACGGCCAACAAGCGCTACCTGGCACCGCCGGTCGCGGTCGGCCTGCTGGCGCTCGGAACGATCCTCGGGATCATCGGCCTGGCCACGGGCGTCAGCTGGCTGGACATCGGCTTCCTGGCCCCGCTGGGCTATGCCCTGCTGTTGATCGCCGGCTCGGCGATGGAGGGCCGTTACCTCCCGTGGAAGGCACTCTTCTGGCTCCCGCTGGTCTGCGCCACCATGCACGTCTCCTGGGGTCTCGGCTTCATCATCGGGCTGCAGGAACGCCCCGCCGGCCCGGCCGTCGCCAACCCCGGCACGGCGTAGTACGCGTGTTCGGGGTGCAGGGGAGGACGGGCCATCTGGCGTGGTACCGGACCGGTGAGGAAGCGGCCGACGTTGCCTTCCTGCACGGCTTCTCCGACTCTGCGCGCTGCTGGGAGCCGTTGATCGGCGCGATGCCGGGGATCCGGGCGCTCGCGATCGATGCCCGCGGGCACGGGGAATCCGGGCTCCCCGAGGAAGCTCTGGGGTATCCGGCGTACGGCGACGATGCCGCGCTCGTGCTGTCGGAGCAGGAGCGCGACGGCGGGTGGGTCGTGGTCGGCCATTCGATGGGCGCGATGTCGGCCGCCCAACTGGCCGGGGCTCGGCCGGACCTGGTGCGGGCGGTCGTGCTGGAGGACCCGCCGACCGGAGAGCCGCCGGTCGTCCAGCGGGACGACGAACCGGGGCTACCGCGTTGGCTGGTTGACCTTCGGGCCCTCGACCTGCCGGCCCGGATCGCCCGCGGCCGGTCCAACGACCCCGACTGGCCCGAGGACGAACTGGAGCCCTGGGCCGTGTCGAAGGCTCAGCTCAACGCGGATCTGTTCGAGTTGCCGTTCGACAACGTGACCCCACTGACCGACTTGCTGGCTGCGATCACGTGCCCGGTGCTGCTGATCCACGGCGACACCGACCGCGGCTCGCTGATCTCCACCGAGTACGCCGAGCGCTGCGCCCAAGTAGCCGGCGGTGAATTCCGCGCCGTCCACCTCGCCGGCGCCGGCCACTCGGTACGCCGCGACAAACGCGGCCCATACGTCGCCGAACTCACAGCATTCCTCGACCGGCATCGCTGACTTTCAGTTCGAGGCCGGCTGCCAGGTGAATCCGTCCGGATCGGTGAACGGTCCGGCGTCGCTGGTCAGGACGAGGCGGTGTGAGCCGGTGCCGTCGGCCGGGACGCCGGCATCCTTGGCGAGCGCGCTGCGGCCGTAGAGGGCCAGCTTGACGCTGTTCGGAGGCGCGGCGAACTCGACGTACTTGCGGCCGAAACTCCGTGCCACCGTCAGGCCGTGCTCGACGTAGAACTGCTTGCTCGCGGCAACATCCTCGGCGCCGAGCAGGAGGATGATGTCGTCGATCTCGCGGGTCGCCGGACCGCTGTCCTTCTTGGCCGACGTGGCGACCTTCCAGAGGGCGCCATCCGGAGCCTGTACGACGCCGCCGTACCCCCAGAGGCTCTTCTTGGCCGGCTTGATCACGGTCGCACCGGCGTCGATCGCGGTCCCGAGCAGGCTGTCGACCGTCGACGGCTGCGAGACCACGAGCGACAGCGTGTACGCCCGGAACCCGCTCGTCGGTGCTTCCGAGGCGCGGCAGTGGAGCCGATCGCCGAGGTCGAACGCCTTGGCGTAGAAGGCCTCCGCGGCAGCCCGGTCGGAGGATTCGAGGGTGATGGATTCGATGGAAGTCATGGTGAGGTTCATACCGGCAACGCTAGGCGGGCAGCCCGCCCTCCTGCTTCTCGATTCCTGACCACTTGCTCCAGTCGAGTCAGGGCGTGAAGCGCATCGGTGCCGGGGTAGGGGAGGGGTCCCAGGTCTCGTCGAGCGGGGTGGCACGCCATTTCCACTCGGTCAGCCGTGGAAGGCCGTCCAGCTCGCCGCGCCCCGACGCCCACTGCAGCGCCGCCCACGGATCGGCCCCAGCTGCCTGATCGGCGTGCTGGGCGAACATCCGCTGGAAGACCTTCTGACAGACCTCGTACGGCGGCTCGTAGGCCAACCCGAGCCCGTCCGCGAGGTCCTTCCCGTGCAGCAACACCTCGAGGCATCCCATCCCGGCAAAGCCGTCCGCATCCGCGATCCCCCACGGATGAAACGCCCGTACGTCGGGCGGAGTCGCCCGCGCCACCAAGGCCAGGATCCGCCCACCCGCCTCGAGAAAATCAATCATCCCCTCCGGCGGTGCCCCCTCCTGCACCTGACTCCTCCACCGCACGTACCGGGTATCGGCCCTCACCGCCAGCTGAGAAGCCCAATGCATCAACGCCTGCCCGACATGCTCCACCGTGACGGCACACGACCACTCGAGCCGACCCGCAGGCCCGGCCCAATCCCGCTCAACCCCACCAGCCAGCACGCCGGTGACATACGAAACCGCCAGATCCAGCTCATCAGCCATCGCCACGCCCGTAGTCCCCATCCCTCGACCAACCCCAGAGACTAGCGCGGTGTGTCCCGATCAACAGGAGATTCTGGCCAGAACCAGCGCGAAACGCCCCGGACCAGCAGGTCCGGGGCGTTCCTCGAGAAGAGACTCAGCGTTTGCCGGTGGCTTCTTGGTTGTAGGCGTCTACGACCTCTTGGACGTCGCCGTCCATCCGGAGGACGCCCTTGTCGAGCCAGATGGCGCGGTTGCAGGTGTCCAGGACGACGTCGAGGCTGTGGCTGACCAGGAAGACGCAGCCGGCCGACGATCGGAGTTCCTTGATCTTCGCCTCGGAGCGGACCCGGAACTCGGCGTCACCGGTGGCCAGCGCCTCGTCGACGAGCAGGATGTCGTGCGTCTTGGCCGACGCGATCGCGAACTTGAGCCGCGCCGACATCCCGGACGAGTAGGTCGACATCGGCAGGTCGATGAAGTCACCGATGCCGGAGAACTCGACGATGCTGTCGTAGCGCTCCTCGATCTCGGCCAGCGACATACCCATCGCCAGGCAGCCGAGGACGACGTTGCGATCGCCGGTCAGGTCGTTCATCATCGCCGCGTTGACGCCGAGCAGCGACGGCTGCCCGCCGGTGTAGATCGCCCCCGACGCGGGCGGCAGCAGCCCGGCGATGGCCCGCAGCAGCGTCGACTTCCCGGAGCCGTTGCGGCCGATCAGACCGATCGCATCGCCCTTGTACGCCGTGAAGCTGACGTTCTTGACCGCGTGCACCTCGCGGATGGTCGGCCGGTCCTGGCGCTTCAGGATCCGCCGGAACGCACTCGCCGCGGTGCCCTTGCCACCGGACGCGGTGACCTTGTAGATGATGTTGACGTTGTCGGCGATCACCGTCGGGACAGCATCCGACGCGGCGGCCCAGGCCGTCGTCCTCGGAGCTGCCGTCTCAGCCACGGCCATACCTGTCCTCCGCACGCCAGAAGTAGAGAAAACCGCCGACCAGCGAGATGCCGGCCCAGATGATCGAGATCTCCCACGCATGCGGGAGCTGGTTCTTCACGTGCTCTTCCAGGACCGCCCGGCGGGCGATGTCGATGTACGCCGAGATCGGGTTCAGCGAGAGCACCTGGATGACCCAGCCGGGAGCGTTCAGCGCCTCCAGCTTGACCGGGATCGAGAAGAAGATGCCGGACGCGTACAGCCAGGTCCGGGTGATGAAGGGGAGCAGCTGCGAGATGTCGGTCAGGAAGGCGCCGAGCCGGGCGAAGACCAAGGTGGCGCCGATGTTGAACAGCGTCTGCAGGAAGAGCGCCGGGACCAGCAACAGCCAGTGCCAGTTGGGGCCGGTGGTGAAGCCGACCATCGCCAGCAGGATCGCCATCGAGAGGAACATCTGGTTCAGCTCGTTCACCACGTACGCCAGCGGCAGGGTCGCCCGCGGGAAGTGCAGCGTGCGGATCAGCGACATGTTCGCCGAGATCGCCCGCGACCCTTCGGTCATCGACCGCTGCGTGTAGGTGAAGACGAACATGCCGCAGATCAGGAACGCGGCGTAGTTCGGGATGCCGTTCTTCGTCCCCAGCAGGACGCCGAAGGCCAGGTAGTACACCCCCGCGTTGAGCAACGGGGTGAGGACCTGCCAGATCGATCCGAGCCGGGCTCCGGCGTAGACCGCGTAGGTCCTCGCCCGGGCATAGCTCACGATGAACTGGCGACGGCCCCACAGTTCGAACAGGTAGGTCCGGAGGTTCGGGCGGGCCGAACTCCTGGACAACCCATAACGCTCAGCCATCGCCGCCAGTTCAGCGGTCTTGGCCGACTCAGCGGCGGTTGACATGCGGGCCAATCTACTGGGCGCGGGACACGAATATGACATCGGCGCCCTCTGAACCGTTTCAGGCGAGTCGGCGCCAGTACTTTGTGTTACCGGTTTCACACGGTGACACAACGATTGCGGGTCGTTCGGAGTGCCCGCTCAGCCGGTCAATCTGGTGCGCAGCAGGCCGAGTTGGGCGGTGCTGAGGCCGGCCTTGCGCAGATAGGCCTCGGGACCTCCGTACGCCGTCCGCAGGTGATCCAGGATCGCCACGATCGACTCCGCCCGGGTGTCGCGGAACTCGAGCATCTCCGCGTGCAGCGACTCGTCCGGTTCATCGGCGAGCTGCTGGGCCATCCACGGCGCCAGGCGTTCCTTGGTGACGAAGTAGTCGGCGACGATCTCGTCCTCCGGTACGCCGGCGACGCTGAGCGCGAGCGCGACGACCATCCCGGTCCGGTCCTTGCCGCCATGGCAGTGCACGACCACCGCACCCGGTGGCGCCTCGGCGATCGCCAGCATCACCTCGGCGAACCGCTCCGGGCCCTGGTCGAGGATCTCGTTGCAGACCTTGACGATGGTGTCCATCCCGGGTCCGGGTACGGCGGGATCCTGGACCGGTATCCAGTGCCCGAGCGGGTCGTCGGTGAACGGGGTCGGCGACTGCTCGACCTCGGCCGTCGAGCGTAGGTCGAGCACCCGGCTCACATCGGCACGGCGTACGGCGGCGACGCCTGCGGCCGACAGGTACTGCAGGCCGTCGGAGCGAATCAGCGCACCCGGGCGGATCCGGCCGCCACCCGCGGTCGGCAGTCCGCCCAGGTCACGCACGTTGCGGCAGTCCGGCCAGTCCAGATGAATGCTCACCCCTCCATCCTCACCACTGCCGCAAGGGGTCAGTCGAGCGCGACGCCTTCTGGTGTCACCGAGCCGTCGGACGAGCTGAGCCGGGCGAACACGTGGTCGTTGAACTCTGCGACCCGGGTGGCGATCAGGTCCGGGGTGAGCGCGGACTCCTCCAGGATCGTGATCCGGCCGGGACGCGTCTGCGGGGCGTACTCGACGATCCCGTTGAACTCCTCCAGCGAGAACCCGAGATCGGTCGGACGCACCGGCAACGCATGTCGCGCAAGGCAGTCGACCGTAGCGTGGAAGCGATCCAGATCGGCGCGCAGGAACCACGCGAACGCAGCCCCCAGGCCGACCTGCTCGCCGTGATACCCGCGCCGCGACGGATGCAGCAGGTCGATCGAGTGCGAGATCTCATGGCACGCCCCCGACGACGGCCGCGACGTACCGGCGACCACCATCGAGATCCCCGACAACACCAATCCCTCGGCCAGCGTCGCGAGGAAGTCGTCGTCGGCAACAGTCCCCGGATGATGCAGGACAGCCTGCGCCGAGGTCCGCGCGAGCGACACCGCGAGCCCGTCGATCTCCTCGCCGTGCTGACGATGGGCCGCTTCCCAGTCGGCGATCGCGGACAGGTTCGACAGGATCTCGCCGATCCCGGAGCGCACCGACCGCTCGGGCGCCTGGCCGACCAGGTCGAGATCGACGAGCACGGCGAGCGGCGCCGGTACGCCGTACGAGCCGCGCCCGGCGTCGTTGTCCAAGGTGCTGATCGGCGATGCGATCCCGTCGTGCGCCAGGTTGGTGGCGACCGCGACCATCGGCAGCCCGAGCCGCGCGGCCGCGAACTTCGTCACGTCCAGCACGGTCCCGCCGCCGACCCCGACGATCGCGTCGTAGCGCTTCGTCCGGACCTGCTCGACCAGCTTGATCGCGGCGTTGATGGTGCCGCCCTCGACGGAATACCAGTCGGCGCCGGCCAGGCCGCCCTCGAACGTCTTCTGCACAGTCGGTCCGTACGTCGCACCGACCGCGATCGCGACCCGCCCGGAGGTGGAGATCCGCTGGTCGGCCAGGATCGTGCCCAGCTCGGCGAGAGCACCGCGGCGTACGTCGACGACCAACGGCGCGGTGATCATCCGGGCTAGGAGGGGCATACGATCTCCCGCGCCCGGGCCAGGTCGTCATGGTTGTCGATCTCGACCCACTCGACGGTACCGATCGGCGCCACGTCGATGCGCTGGCCGCGGTTGGCCATCTCCTGGTAGCCGTCCTCGTAGTACAGGTTGGGATCGCGCTCCCAGGTCGTCTTCAGCGCATCCGCGAGGTCTTCCGCGGCCGAGGGCTCGATCAAGGTCAGGCCGATGTATTCGCCGGTGGCGTCCGCGGGCTCCATCAGCTTGGTGATCCGCTCGACACCCTTCTCCTGCGACCAGATCACCTTCATCTCCTCGTCGGCCAGCGACTTCACCGTGTCGAGGGCGAGGATGATCCGCTGGTCGCCACCCTGTGCTGCGAGCAAGGTGTGCTCGACCGAGACGGGGTGGACGGTGTCGCCGTTGGCCAGCACGAACCCCTGCGCGAAGAGGTCACGGGCGCACCACAGCGAGTAGGCGTTGTTCCACTCCTCGGCCTTGTCGTTGTGGACCAGCTCGAGCGTCACGCCGTACCGGCTCTCCATCTCCTTCTGCCGGTCGGCGATGGCCTGCGCGGCGTACCCGACGACGATCGCGACATCGGTCAGCCCGACCTCCGCGAAGTTGGCCAGCGTCAGGTCGAGCACGCTGGTCTCCGCGTCGATGGGCACCAGGGCCTTGGGCAGGGTGTCGGTGTAGGGGCGCAGGCGGCGCCCGGCTCCGGCGGCAAGAACGAGTCCGATCATCCCCGGATGTTAGGGCATGCCTGGCAGTTCCTCGCCTACTGCGCGGCACTCGGCACGGCACCTCGCTGCACGGGAGCGACGGGCACGATGCTCCGCATCGCCACCCGCCCCTCCCGCACACCGAGCTACCGCACCGAGCACCTGCTCGCTACGGCGACGAACTGCCAGGCATGCCCTACTGCCCGGCCGCCGGATTCACCGTGGATGAGAGGATGCCGGGCATGACATGGCTTGTGACTGGTGGTGCCGGGTACATCGGAGCGCATGTGGTGCGCGCGTTCGCCGCGGACGGGATCGACGTCGTGGTGATCGACGACCTGTCCAGCGGGAAGCCGGAGTTCCTGGTGGAGGGTGTCCCGTTCGTCGAGGCGAACCTGCTCGACTCCGCCGCGACCCGACGCGCCCTGGAAGGCGTCAGCGGCGTGGTGCACCTGGCCGGGTACAAGTACGCCGGGGTCTCGGTCGAGAAGCCGATGCACACCTACACCCAGAACGTCACCGCGATGGTCTCGCTGCTGGAGGCGATGGCCGAGGCCGAGGTCCGCAACATCGTCTTCTCCTCCAGCGCGGGCGTCTACGGCACCCCGAAGGACGAGGTCGTCACCGAGCAGACCGCGCCGGACCCGCAGAGCCCGTACGGCGAAACGAAGCTGGTCGGCGAATGGTTGCTCAAGGACCAGGCCAAGGCGGTCGAGCTGAACCACACCGCGCTGCGCTACTTCAACGTGGTCGGCTCCGGCGACCCGAAGGTGTACGACGCGAGCCCGTACAACCTGTTCCCGATCGTCTGCAACCTGCTCACCCAGGGCAAGATCCCGCAGATCTACGGCACCGACCACCCGACCCCGGACGGCACCTCGATCAAGGACTACGTGCACGTCGCCGACCTGGCCCGCGCGCACGTCGCCGCGGCCCGTGCCCTCGACTCGGGGCTGGGTTCAACTTCTGGGCGCCTCGAGCCGGTCTACAACCTGGGCAGCGGCACCGGTACGTCGGTGCGCGAGATCATGGATGCCGCCCGCCGGGTCACCGGCATCGACTTCACCCCGACCGAGGGCCCGCGCCGACCCGGCGACCCGTCCCGCGTCGTCGCCTCCGGGGAACTCGCCGCCCGCGACCTGGAGTGGAAGAACACCCACACCGTGGACGAAATGTTCGCCTCCGCCTGGGACGCCTGGCCCAAAGGCTAGTCCTTCACCGCCTCGAAACAGGCAGCCGGCACGGTGAGCGAGACCTCACCGCGCCGGTTCAGTTCTTGCTCTACCGCGTCGAGCGCTTCCTGACCGGCGATCGCCAGCCATCCGTCGAGGAAGCCGAGGCGGATGAAGTAGTGGCTGAGCAACGCCGTACCGTCGGCGAACCGCATCTTGAAGGTCGTCTGAGCGAGGACGCTTGCGGTGAAGCCTGCCTGCTGCAGGAGGTCGAGCGTTCCGTCGACGGTGGCTCGGTGCGCGACGTGCTCATCCAGTGCTTCGGACGGGCGGACCTCGCGGAACACGGCGTAGAACTCGGCCATGTGCCCGGCCAGGTTCGTGCTGAGCAGCAGGCGACCACCTGGCCGGAGTACGCGATAGCACTCCTGCAGAACCGTCGCCGGGTTGTCGAAGTTGTTGATGCCGAGGTTGGAGACCACCAGGTCGACCGAGTCGCTGGGCAGGTCGAGCTGCGACGCAATCACCAGTTCGACATTGGTGAGCCTGAGGTAGTCGACTTTGCGCTGCAGTACCTGCATCGCCCCGGCCCACGGGTCGACCGCGATCACCCGGGCCGCCGCGCTGCGCTGGGCCAGTTCGACGGTGAGGAAGCCGGTGCCGGCGCCGAGGTCGACGATCGTCTGGCCGCGCTTCAGTGGTACGTGCTCGAGGATCAGCTGCCCGAACGGGGCCGACCACAACGGCAGTTCGTCGTAGTTGTCCGCGACCTGGTCTTCCACGGCCGCGACGATACGGGTCCCAGCCGGCCGGTGGTGGAGAATATCCTGGCTGGGCGGTCCTGGGCGGCTGTATGTTGTGCCCCAGCCACTACAGCTCGTCGACCGACGGGCTCTGATCGAGGGGTGCGATCCGCATGAGTTACGAGTCCCTGCCGCGGTTCCTGGCGAAGATCGACCTCTTCGAAGGGCTGCCGGCCGAAACGCTGAGCGACCTGATCGCCCGCGGCACCACGCTGACGACGCCGGCCGGTGCCTCGGTGGTGCAGCAGGGCAGCGACGACACCGGTCTGCAGGTCGTGCTCGAAGGGTCGGCCGAGGTCACCGTCGACGGCGAGGCCCGGCCCGCGCTGGGCGTGGGGGACTACTTCGGCGAGATCTCCTTGCTGGACGGGCAGCCGCGCTCGGCATCGGTGATCGCCGGTCCGGACGGGCTGACCACCTTCGCGCTGTCGTCGCTGGCGTTCGCGCCGGTGGTGAAGGAGAACCCGGACGTCGCACAGACCTTGCTCAAGGCCCTCTGCGGGCGGATCCGCTCGCTCGAGGCCGCCCACCGGGCCTGAGTATCAGGCCGGAGAGTAGCCCGGGGCAACCAATGGCCTCCGTGACGGAGCGCAAGGTCGTCTCGGTGCTGTTCTGCGACCTGGTCGGTTTCACCGCCGCCTCGGAGTCCGCGGACCCCGAGGACGTGCGGCGCTGGCTGCTGCCGTACCACCAGTTGCTGCGCGACACCGTCGAGCGGTACGGCGGGACGGTGGAGAAGTTCGCCGGGGACGCCATCCTGGCCGTCTTCGGTGCCCCACGATCCCGCGAGGACGATGCCGAGCGGGCCGTCCGGGCCGGGCTGGCGATCCTTTCCGCGCTGGCCGCGACGGGCACGCTCGAGGTCCGGATCGGTATCGACACCGGCGAAGCGCTGGTCGAGCTGGCCGCCAGGCCGGAGCTCGGCGAGCCGTTCGTCACCGGCCTGGTCGTCAATGCCGCCGCCCGGCTGCAGACCTCGGCCCCGGTCGGCACGGTCGTGGTCGGCGCCGGCACCTACGCCGCGACCAGCCGCGTCTTCAGCTACGAAGAGCTGGAACCCGTTGCCGTCAAGGGACTCAGCCACCCGCTCAGCCGCTGGCAGGCAGGGGAGCCCCGGGCCCGCTTCGGCGCGGACGTGATCCGTGACCTCAGTACGCCGCTGGTCGGCCGGCAGCGTGATCTCACCCTGCTGCGGACCGCGTTCGACAAGGCGGTCGCCGAGCGCGCGCCCCAGTTCGTCACCCTGCTGGGCGAACCAGGGATCGGTAAGTCCCGGCTGGTCGCGGAGCTCGGCGCCGAACTGGACCGACGCGACGAGCTGGTGACGTGGCGCGAAGGCCGCTGCCTGCCGTACGGCGAGGGCCCGTTCTGGCCGATCGCGGAGATTTTCAAGGCGCAGGCCGGCATCCTGGACACCGATCAGCCGACCGCAGCCGCCGAGAAGCTGGAGGCCATCCTGCCCGACGGCGCGGACCGGTCCTGGTTGCGCGCACGGGTCCGGCCGCTGGTCGGCGCGGAGACCACCGGCGTGCCGACCGGCTCGGTGACGCAGGAGGAGTCGTTCGCCGCCTGGCGACAACTGCTCGAGGGATTCGCGGAGCACGCCCCGACCGTGATCGTGCTGGAGGACCTGCACTGGGCCAAGGACGCCCTGCTGCATTTCGTCGATCATCTCGTCGACTGGGTCACCGACCTTCCGCTGCTGGTCGTCATCACCGCCCGGCCCGAGCTGCTGGAACGCGGCCCCCGCTGGACCCGTGGACTCCAGAACGCCCTCACGATCGGCCTCTCCCCGTTGTCCGGCAGCGAGACCGACCAGCTGATCACCCGGCTGCTCACCGACGGTGCCGTGCCCCCGGACACCAAGGCCGAGCTGGTCCAGCGCGCCGACGGCAATCCCTTGTACGCCGAGGAGCTCGCGCGGATGGTGAAGGACTCCGGACCAGGGCACGCCACGGCGGACCTGCCGTCGGGGATCAGCTCGATCATCGCCGCCCGTCTGGACACGCTCGAGCCGGATCGCAAGGCACTGCTGGCGAATGCGGCCGTGATCGGCCGGGTGTTCTGGGCCGAGGCCGTCGCCGTCCTGAGTCACCGCGACGCCGCCGACGTAGTACAGGCGTTGCAGGCGTTGGCGCGTAAGGAGCTGGTGCGGCCGGTTCGCCAGTCGTCGATGGCCGGTCAGCACGAGTATGTCTTCTGGCATGCGCTGACCCGTGATGTCGCGTACAACCAGGTGCCGCGGGCTGAGCGGTCGGCCCGCCACATCGCCGCGGCGGACTGGCTGGAAGCGCAGTGCGCGACAAGGCAGGCCGAGGCGACGAACATCATCGCCCATCACCTGGAGACCGCTCTCGAGCTGGCACGGGCCGTCGGCGACGATCGGGTGGTCCAGGAGTTGTCGCCGCGAGCGAGGCGCTACGACCAGCTGGCCGCCGAGCTCGCGATGAACCTCGACACCACCGACGCGCTCCGATTGCTCGACCAGGCGCTCGCCCTTACTCCCGAGGACGATCCGGAGCGTCCGGAGGTGCTGTCCCGCTGGGGCTGGGCCGCCTTCCTCACCGGACGGCTCGACGACGCGCTGGCCGCCTTCCGCGCGGCCGCTGCCGGATTCGAGGCCGCAGGCAACGTTGTCGGGACGGCCCGGGCATTGCGGATGTCGACCTATCCGATGAACAACATGGCCGAGCGGCTGGACACGATCAACCGGGTGGTTGCGATGCTCGAGGACCTCGGGTCGAGCGAGGACCTGGTCGGTGCCCTCGCCGGGCAGGCGAGCATCCTGTCGGTCGCGGGCCGGCGCGACGATGCGTTCGCCGCGGCCAACCGCTCGCTGGCGATGGCGGCCGAGCAGGGGTACGCCGTGCCGTACCGGGCGCTGGAGGCGCTCGGGCTGTCCCGGATCGCCAACGGCGACACCGGCGGACTGGTCGACATCAAGCACGCGCTGGCCGCACTGCAAGAGTTGGGCCAGGCGCGTGACACGGCGGTCACGTGGCTCAACTACGGCTTCGTCGTCTGGCAGATCGAGGGCCCGGTGGCGGCGCTCGACTCGTTGCGGGAGGCTCGCGAGTACGCCTCCCGGCGCCGGCTGGTGGAACTCGAGCAGCAGATCAGCTGCACGGTGCTGGAGCTGATGGTCGAGACCGGCGAGCTGGACGAGGTCGTCAGTAGTTGCCGCGAGCAACTGGATCATCCAGGTCCGGCGTTCATCCTATTACGCCGGATCGAGGTGCTGTCGGCATTGGCCCGGGCCCAGCTGGAGCTCGGTCAGGAAGGCGCTCGAGAGGCGGCCGAGGAGGCGTACCGGCTGGCGATCCTGGTGGGTTGGCCCGACCTCCTCGCGGTCGCCGGCGCACCCGTTGCAACGGTGCGGGCCGCCGCGGGTGAGCGTGAGGGAGTCCGCGAGGTGCTTCAGCGGTTGCTCGGGATCGAGGAGCTGACTGGGAGCCATGAGTTTGCCGCGCGCCTACCGGCGTACGTTCGCGCCGCCCTGGCGGTCGACGAGCCGGGGATCGCCGCGGACCTGACTGCCCGGCTGGTGCCGCTGCTGCCGATGTGGGAGTACTCGGTGAAGACGGCCGAGAGCCTGCTGGCGGAGTATCGCGGCGACCGTACGACGGCCGCGGCCGGCTTCGCCAAGGTCGCGGCGCAGTGGAAGGCCTTCGGCAGCCAGCTGGAGCACACCTACGCACTCGAGGGCTTCGCCCGCCTTCGCTGAGGCTTACCTCAGCGTTCGATGTCTTCGATGTTGGGCAGCTCGTCGGGGTCGGGTTCGGCGACGGCGAGGAAGGCCTGGACGCACTCGACCGCGACGGCCGGGGCGAGGCGTTTGAGGCTGAGGGCGATGATGTTCGCGTCGTTCCAGCGGCGGGCGTTCTCGGCCGTCCAGGCGTCGGCGACGGTGGCCGCCCGGGCACCGGCGACCTTGTTGGCCGCGATCGCCGTACCGGTGCCGGTCCAGCACATCAGGACGCCGAAGTCGACATCGCCGTTCGCCACCTGCTCGGCGACCGCACGCGACATGCTCGGCCAGGTCACCGGCTCGATCACGACCACCTCGTGCGAGAAGCGCAGATGATCGAGGACCGTCCGAACGCACTCGTTGTCGTCATCCGCCGCGAAGGCGATCTTCCAGGCCTGTATCTCCACTCGTCGGAGATTACGCGCCGTCGAGCGTCTCCGCGATCATTGCGCCGACCTGGTCGAGCTCGATCAGGAAGCCGTCGTGGCCGTACGGCGACTTGATCAGGTGCAGCGGTCCCGCATCGGGGTGGGCATCGATGAGTTCGGTGGAGAGCCGTGACGGATAGAGGCGGTCGGAGTCGACGGCTGCGACGACCAGGCGGGCTTGGAGATTCTGGAGCGCGCTGCGGAGACCGCCGCGATCCCGGCCGATGTCGTGCGAATTCATCGCGCGCGTGAGTACGGCGTACGAGCCGGCATCGAAGCGGTGGGTGAGCTTGCTCGCGTGGTGATCGAGGTACGACTCGACGGCGAACCGGCCGTCGCCCTGCGGGGTGCGGCCGAATCTGGTGGCGAATTCGTACTCCGAGCGGTAGGTGACCTGGGCGATCCGCCGCGCGATCCCGAGCCCGGAGGTCGGTGCCCGGCCTGACTCGTAGTAGTCACCGCCTTGCCACGCTGGATCCTCTTCGATCGCGGCCAGCTGCGGCGCGCACCAGGCGATCTGCTCGGCCGTCGCATACCCGGTAGAAGCCAGTACTACGGACGTCGCGACCCGCTCCGGGTAGAGCAACGGCCACTCGAGCGCCCGCATGCCACCCATCGAACCGCCGATCACCGCGGCCCAGCTGCCGATCCCGAGATACGTCGCCAGCGCCGCCTCGGCGGTGACCTGGTCCCGGATGGTGATCGCGGGGAACCTGCTGCCCCAAGGCTTTCCGTCCGGCGCGATCGACGACGGGCCGGTCGAGCCCTGGCAACCACCGAGAACGTTCGCGGCCACGACGTACCAGTCGGTGGGATCGACGTACCGGCCGGTCCCGATCAACCCGTCCCACCAGCCCGGCGTCGGCTGCCCCGGGCCGGCCGGCCCGACCACGTGCGCGTCCCCGGTCAGCGCGTGGCAGATGAGAACGGCGTTGTCCCGAGCAGCATTGAGCCGCCCCCAACTCTCATAAGCAATCACCACTCCCGGCAATGAACTCCCTTGTTCCAAAGGAAGTTCACCAATGTCGGCAAACCGCCTGGTCTGGGCTTGTGGTGGGTCAGGATCGCCCGGCCGGCACCCATCGGCCACCTGACCGGATGAGTGTCCGGCGCCCTGCAGAGCGCCGTCGTCCGGAGCACCGGTGGCCCGCCCCCGGGCGCCGATGCTCCACTCCCTGACGGACGCGGCCGGGCGATCCTGAGTCATTGGTCAGCCGGCTCAGGCCGACTTGGCGGCGGCGAATCCGACCTCGAGATCGGCCAGGATGTCGTCGATGTGCTCGAGCCCGACCGCCAGCCGCACCAGGCCCGGCGTGACGCCGGAGGCGAGCTGGTCCTGCTCGGACAACTGGCTGTGCGTGGTCGAGGCCGGGTGGATCACCAGCGACCGGACGTCGCCGATGTTCGCGACGTGGCTGTGCAACTGCAGGGCATTCACGAACCGCTTGCCGGCATCCACACCGCCCTTGATCTCGAAGGCGACGACGGCACCAGCGCCCCGCGGCGTGTATTTCTGCGCCAGCTCGTAGTACGGGCTCGACGGCAGGCTCGCATACGCGACGCTCTCCACCTCGTCGCGCGACTCCAGCCATTGGGCGACCTTGAGTGCGTTGTCCAGGTGCCGCTCGATCCGGAGCGAGAGCGTCTCCAGGCCCTGTGCGATCAGGAACGCGTTGAACGGAGACAGCGCGGTACCGAGGTCGCGCAGCCACTGCACCCGGGCCTTGAGGATGTAGGCGAGGTTGCCGAGATCCGAACCGACGCCGAGCGCAGTGCCGTAGGTGAGACCGTGGTAGCTCGGGTCCGGCTGGTTGAATCCGGGGAAGCGCTCCGGGTTCGCGGCGTAGTCGAACTTGCCGGAATCCACGATCACCCCGGCGATCGCCGTACCGTGACCGCCCAGGTACTTCGTCGCCGAGTGCACCACCACGTCGGCGCCGTGCTCGAGCGGACGCAGCACGTACGGCGTGGCGACGGTGTTGTCGACGATCAGCGGTACGCCGTACTCGTGGGCGACGCCGGCGATGCCCTCGATGTCGAAGATCTCGCTCTTCGGGTTCGCGATCGTCTCGCCGAAGAAGGCCTTCGTGTTCGGCCGGATCGCGGCCTTCCAGGACTCCAGGTCACTCGGGTCCTCGACGAAGCTCACCTCGATGCCGAGCTTCGGGAACGTGTAGTGGAACAGGTTGTACGTGCCGCCGTACAGGCTCGGGCTGCTGACGATGTGGTCGCCGGCTTCGGCGATGTTCAGCAGTGCGAGCGAGGTCGCGGCCTGGCCGGAGCTCACCAGGAGCGCCGCCGTACCGCCTTCCAGGCTGGCGATCCGCTGTTCGACCGCGTCCTGGGTCGGGTTCTGGATCCGGGTGTAGATGTTGCCGAACTCCTGCAGGCCGAACAGGCTCGCGGCGTGATCGGTGCTGTCGAACGTGTACGACGTGGTCTGGTAGATCGGCAGCGCGCGAGCGTTCGTGGTCGGATCGGAGGTCTGGCCGGCATGGATCTGGCGGGTCTCGAAGGACCAGCTGGGTTCGGTCATCGCACGGTGTCCTGTTCTCGGGGTACGGATCCCTTAATGAACAAAAACTATAAACTAACTAGACATTCACCCTTCGTAACCGTCCACATACTGGTCGCACTCCTCATAACCTCCTACGGGAGCCGAAGCGGGCCCCGGCGACGCCGCCCAGCGAACCTTCAGCGCCAGGCGAAGGCCGTCCGGGTGGCGTGGGCGGGGCGGCGGATGGGCTTACCTCCTCGTGGCCTGCTTCCCCCATTGGTAGAGCAGTGGGGGAAGCAGGCGAGGCGGAGGTAAGCCCATTCATCGCAGACCGGCAGCCGTCGCCGGGGCTGGGGGTGAGTTGGGGAGGGGCGACTAAGCGCTGACGCGGTGTTCGGCCGATGCCGCGTAATAAGCCCGCTAGCGGACGAAAACTCCGCTAGCGGGCGAAACCCGCCAACGCCAACTGGCGCAGCTCCGCCGGTTGATGCAACTCCGCCAGCGGTGCCGGGAGGCGGGGGTCGGCCGGAGTAGGCGGCCTAGTGGTCGTTGCTGAAGGGGCCGGTGGGGGTGAGGTTGAGGGGAGCGGGGCCGGTGAGGACGCCGCCTTCTACCGGGAGGGTGTGGCCGGTGATCCAGGCGGCGTCGTCGGAGCCGAGGAAGGCGACCGCGGCGGCGATGTCCTCGGATTCGCCGACGCGCTGCAGCGGGTACAGCTTGCTCAGCCTCTCCAGCGCGTCCGGCTGGTTGTCCCAGTTCGGCGTCCGGATGGTGCCGGGGGCAACGACGTTGAAGCGGACGCCGCTGCTGCCGTAGCGAGCGGCGAAGTTCTGTGTCATGGCGATCTGGCCGGCCTTCGCCGCGGAGTACTCGATGTTCCCGAAGGCGGCGAGGCCGTTCACCGAGCTGATCGTGACGACGTTCCCGCGTGTCTTGACGAGCTCCGGCAAGACCGCCTGGATGCATTGCGCTGCTCCGACCAGGGTGAGGTCGAGCTGACGGTGCCATTCCTCGACCGTGGTCTCCTCCGGTAGCGAGGTGACGATGCAAGCGCCTGCGTTGTTCACCAGCAGGTCCAGCCGTCCGAACCGCTCGACCCCGGCCGCGACCGCCGCATCGATGTCGGCGCGCGAGGTGACATCGACCCGTACGGCGATCGCCCGTTCGCCGATCTCGGCGGCGACCGCGGCGCTCTTGTCCTCCTGCAGATCGGTGACGATCACCGAACCACCCTCACTCGCGATCCTGCGCGCAACGGCAGCGCCGATCCCCTGCGCCCCCGCCGTCACCAGCGCAACCCGCCCCTCGAACCGCTGCATCAACTCTCCTCGCTTCCCTGACCCGTCGTCACAACCTGCAGTCCTTACTCCCGCCCCAAATCAGGCGTCTTCCCGCACCCGCTCGCCCATCTCGCTCTCACCTCGAACTTCTGCGAGCATCCGGTCAACCTCCGCGACCGGGTCAGGCGTGTTCCAGTACTCGGTCGATTTTTTCGTCGGTGATTCGGCGGTCCAGCTTCGACTCGTCCAGGTTGCGGCAGAGGACGATCGAGCCACCGCCCGCGATCACCCCGACCAGGGTGCCGATACCGTCCGGCGTCACCAGGCTCGCCGTGGTCAGCACCCGCTCGGTGATCGGCGTCGCCGCCGCGATCAGGTCCGCGTGCGAGCTTCCGTCGTACGCCGGGAAGCCGGCCGCCGGCGGCTCGAAGGGGACGAACACGTCGGGATGGTTGTAGACCTCGGCGCCGTAGTCGTGCACGCCGGCCGGGATCGCCTCCCGGAACCGCCCGCCGAGCGGAAGCAATGCCGACGCGATCGTCTCCCGCGTCCCGCGGATCCCGAAGTCCGGCCCGGTGATCGCTACCTCGCCCTCACCGCTGGTCAGGCTCGCACCGGCCGACCAGGTGGACAGTGCCCAGACCACGCCGAGCCAGTGCGGCGGCAGCCCGATCGCCACCGTCTCGCCCGCCTCGAGGTCGTACTCGTCCACCAGCAGATTCGCCGTCTTCGCCACCCAGTTCGCGGTGGTGAGCGCGCTCAGCTCGATCCGCTCGCCGGACGCGTCGTCGTAGTAGGTGAGGAAAGGACTCGCACCGTCGCGGCGCACCGCGGCGGCGAACAGTTCGGGAAGCGTTCCAGCCATGCCCGCAACCCTATGTCCTGCCCGGTCGCGCCTGCCCAGCTTCATCCACAGGCGTCCCCCCGACCTCGCCTGCGCAGCTTTATCCACAGGCGTACCGTGGTTGCGGGTTCTTGAGAAAGAAGGACGTTCATGTCTGCTCTGCTGGCGCTGCCCGAAGGCGGCGAGTGGATCGTCATCCTGGTGATCGTGGTGCTGGTGTTCGGCGCGAACAAGCTGCCGGAGCTGACCCGCAACGCGGCCCGCGCGCTGAACGAGTTCAAGAAGGTCACCGCCAAGGACGCCCCCGACGAGACGCCCCCCGAGGTGACCCCCGCAAACGCCGCCCCCGCAAACGCCGCTCCCGCAAACGCCGCTCCCGCAAACGCCGCTCCCGCGAGCGCCGCTCCCGCGAGCGCCGCCACCGCGGATGCCGGTACGGCGGGCGCCCGTACGCCGGAAGTCGTGGCCGATGAGCCGGCGAAACCCCAACAGGACAGCCCTCCTGCATGACCGATCAGGAACTGATGCGCCAGAACCAGCTCGCCTGGGACCTGCGCACACCGGTCCACCTCGGCTCGAAGCACTACGACCTGGCGGCCTTCAAAGCCGGCCGGAGCACCCTGCGTCCCTTCGAGCAGGAGGAACTAGGTGACGTACGCGGCAAATCGCTGCTGCACCTGATGTGCCACATCGGCGTCGACACCCTTTCCTGGGCAAGGCTCGGCGCCAAGGCGACCGGCATCGACTTCTCCGCCGAGTCCGTCGCGGCCGCCCGAGCATTGGCCAAGGAGCTCGCCCTCGACGCGCGCTTCATCGAGTCGAACCTGTACGACGTACCGCAGAAGCTCGATGAGCAATTCGATCTGGTCGTCACCACGTACGGCGTACTGTGCTGGCTGCCCGATCTGACCGCATGGGCCGAGGTCATCGCCCAGATGCTCAAGCCCGGTGGGACCTTCACGGTCGTCGACTTCCACCCGACCCTCTCGCTCTTCGACGACGTCGACGGCAAACTCACGCTGGCGAGATCCGCATTCCGCTCCGGCGCCGCAGCGCGCAAAGTTGAACGCACCTACACCGACGACCTCGAGGTCCCCGAACATCACCAACACACCTGGTTCCACCCCGTCGGCGAGATCATCACCGCACTGGCAACCGCCGGCCTCCACATCGAACGAGTCCGCGAACTCCCACTAGACCTCCGCCAACGCACCCCCAGCATGACCCCCACGGACGAGGGCTTCTGGCAACTACCCGGCAACCCCATCCCCCTCCTCCTAGCCATCACCGCCACCCACCCCACCTAACAACCGAAGAGGCAGCTCACCTCCCCGTCCCGGGCCTCACCCCCTGCAATAGCAGGAGGTGAACCCTCCGACGAGGAGCGAACCCCACGGAGGGGGGCGGACCCCGCGACGAAGGGTGGTCCGTGCGTTTGGGGAGGCGGATCGCGCGGCATGAGGTGCTTCACCTCTCGTCCCGGGCTTCGCCCCCTGCTATAGCAGGAGGTGAACCCTCCGACGAGGAGCGAACCCCACGGAGGGGGGCGGACCCCGCGACGAAGGGTGGTCCGTGCGTTTGGGGAGGCGGATC
>NZ_JBEXSJ010000021.1:78784-149206 GCF_040613535.1 Kribbella sp. NPDC006257
GCGCGGCATGAGCTGCTTCACCTCTCGTGTCGGGGTTCGCCCCCTGCTATAGAAGGGGGTGAACCCTCCGACGAGGAGCGAACCCCGCGAAAGGGGGGCGGACCCCGCGACGGGCGGGGCGGGGCAGGTTGGTGGGGATGTGGGTGGGGTCAGGTTGCGGTCGCGGTGCGGAGTGCGTTTGCGAGGTGAGTTGCTGCGGTCGAGCCGGGGCCTGGTAGGCGGGCGATGACGATGCGGCGGAGTTCTTGCGGGCCGCCGTGGACGGGGAGGATTCGTACGCCGGGAGGCGCGGCGGCTTCGAGGGAGGGAGCCACCGTCGTGATTCCCGCGCCGGCTGCGACCAGTTGGAGCTTGGCAAGCCAGTCCCGTGCGGTATGGACGATCTCCGGCCGCTCGTCGAGCCCCGGCCAGACCCCCATCCATTTCTCCTCGCCCGACGCCGGTCCCGCAATCCACTGCTGCCCGCGCAATTCCGCGAACGGCACCGATTCACCTGCCGCCAGCGGATGCCCCACCGGCACGGCAAGGCACAGCGCCCGCTCGACCAGCACCTGTACGTCGAACGCAGGCGACTCGGCATCGAGCGGCCGGAAGGGCGGCGCCGATGCCACCAGGGCGAGATCCAGACTCCCCGCCCGCAACGCCCGCACCAACGCCGGTGTCGAACCTTCCCGCGACGTCACCTTGATCGCCGGATGACTCCGCCGCAACGCAGCCATCGCCTTCGGCACGAGCACCGCACCCGCACTCGGGAACCACCCGAGCCGGACCGTCCCACCCTCCGCGGGCAGCCCGGCGAGCTCGCGCGCGGTCGAGTCGAGTTGGTCGAGGATACGGGCCGCATTCCGCAGTACGACCTGTCCTGCCGGCGTCAGCCGCACTCCCTCCCGCCGACGTTCCAAGAGCTGAGCCTGAGCGGCGCGTTCAATCGAGGCAATCTGTCGTGACACCGCCGACTGGGTGTAGCCGAGTGCGGTCGCCGCGGCCGTGAACGTGCCGCGCTCGGCAACCTCGCGGAACACCTTGAGCGCGACCAGAGAGACATCGGTGAAGTCCATGACTTTTCCGCAAATTACCTGTGCCGAACTCTCGTTGGAGTCATGCACGAACCGCTCCTAGCGTGGGAGACATGAGACGCATCGCAGTAGTCACCGGCGCGAACCAGGGCATCGGCTTCGCCCTGGTCGAAGGCCTCGCCGCCCGGATGAACCCCGAGGACCTGGTCCTCCTCACCAGCCGCGACCCCGGCCGGGTCGCCGAAGCCGCCGCCCGGGCCAAGGGGGTCGCGCAGATCGAAGGACGGGTGCTGGACGTCAGCGACGACGACGCTATCGCGCAACTCGCGGCCGGCCTACAGGCGGAGTACGGGGGTGTCGACATCGTCATCTCCAACGCCATCGCACCGCTCACTCCGGACCGCACCCAGGCTGAGCAGGCCGACCAGTTCATCGCCGTCGCGAACGGCGGCACAGAGTCCGTACTGCGTGCTTTCGCCCCCGTACTCCGGCCAGGCGGGCGACTGCTCGTCGTTGCGAGTTCGCTCGGCACGCTGGACCAACTCGACCCGAAGCTGCACCCACTGTTCGACGGGCGGTCGTTCGACGAGATCGTGCAGACCGTCGAGGACTGGCGTCAGGCGATCCACGCGGGCACAGCCGCCGACCAGGGCTGGCCGGAGTGGATCAACACCCCGTCGAAGGTCGGCCAGGTCGCCGCCGTCCGGGCCCTCGCCGCGGAACGTCGCGCCGCCGATCTGCCGCAGAACAAGCTGATCGCCTCGATCTGCCCGGGACTCGTCGACACGCGCGCCTCCCGCCCCTGGTTCGACGACTTCAGCCAGGCCCGTACGCCGGCCGAGGCTGCCGAACCGATCGTCGACCTGGTTCTCGCCGACCTCGACCCCTCGCAGTACGGCGAACTGGTCCGGGACGGCAAGGTGCTGCCTTGGCGAGGAGCCGCCGCATGATCAGGACGCCTTTCGGATTCAGCAGTACGGCCGCGGATCTGACGGAACTGTCGTCCGTGCGCGAGTTTGCGGACGGTTGGCGGGGATCGTTGGACATCTTGGTCGCCAACGCGGGGGTGATGGCTGTCCGGAGCAGTACACCGAGCAAGGCTGGGAGTTGCAGTTCGCGACCAACCACCTCGGGCATTTTGCGCTGGCCACCGGGCTGCACGCGGCGATGGTTGCTGCGGGCAACGCACGGATCGTCGTGGTCAGCTCGTCCGGGCATTAGCTCTCACCGGTGATCTTCGACGATCTCAACTTCGCGTTTCGTCCGTACGATCGCTGGCTGGCTTATGGTCAGTCGAAGACGGCGAACGTGTTGTTCGCCGTCGAAGCAAGTCGCCGCTGGGCCGCGGTCGGTCTCGGAGGGTCTACTCGCCAAGGCCTGACCTACACGCCTCTATGCCGGCGGGCTCGAGGTCGCGGACCCCCCAATTCTGCGGTCGCTCGGGTTCTCGTAAGGTCGGCGCATGCTGATCGTGGCCGGCCTGGCGCTCCTGCTCGCGCTGACCGCCGCCACCGGGTACTTCGTGGCGCAGGAGTTCTCCTACGTCGCGGTCGATCGGAACCGCCTGCAGTCGCTCGCCGAGACAGGTAACCCGGCCGCAGCGCGGGCACTGAAAGTCACCGGACGGCTCTCGTTCGTGCTGTCGGGTGCGCAGGTCGGCATCACGGTGACCGCCTTGCTGGCCGGGTACGCCGCGCAGCCCTACCTCGGCAAGGGGCTGGAGAACCTGCTCGACACGGCCGGCGTACCGCAGAGCGTGTCGCTGTCGGTCTCAGTGATCGTCGCGTTGCTGCTGGCAACGATCATCCAGATGGTGCTCGGCGAGCTGGCTCCGAAGAACCTGGCGATCGCCAAGGCCGAGGCGCTCGCCCTGCGGCTGTCCCGCTCGACGCTGATCTACCTGACCGTGGCCGGTCCGCTGATCCATCTCTTCGACAGCGCGTCGAACCGGATCCTGCGCCGGGTCGGGATCGAGCCGGTCGAGGAGCTGCCGCAGGGCGCCACGGCCCAGGAGCTCGACCGGATCATCGCCACGTCGTACGAGCAGGGCCTGCTGGATCAGGACACCACCCGGCTGCTCGATCGCGGACTCGACTTCCGCGGCCGGAGCGCCGGGGAGGCGATGATCCCGCGGGTCGACGTGATCACCGTGCACCAGGACGATCCGCTGACCCGGGTGGTCGAGCTGCTCGACTCCGGGCACAGCAGGTTCCCGGTGATCGCCTCCTCGGTCGACGAGGTGGTCGGTGTGATCGCGATCGGCGACGTGGTCGAGGTCGAACCGGCGGACCGCACGCACGTCACGATCGGGTCGCTCGCGGCACCGCCCGTCGTCGTACCGTTCACGCTCTCGCTGCCCGGCGTCCTGGAGCAGCTCCGGACCGCGCACCGCCAGCTCGCCATCGTGGTGGACGAGTTCGGCGGCTTCGCCGGGGTGGTGTCGCTGGAGGACATCGCCGAGGAGCTGGTCGGCGAGATCCGGGACGAGGACGATCTGCCGGAGGCGGGGCTGTTCGCGAATCCCGACGGCAGCTGGATCGTGCCCGGACGCTGGCGGATCGACGAGATCGAGGAAGCGACGGCGATCGCCCTGCCCGACGGCGACGACTACGAGACGGTCTCCGGACTGGTGATGGCCCGGCTCGGGCGGATCCCGGTCGTCGGCGACGAGGTGTTCGTCGAGCTGCCGCCGCGCTTCGACCACGATGGCCGGCCCGTCCCGGCCGAGCACGCCAAACTCACAGTCCAGACCGTATTGCGGCACGTGCCCGGGCTGGTCGTCTTGGAGAAGCTGACGTGAACACCACAGTCGCGCTGCTGATCTCGCTGCTTCTCCTTGTTCTCAACGGGTTCTTCGTCGCCGCCGAGTTCGCGCTGGTCGCGTCGAAGCGGCATCGGCTCGAACAGTTCGCGGCCGAAGGACGCCGGTCGGCGCGAGCCGCTTTGGCGGGAGTCAGCGAGCTGTCGCTGATGCTGGCGGGTGCCCAGCTCGGAATCACCTTGTGCACCTTGGGTCTCGGGTCGTTGTCGGAACCGGCGGTCGCGCATCTACTGCACCCGTTGTTCGAGCTGATCCACATTCCCGAGGGCGTCGGCGAGGTGATCGCGTTGATCATCGCGGTTGGCGGGATCGGCCTGTTACACGTGCTGCTGGGGGAGATGGCCCCGAAGTCGTGGGCCATCAGCGATCCCGAGCGGTCGGCGTTGCTGCTGGCGATGCCGTTCCGTGCGTTCACCTACGTCTTCCGGCCGCTGCTCGTCGTACTGAACACACTCGCGAACGCGTGTGTGCGGCTGCTCAAGGTCACGCCGCAGAACGAGCTCGCGAATGCGCACGGGCCAGATGAGCTGCGGTTGCTGATCGAGTCGTCGGCCGAACACGGCACGTTGGCCGCGGCCGAACACGACCTGCTGACAGCGATGCTCGCGTTGCAGAACACCACGGTCGAGCAGGTGATGACGCCGACCTCGCAGCTCTCCACCGTGCAGTCGACGGCGGCCGCTCGAGAGGTCGAGTTGGCCAGCCTGCGCGAAGGGCACTCGCGGCTCGCGGTGTGTTCCGGGGTGACGATCTGCGGGATCGTTCATGTTCGGGACGCGGTGCGGGCGACGACCGGGGGCGGTCATACGCTGCGTGCGTCGGACCTGATGACGGAGCCGCTGCGGTTGCCGGCCGAGACTCCCGTGGCGGCGGCGATCCGGGTGATGCGCGAGGAACGCTCACAGTTGGCAGTCGTCCAGCGCGGCTCGGAGCCGGTGGGCGTGGTCGCGCTGGAGGACCTGCTCGAAGAGGTCATCGGCGAGTTCGACGACGAGACCGACCCCATCATCACCGCAACCCGCCGCCCCCCACCCGGAGACTGAAGGGAACCCTCTCCCGACTTCGTTCATCGGTCCCTTAATCCCCGGCGTGTCGCCGCTCATCGGTCCCTTGTTACCCGGCGATGAGCGGGGGCAACGCCGGGGAACTTGAGACTGATGATTGGGGGTGCGGTGGGGGTTTGGGGACGGACTACGGTTGGGGGGAATCAGGTGGAGGAGTGGGAAAGTGCCAGTCAGTCGTCTTGGGCTTGTGGTTCATCAGGGGCGCCCGCTTGCCGTCCAGGCGGCGGAGGTCGTGCGCGAGTGGTGCCGGCGGCATGACATCGGGTGTACCGACATCGATGTCTGGAAGCAGCACGAGCATCGCCGCGGTGGGATGGACGAGCTGCACCACGCGGGCAACCCCGATCTGGTCGTCACCCTCGGCGGCGACGGGACGTTCCTCCGCGGTGCCCGGATCGCCGCGAAGAACGGTGCCGCCGTACTGGGTGTCGACCTCGGCAAGGTGGGCTTCCTGACCGAGGTGGCGTGCAGCGACGTCGAGGAGGCGCTGGAGGCGGTACACCACGGCGGCGCAACGATCGAGGAGCGGATGACGCTCACCATGCGCGCGTCCCGGCCGCTGGAGATCCCGTCCGGTATCGACGCGTTGCTGCGATACGGGCACGGTCCGGCGCTGCCGCCTCCCGCGGTACGGCCGGAGACGGTCGAGGGCGACGGCTGGGGCGTCGCGATGGACGTCACCGCGCTGAACGACGTGGTGGTCGAGAAGCTGGCCCGCGACCACCAGGTGAGCGTCGGCGTCTACCTCGCCGGGCGCCTGCTGGCGTCGTACTCCGCTGACGCACTCATCGTCGCGACGCCGACCGGCAGTACGGCGTACAGCTTCGCCGCCGGCGGACCGGTGCTGTCACCCAGCCTGGAGGCAGTCGTCTTCACTCCGGTGGCACCGCACATGACCTTCAACCGCACCGTCGTCGCGGCGCCCGACGAGCCGCTAGGTCTCCGCGTCCTCCCGCACTCGGGGCAGGCAGCAGTCAGCATCGACGGCCAGCTCCGCGGCATCCTCGACCCAGGCGACTGGATCGGCGTCTACGGTTCCGTACGCCGGTTGCGCCTCGTCCGTCTCCGCCCGACCGACTTCTACGGCCGCCTCCGCGACCGCTTCCGCCTCACCGACGCCCCCGCCACCGGCATCGACGGCGAAGCCGACGCCTTCTGGGTCCCCGCCAGCCCGATCCCCGCCGACCTCGCCCACCTCCGCATCCCCCAACCCCCCACCGAAGCCGACACCCGCGCCCCCTCAGCCCCCTGCCCGGTCAGCCCGACCGCAACTTCCGAGAGCGGCATCGGGTAAGCACGCGTCGAGTGAAGCAGAGGTGACTGGGTCCGCCCGGTAGGGTTCGTCCTCATGCGAAACGTGGTGATTCTGGCCGGCGGGTCGGGGACGCGGCTCTGGCCGTTGTCCCGGGCCGACAAACCCAAGCAGGTGCTGCCGCTGGCGGCGGGCAGCTCGCTGTTGCGGGTGGCGTACAACCGGCTGGAAGGGCTGGTCGATCCGGCCAATATCTACGTCTGCACGGTCGCTGCGCACACCGAGCTGGTCCGCGAGGAGCTGCCCGAGCTCGGCGAGCACAACATCATCGGCGAACCGGTCGGCAGGGATACCGCCAACGCGGTCGGCCTGGCCTCGGCCGTCGTCGCCCGCAACGACCCCGACGCGGTGCTCGCGATCGTCGGATCGGACCACCTGATCACGCCGGAGGACGAGTTCCGGGCCGCGATCGAGAGCGGCTTCGAGCTGGTGGAGCAGCGCCCGCGCTCGCTGGTGACCTTCGGGATCGAACCGACCCACCCGCACACCGGCCTCGGTTACGTGGAGCGCGGCGAGGCGATCGACGGCACCTCGGCGTACGTCGTGGATCGGTTCCGCGAGAAGCCGGACCGCGCGACGGCTGAGGAATACCTGGCGACCGGGCGGTTCTGGTGGAACTCGGGCATGTTCGTCTGGCGGGCCGAGACCGTGTTGAGCGTGCTCGACGCGCTGCTGCCGGAGTCGGCCAGCCAGCTACGTCAGGTCGCGGCTTCCTGGGACACACCTCAGCGCGATGCCGAGCTCGGAGCGATCTACCCGGGGCTGCGCAAGATCAGCGTCGATTTCGCGGTGATGGAGCCGGCCTCGCAGGGCAAGGTCGACGCGGATGTCGTCGTCATCCCGATGCCGGTGCACTGGTTAGACGTCGGCTCCTGGGCTGCGTTGGCCGGCACCTACGAAGTCGATGCCGAGGGCAATCGGCACGACGGTACGGCGCTCAGCTGTCTGCTCGACTCGTACGACAACGTGATCGTCACCGACGACCCGGATCACCTGATCGCGGGGGTCGGACTACGCGGCCACATCATCGTGCACACCCACGACGTCACGCTGGTCTGCCCGCTGGCCGACGGCGAACGGGTCAAGGACCTGGTAGCCCAGGTCCAGTCCGACCACGCTGCGCGCTACGTCTGATCCGCTAGCCGCGCCGGCCTGATGCCGGGCCCGAAGATTCCTCTTCTTCGAGCGCGGCCAGGATCCGCGAGCTGGAGTCCAGCTTCTCGAAACCGCCGATGCCGTAGCGCAGGGTGATGTCGTTGCGCTTGGCCGAGTCGATCTCCTCCTGCGGCAGGGTGGAGATGTCGCCGCGGTCACCGCCGTTGCAGAACTCCAGGACGGTGTCGGGGTAGTCGGCGCGGATCGCGTCGAAGGAGCCGTCGATGCCGCGGCCCTGCTCCACCGCCAGATACGCCGCGTCGACGACGCGGAGCGCGCGCACGATCCGCAGCCGATCGGTGTCCAGCTGGATGATCTTGCCCTTCTTGAGGATCTGCTGGGCATCGTTGTTGACGATGACGATCAGATACCCCGAGCGGGCCTGCGCCTGCTCGAAGAGCTCGAGGTGTCCGGGATGCAGCGGGCTGAAGTAGCCGCTGACGATCGAGGCCTTCAGCGGCTTGGCAGTCGGGTTCACGAAGGGCTCCTCAGCGGAGGCCGGGTTCTTGGGTGTCTTGGGCGGGGTATTTGTTGATGAACGTGGTGAGGGCTTCGCCGGAGATGTCGCCGCAGAACTGGCGGTGGCCCAGGGACTGGCCTTCGGGGCCGGCGCTCCAGTGCGAGAAGGCGATCTTCTTGCCGGCCGGCCAGGCGGCGCCGTCGGTGACGTGGAAGGGGGCGGCGATGAAGAAGCCGCCGTCGGCCGCGTCCGGCAGCTTCGCCTTGGCGAGCTTCTCGATGGTGGCGAGCTTGCCCTTGTCCTTGGCGATCTCGTCGTTGTACCAGAGCAGCGTGTAGCCGTGCTCCAGGTTGTGCACCAGGTTCTCCACCGGCGGGCGGTCCTCGGCGGAGTAGAACTTCTTACTGAACGGCGCCCAGGTCTGGTAGTGCGGACCGCTGGACGGCGGCGAGACGGCGTACGCGATCTTCTCGCCGTCCGGGCGGTGGTCCGCGGACTTGCCGGCCGGGTCGTCGGTGGGGGTGTCGCAGGAGGCCGCGGCCGCCTTCACGCCGAGGTCGGCGACCGCCTGGTTCTTGGCGTGGGAGTCCTGGATCAGCTTGACCGCGGGCACCGCGATGATGCCGAGCCCGACCAGGATCGAGACCGCGATGATCAGCATGGTCCGGCGCCGGTCGGACCGGGCCTGGTCGCGCTGCATCTTCTCGATCAGATCGCGCCGCGACTGCTGTGCCTTGGCCATGCCACTCCCAGGATCGGTCCGCAAAGCCCGAAGACTAGCCCAGCCGGGCGAACCACCGCTCGGGTCAGCCCCCGTTCGGCTCCTGGGCGTCGGTCGACGGGTACTTGTTCATGAAGTCGGCCAGCGCGGCGCCGCTGACCGAGCCGCAGAACTGCCGGTGGCCGAAGGCGGTCTTCCCGTCGGCGCCCATCGCGCTCCAGTGCGAGAAGGCGATGTTCTTGCCGTCGGGCCAGGGCAGCTGGCCGTCGGAGTCGCGGAACGGCGCGGCGATGAACTTGCCGTTGGAGCTGTCCGGCAGCTTCGCCTTGGAGATCTTCTCGATCAGCGCGACCTGGTCCTTGTCCTTCGAGGTCTTCTCGTTGTACCAGAGGATCGTGTAGCCGTGTTCGAGGTTGTGCACCAGGTTCGGCACCGGCGGCCGGTCGTCGAAGGTGTAGAACTTCTTCCCGAACGGCGCCCAGACGGCGTAGTGCGGACCGGACGACGGCGGCGAGACCGGGTACTGGATCACCGTCCCGTCCGGCTTGTGGTCCTGGGTGCCGGAGGCCTTGTCGTCGGTGGGTGCGTCACAGGAGGCCGAGGCGGCGGCGACGCCGAGGTCGCTGATCGCCAGATTCTTCGTCTTGGAGTCCTGGATCAGCCGGATCGCCGGGTAGGCGATGATCGCCAGACCGACCAGGATCGAGGCGGCGACGATGATCCAGGTACGGCGCTTGTCCGACCGGGCCTGCTCGCGCTGCATCTTCTCGATCAGCTCGCGGCGTGAGTTCTTCTGGGACTTACCCACAGTGAATGGTCTTCCCTGGCTCAAGGGCGGTCTCGGGCGCCGCCGTCCGGGGAAGTGTACTGAGCCACCCTGAGAAGTTGCCTAGAAAACTACCTCGTTCGTGAGCCGAACGTGATGGTTGCCTCACTCCCCGGACCGGTCCGTACGGCGACGCCGTACCCCTCCGCGTGCAGCAGCACCGCGAGCCGCTCAGCCAGTACGCCGACCGCGACCGGCTCGTCGCCGAACACCGTGATCGTGCTGTCCAGCAGCTCGATGTGAACGTCCTCATCCACAACCAAGCCGGCCCACAGCGACGGATCCACCTCCCGCGGCCCACTCGGCGCCTTACGAGCCAGTACCGCGGCCCGCGCCGCCTCCCGGGTGCCGAGGCTGAACAGGTCCATCTCCGCGTCCCGCACCAGCGCCCGGGCGCCCGAGCCGTGCTCGCCGACCGGAAGGACCACGTCCGCCAGCCCGCGCAGTACGGCGACCGGGATGCCGTCCGCCTTGCCCTTCACGAGTTCTCCGGCGCCGGCGATCTCGTCGGCGATGGCCGGCTCGGTCACCGCGAGCACGTTGCCGTGGGTGTCGGTGCTGCCGCGCAGGTCCTCGATCACCTGGATCCCGGCCGCGCCGATCGCCAGGTCGGTCTGGCCGTTGCGCCAGGGCCGGCCGAGCGTGTCCGTGATCACCACGCCGACATTCACGTCGTACCGCTTCTTCCAGGCGACACGAAGCGCCCGTGCGGACAGATCCGGGTCGACCGGCAGCAACAGAACCGTGCCCGGAACCGTGTTGGAGGTGTCGGTCCCAGCAGCGGCCATCACCAGGCCGTGCCGGGTCTGCACGATCCGGGTGTCGCCCCGCTGGGCCACCACCCGGACCAGTTCGGCGTCGATCGCCTCGTCCCGGGTCCCCCGGGTGAGCCGCCCCTCGGCCTTGCTGATGATCTTGGACGTCACCGCGACGACGTCGCCGTCGCGCAGGTCGGCCAGGTCCCCGATCAGGCCGGCCAGATCGCTGCCGGACTGGATCTCGGGCACACCGACGACGGGGAAGACCTCGAGATGCTTCCTCATCGGCGGAGCGCCTCGGCGAGGTTCAGGGCGGCCGTGGCCATCGCGGCCGTGGTCGCCTCGTCGGTCATCCACAGCGGCACCGCCTGCGCGTGGATACCGGCCGCGGCGATCGATTCGAGCTGGGCGGAGTCCGAGGTGTCGATCAGCCAGCCGTCCAGTACGCCGCCGGCCGCGCGCGAGCCGTAGTACCGGGCGACCGCGCCCGCGGTGGACTCGACGCCGATCGCCGCGAGCACCTTGTCGGCCATCCCGCGGACCGGGCCGGTGCCGATGATCGGCGAGACCCCGATCACCGGTGCGGCGGTCTCCCGGACGGCCTCGCGGATGCCCGGCACGCCGAGGATGGTGCCGACCGAGACCACCGGGTTGGACGGCGGCAGGATCAGCGCGTCGCACTCGGCGATCGCATCCAGTACGCCGGGCGCCGGCTTCGCCTTGTCCTGGCCGATCGCGAGGATCTGGTGTGCCGGGACCTCCGCGTGCAGGCGGACCCAGTACTCCTGGAAGTGGATCGCCTTGCGGGTCCCCGGGTTGTCCGGATCGTCCACCACCACGTGCGTCTCGACCCGGTCGTCACTCATCGGCAGCAGCCGCACCGGGAGCTCCCAGCGGGCACACAGCGCCTCGGTCACCGCAGCGAGCCCGTACCCCGCGTCGAGCATCTGGGTCCGCACCAGGTGGGTCGCGATGTCCCGGTCGCCGAGGCCGAACCAGGCCGGCTCCACGCCGTACGCCGCGAGTTCTTCCTTCACCACCCAGGTCTCGTCCTCGCGGCCCCAGCCGCGTTCCCTCGAGATGCCACCGCCGAGCGTGTACATCACCGTGTCCAGGTCGGGGCAGACCCGCAGCCCGAACAGCGTGATGTCGTCGGCGGTGTTGCCGACCACGGTGATCTCGGCGTCCGGGCGGGCCGCCAGCAGGCCGCGCAGGAAGGTGGATCCACCGACGCCGCCGGCAAGCACTGTCAATCGCATGAGGACAGTCTCCACGAGTCGTCAAAGCAACGAACCACCGCACGACTATGCTGCCGAGGGTCCGACTTGTGTCAACTGTCAGTTGCACGGCCCCCAACATCCCGAGGAGCCCTCGTGGTTACCGACGCAACCAAGAAGCTCAGAGAGCCGGTCGCGTACATTCTGCTCGCCTTCGCCGGCCTGTTCGCGCTGGCTTCGCTGATCTCGCTCTTCGTCGGCGAAGCCGGCTTCACGGCCAACGCCAGCGGCGTGCGCTCCGACATCCTGCCGCCGGCCTTCACCGCCTTAGTGCTGCAGATCCTCCTCGCCGCGTCCGTCTGGCTGGTCAACGAAGCCGGTGAACGTACGCCGAACGCCCGGCTCGTCACGCTGATCGCGCTGTCGATCACCGGTGTGTTCGCGCTGCTGGGCCTGATCACGGTGTTCGCCATCTTCGGCAGCTCGCTCGAGGCCTCGTCGAAGTTCGTCGGCTTCCTCTTCGGCCTGGCCGGCCTGGCCCTGTACGGCGTCGTGGGTCTCTACATCCTGAAGACCTTCCAGAGCCTGCCGGTTCCGGTCCGCGCCCCGAAGGCCGGCCCGCAGGGCCAGTTCGCGGGTCCGGGTGGCCAGTACGGCCAGCCGGGAGCGCAGTACCCCCAGCAGGGCGGTCAGTACGGCCCCCAGGGTCAGCAGCAGTACGGCCAGTACGGCGCTCAGCAGGGTGGAGCGCCGTATGGCCAGGAAGGCGGCCAGTACGGCGCCTACAGCGCCGGTGCAGGCGCTGCCGCGGGTGCTGCTGGTGCCGCCGGTGGCTACGCCGCTGCGCAGCAGGGCGGCGAGCAGTGGCCGCAGGAGCAGAACTGGAACGCCGGTGGCGAGCAGCAGGCCTGGTCCGCCACCGACGCCGAGGCCCACGCCGGTGGCGCCGAGCAGCAGCCGGCCGAGCAGGCCTGGTCCGCTGAGGGCCACGGCACCGAGCCGACCCAGCAGTGGAGCCCCGAAGGCCAGCAGCAGTGGGGCGGTCAGGACCAGCCCGCTGCACAGCAGTGGCCGCAGGAGCAGCAGTGGGCCGCGGGCCAGGAGCACGGCCAGGACCCGGCCCAGCAGCAGTGGGCCGGCCAGGAGTACGGCCAGCAGGGCCAGCCCGAGTGGCAAGGCGCTGACCAGGGGCAGGCTCCGGCCGCCCAGGGTGAGTCCTGGCCGGCGGAGCAGGCTGGTTGGCAGCAGGGAGAGCAGCAGTCCTGGCAGCCCGAGGACGCACCCGCCGCGACTCCTGCGGCAGAAGCCACTCCGGAGCCCGAGGCGGCCGACGAGACCCGGGTAGAACCTCGGGCCACGGAAGCCCCGAAGGACGGCGAAGGCGAGCAGCAGCAGGGTCAGGGCGGCCAGCAGGGCTGGTGGTCCCAGCCTTCCTGACAAGGCAGCAAGCCCTTACCGAAGGGGCGCCGGAATTTCTTCCGGCTCCCTCGGTGAAGCAGCAAAAGTGACCGAGAGGCCTGTCCACACAGGCCTCTCGTTCTTTTGCAGCCGTGTTGCGGATGATGCCAATAGCAGACCACGGCTTGACTTTCGTGGATTGCAGGAATGTAATTTCAACCGTGTCGTTCGTTGGACACTCGGTATCGGGGACCGTTTTCAGCACACAGAACGGTCGAGGTCAGGCATGTGGATCCGCAAGCCCACATGTACAGGGGAACGAACAGGGTCGAGGAGGTCGTACCGTGACAGAAACGCTGATGGCGATTGTCGACGGTGAGGCGATCGAGGAGGAGCCGAACTGGCAGGAACGGGCACTGTGTGCCCAGACCGATCCAGAGGCTTTCTTCCCGGAGAAGGGCGGTTCCACCCGCGAGGCGAAGAAGGTCTGCCTCGGTTGTGACGTACGCGGCGAATGCCTGGAGTACGCACTGCAGAACGACGAGCGCTTCGGGATCTGGGGCGGTCTGTCGGAGCGGGAACGCCGCAAGCTGAAGAAGAAGGCCGTCTGATCCATCGGCGAGTGGTGGCGCCCTGCCGCCCCTCCCGTCGCAGAACTTCATCATCCGCGTGAGGCCCCGGCCGGACTCTGTCCACCGGGGCCCGCGGCTGTGTAGGGGCACTCCCGGGGTTCGCGTAAGCTCAGTCCTCGCCCCGGCCTGAGCGGTCGAGGCGTGCCGTCCTACCCCTGAGGTGTCACTGCTCCGCATGGAACCAGAAGCTCCGGCCGGCTGGGATTTC
Source organism: Kribbella sp. NPDC006257 (assembly GCF_040613535.1). Lineage (NCBI taxonomy): Bacteria > Bacillati > Actinomycetota > Actinomycetes > Propionibacteriales > Kribbellaceae > Kribbella > Kribbella sp. NPDC006257. The sequence goes on from NZ_JBEXSJ010000021.1 coordinate 92,373, forward strand.
TTCGACTCCGTCGACTTCCCGACCGACCTCACCAATGACCCGATGGGTCGCGCGCCGATCCGGCACGTCGTCACCGCGGTGGTGGTAGGGCACGAGGGTGCTGCCTGGCTGCCGCGGCTGACCGAGGCGCTGTGGGCACTCGGCCGCCGCCCGGAGCGGCTGATCGCGGTCGACACCGGTTCCACCGACGAGACCGCCGAACTGCTCGCCACGATGCCCGCGGTCGAGCCGGTCGTCAGCCTGTCCGCCCGCACCGGCTTCGGTACGGCGGTCGCCCGCGGCCTGGAGACGGTCGGCTTCGCTCCGGTGCCGTCCGCGGTCGGCCCGTACGGCGACGACGGCCAGCTGCCGGTGATCGAGTGGCTCTGGCTGCTGCACGACGACTGCGCACCCGCTCCTAAGGCGCTGGAGCAGTTGTTGCTGCAGGCCACCTTGTCGCCGGACACGGCGGTCTGGGGACCCAAGCTGCGGCTGTGGCCGCGCGATCGCGAGCTGCTCGAGGTCGGCGTCACCACCTCGCTCGGCGGCCGGCGCGACACCGGCATCGAGATCGGTGAACTCGACCAGGGCCAGCACGACCAGCCGCGGAACGTGCTCGCGGTCAGCTCGGCCGGCATGCTGGTCCGGCGGGACGTCTGGGAGTCGCTGAAGGGATTCGACCCGCGGCTGCCGATGTTCCGCGACGACATCGACTTCGGCTGGCGCGCGAGCCGGGCCGGCTTCAAGGTCGGTGTCGCGCCGGATGCGGTCGTCTACCACGCCCAGGCCGCGGCGACCGGAGAACGCGCACTGGCCGGCACCCGGCGGCACGCGTACCAGCTCGACCGTGCTCACGCGTACTACACCGTTCTCGCGAACGCCCCTGGCAAGCTGCTTCCCCTGCTGGTGTTGAGAATGCTGGTCGGGACCACGTTCCGATCGCTGTGGTTCCTGCTCGGCAAGACGCCTTCGGGTGCGGTCGACGAGTGGACCGCACTGCTCGGCACCGTGCTCGCGGGCGGCTGGACCCAGGCGCGCAAGGACCGGCGCAATCTCGACCGCGTTCCGTACGACGACATCAAGGGGCTGTTCGGTCGCTCGGTGCACGCACTGCGGCACAACCTGGAAGAGACCGGCAGCACGATCTCGGAGCGGCTGCGTGAGGCCTGGGCCGACGAGCCCGAGGAACAGGTCGTCACGACTGCCCGCCGCGCGAAAAGCACTGCTCGCGTCGCAGTCGACCAGCCACGTTGGCGCCGGCAACTGATTCGCCGCCCCTTCCTGGTGGCCTGGGCTTTCCTGTTCCTCAGCGCTTTCATCGCCGCGCGCAGTCTCATCGGTGGCGGCGTGCTGCGTTCGCATCTGCTGCTGCCTCCGCACGAGAGCCTCGGCTCGCTCTGGCATGCGGCCGCGACCGCACCGGCTGGGGTAACTCCACCGGCTTGGCTGGCACAGTTCTGGGCTCTGGCGACCGTCACCTTCGGGCCGTCCGGTGCGACGAACGTGCTGCTGCTCGGCGCGGTTCCCCTTGCTGCATTGGCCGCCTGGGCACTGCTGCGCGGCTTCGTGGTCGACCGGGTCGCACGGGCGTGGGGCGCCTCGGCGTACGGGCTGGCGGTTTTCACCAATGGTGCGGTGTCGCAGGGGCGGCTCGGGACGTGTGTGGCGGCGATCGTGCTGCCACTGCTCGGTGCTGCTGTGTACACGGTGGCCAGGCGTCGACGAGTGCTCGTCCAGGGCAGTTGGCGAGCCGCGTGGTTCGCGGGGATCTGTCAGGCGATCCTGTTCGCCTTCACTCCGGCACTGGGGTTGCTGGCCGGGATCGCTTTGGTAGCAGGCGCTTTGCTCGGACTCGGATGGCGGCGGCAAGGTCGTCAGCTGGTCTTCTCGGTTTTCCTCGGCTTGGTGCTGGTTCTGCCGTGGACCATTCAGCTCGTGCTGCACCCATCGCGGCTCGGCCAAGAAGCGGGTGGTCCGCCGACTGCGGCGATCGGTCCAGGCGACAGCATTGCTCGCCTGCTGACCGGTACGCCGGTTGGCGCGCCGGTGCCGTGGTGGTTCGCAGTGCCGCTCGTGCTGGTTGCTCTCCTCGCATTGACGCGCGAGTCGCGGCAGCGGTACGAGTTGCTCGGCTGGGCCGTCGCACTGGCCGGCCTGGTCGGCACGTTGATCGCCAGCCGGCTTGGTGGTGGCAGTGGGCCGCTGATGTTCCTGATGAGCGCTGGCTGGGTGGTAGCGGTCACGGTGGCGTGGGACTCGCTGGGGAAGTCCACTGAGTTGATCGTCCAGGGTGTGCTCGGTCTGGTGCTCGTCACGACCCTTGTGACAGCAGGGTTCTGGCTGGTGCGTGGCGACGACGGGCCGCTCCGGCGGGGACCCGAGCAGGACCTCCCGGCGTACCTGCAGTCCTCGCAAGGGCCGCCGCAGAATGCCGCGATCCTGGTCATCCGCAAGGAGCCGACCACGCCGATGCGGTTCTCGCTCGTGCACAACGGTGGACCGCGGATGGGCTCGCTCGAAGCCGCACCGACGGCGGCGCAGACGAAGCCGATCACGGACGTGCTCTCGACGCTCGGTGGCGGCGGGACCGGTGAGGAAGGGCGGCAGTTGGCCGCTCTCGACGTCGACTACCTGTACCTGCCGGCACCGGTCGACCCGACCTTGATGTCGACGCTCGACTCGCTGCCCGGTCTGACCCGGGCGAGCGCGGAGGGCAACGACGCCTCCTGGCTGATCGAGCGGGACGACATCGATGGCAAGCTGCCGGTGCACGACACCACCCGGAACCTGTGGCGGATCCTCGGCATCATCGCCTGGATCATCGCGCTGATCTCCTGCATGCCGACCGCCCGCCGTACGGTCGCAGTACCGCACGGGACGCACGCTCGGAGGTCCTCGTGAGCAGCCTGCTGTCCGACCTCCGGGTCCGCCTCGGCGTGTGTGTTCTCGCACTCGCCGTCGTCGGTGGACTAGGAGTGGTCACCCACGCCAAGCCGCCGGTCACGCGCGCCGAGGGCGTCGAGGAACCGACTCGCACGGTCGTGAACCGCACCGCGCTGTCCTGCCCGGTGCCTGGCGCCGGCGACACCACACAGGCCTGGGTGAACGCTGTTTCGCCGACCCTGCCCGACGACACTCCGACGGCGGCCGGGGCATCCACCCCGCTGTCGATCGCCCCGCTGCCGGCCACCTCCGACCCGGTCGGCTCGGTGCTGGTCCGCGGCAAGATCGCCTCCACCGCCCGTACGCCGAACCTGCAGCCGTTGTCGATCCGCGGCACCGGTCCGCTGGCAGCCGGCGCCGCAGCAACCAGTACGACGGTCGCCGACGACGGCGTGAACCGCGGGATGGCGAGCGTGCCCTGCCAGGTCCCGGGATCCGACTTCTGGTTCGTCGGTGCGTCGGGGGCGGCAGGTCGTCGCGACGTGCTCCTGCTGACCAACCTGGACAGCGTCAACGCCGAGGTGAGCGTGACGTTCTACGCCGCGAATGGCGTCCAGGACGTGCCGAGCGCACGCGGTGTCGTCGTACCAGCTCGTGGGGTCGCTGAGATCTACCTGGGTCAGGTGGTCAAGCTTCCGGACCTCGCAATGCATGTGGTGTCGAGCGGCGGCCGGGTCGCACCGGCCGTCCGGGACAACGCCAGTAGCGGCAAGACCCCGGCCGGCGTCGACTGGCTGAACGCGTCGACGCAGCCGGCGCTGAAGGTGAGCGTTCCCGGATTGGCCGGCGGCAGCGGCGTACGGATCCTCACGGTGGTGAACCCGGGGGATCTGCAGGCGACCGCGACGCTGACGATCAACGGGCCGAACGGGCCGTTCAAGCCGGCTGAGTTGTCGACGATCCAGATCCCGGCCGGGTCGACCAAGGTGGTCCGGCTGGAGGGGGCGCTGAAGAAGTACGCGTCCGCGATCACGGTCACGGCCGATCAACCGGTGACGGCGGCGACCCGGATGACGAACTCCGCGGTGACCGAGTTCTCCACCTTGGGGGCGACCGAGCCGCTGCGCGGACCGGCGTACGTCGTCCTGCCGCCGCACGATCAGCCGGTGATCCTGCAGGTGACCGCGACCGGTGACACGGCCGGTGTGCGGTTCGAGCTCAGGGATGCGGGCGACAAGGTGATCCAGACCCGCTCGCTCGACGTCATCGGTGGGGCGACCGTGCTGATCACGTTCCTGCCGCAGACCAGGCCCACCTATTTGATGGTCGAGAACCTTCGCGGTGACATCGTGGCCGGCGCGACGCTGATGCCTGCCGCCAAACCCAGATCCGGCGACGTCCCCGAGGTCGCCGCCTGGCCCCTCACCACGTCCCTGGTCTTCCGCGCCCAGCTAGGCGCCCAGCCCGACACCAAGGCCGCCCTCAACTAGCCCAGCCTCTACCCCCCACGCTTTCCTTCCCTTGCTTTTGTTTTTTTCTTTCCTTCAGTCTTCGTCGGTGTCGAAGTCGGGGTCGATCTGTTCGGGGGAAAGGGCGAGGACGTCGGCGAGTTCGAGGACCAAGGCCGAGCGGACGAGCCAGGCGAGGCTGGTGCCGGAGCGTTCGGCGCGGAGCTCGATCGGGCGGCGGAAGACCACGATCCGGTAGGGCTCGTGCGAGGTGCCGCCGGTGGAATGGGTGAGCGGGATCTGGCCGGCGTGCAGGTCGAGGTTGGGCACGTCCTCGATCGCGAACTCGACCCGGGCGACGACCTGCGGCAGTCGTTTCTCCAGCCGGGTCACCTCGATCGCGACCACCTCGTCGAACTGGGCCGCGGCCGATCGTTGCAGCGGAAGACCACGCGGCGCGAAGCTGCTCGGCCGGCTGATCGGTCCGAGCATGCCGCGCCCGTGGCGGTCGATATGCCTGCGACGGCGAGCCTCGGTCACACGATCACCCTAGTGGGGGTAGCGTCTGGACGTGAGCATCGCCAGGACTTGTTCGCGCGCCGCCTGCCATCGGCCGGCCGTGTCGACGCTCACTTACGTCTATGCCGACTCGACCTGCGTGCTCGGTCCGTTGGCGACGTACGCCGAACCGCACTGCTACGACCTCTGTGCCGAACACGCGGACCGGCTGACCGCCCCGAACGGGTGGGAGGTGATCCGGCTGGCTCCGGATCCGGCCGCCGCCGGGCCGTCCAACGACGACCTCGAGGCGCTGGCGAACGCAGTCCGCGAAGCCGCCCGCCCGCTCCCGCCAACCCGCCCCGGCCAACCTGCTCCCGGTGCACCTGTCGAGGTAGCCCGCAGAGGTCACCTCCGGATGCTCCGCGACCCGGACGAAACCACCACGCACGAAGAACAGGCCTGAGGACTTTCTCCAGAGCCTTGTGTTGGTTTGTGTTTCGTAGTGTGGGATGAGGTTGACTGTTCCGTCAGATGCTGACGAGACTCTTGACTTGTGAACGATCAAAAGCTGCGCGTCGGCGTCGTCGGTCTCGGGTTCGCCGGTCAGGCGGCCCTGGAAGGCTTCGCCGAACTGCCCGACGTCGAGATTGTCGCCCTTGCGGGACTGGAGAAGGACACCCTCGCCAGGCTCGGTGAGAAGTTCCGCATCCCGCACCTCTACGAGAAGTGGGAGGACCTGATCGCAACCGACGGCCTGGATGCCGTCAGCGTCGCCACCCCGACCCAGCTGCATCACCCGATCACGATCGCGGCGCTGGACCGGGGCCTGCACGTGCTCTGCGAGAAGCCGCTGGCCCGCACGGTCGCCGAGGGCACCGAGATGGTCGAGGCCGCGCAGAAGTCCGGCAAGGTGCTGAAGGTGGTCTTCAACCACCGCGAACGCGGCGACGTCGCGGCGCTCAAGCACCAGATCGACGAGGGGCAGCTCGGCCGGATCTACTACGCGAAGGCGCACTGGATGCGCCGCAACGGCATCCCGGGGATGGGCGGCTGGTTCACCAACCGGGAGCTGTCCGGCGGCGGTCCGCTGATCGACCTCGGCGTGCACATCCTCGACATGGCCCTGCACCTGATGAACGAGCCGAAGGTGACCACGGTCAGCGCGAACACCTTCGCCGAACTCGGCCCGCGGGGCCGGGGCAGCTCGAGCAGCGTGATCCGGCCGACGGTCGACACGCTCGGCTCGAAGTTCGAGGTGGAGGACCTCGCCACGGCGTACCTGCGGCTCGAAGGCGGCGGCGCGCTCCAGCTGGAGACGAGCTGGGCGACCTATCGTGCGCCCGGCGACAACTTCGGGATCGAGCTGTTCGGCACCGAGGGCGGCGCGAAGATCGAGGTGCAGAACTACACCAGCACCGACACACTGCGGATCTTCACCGACGTCGCCGGCGTGCCCGCCGAAGTACGGCCGGCGACCGGTGCCGGGCTCGGCCACCGCGCGGTGGTCAGTGAGTTCGTCGCCATCGTGCAGGCCGGCGACTGGTCGGCGCACAACGGATCCGAGGCACTCGTCCGGACCCAGGTCATCGATGCCTGCTACGCCTCGGCACAGGCGGGACGAGAGGTCGTGCTCAATGGTTAACGTCACTGTCTGGGGCGAGAACGTCCACGAGGGCCGCGACGCCACCGTCCAGAAGATCTACCCCGACACCATGCACGAGACGATCGCGGCCGGACTGCGCGACAGACTCGGCGACGACGTCAAGGTCCGTACGGCGTGGTTGCAGCAACCCGAGCACGGTCTGACCGACGAGGTGCTGGCCGACACCGACGTGCTCACCTGGTGGGGACACGCGGCGCACGGCGACGTCGAGGACGCCGTGGTCGACAAGGTCCAGGAGGCCGTGCTCTCCGGGATGGGCCTGATCGCGCTGCACTCGGCGCACTTCAGCAAGATCTTCAAGCGGTTGATGGGTACGACGTGCTCGCTCGACTGGCGGGCCGAGGACGACCGCGAGCTGCTCTGGACGGTCGCGGCCGGGCACCCGATCGCGGCCGGCGTGCCGCATCCGTTGGTGATCCCGCAGGAGGAGATGTACGGCGAGCTGTTCGACGTACCGCAGCCCGATGAGCTCGTGTTCGTCAGCTCGTTCTCCGGCGGCGAGGTGTTCCGCTCCGGCTGCTGCTACCGGCGGGGCCAGGGCCGGGTGTTCTACTTCCGGCCGGGCGACCAGGAGTACCCGACCTACCACCAGCCCGAGATCCAGCAGATCCTCGCGAACGCCGTCCGGTGGGCCGCGCCGGTGACCCCGCGCAAGCTCCCCGACGCCCATCACCGCGCGACGCCCGGGTGGTTCGACCAAGCCTGAAACACGGTTTCACACCCGGGCCGGATAGGGTCCACCTCATGGTTGACGTTGCTGCGATCTTCAAGGCGTACGACGTCCGCGGGGTCGTTCCGGACCAGCTGGACGAGGCGGTGGCCCGGGCGACCGGGGCCGCGTTCGTCGAGGTCCTGGACGTTCTCGCGGGCCCCGGCTCGGTGGTGATCGGGTACGACATGCGCCCATCCAGCCCCGGGCTGGCGGCCGCGTTCGCCGAGGGCGTGACCAGTACCGGCGCGGACGTGATCGACATCGGGCTGGCGTCGACCGACCAGCTGTACTTCGCCTCCGGTCGGCTCCAGCTGCCCGGGGCGATGTTCACCGCGAGTCACAACCCGGCGCAGTACAACGGGATCAAGATGTGCCGTGCGGGCGCCTCGCCGGTCGGCTCGGAGTCCGGGCTGCGGGACATCGCGGACCTGGTCGCCAAGGCACTGACCGAGGGCCCGATCAGCGTCGCCGTGCCGGGCAAGGTGCTGCACAAGGACCTGCTCACGGCGTACGCCGACCATCTCAACGACCTCGTCGACCTGAGCCGGATCCGGCCGCTCAAGGTGGTCGTCGACGCCGGCAACGGGATGGGCGGGCACACCGTGCCGGCCGTGTTCGCGACCGGCCCGGTGGAGATCGTGCCGATGTACTTCGAGCTGGACGGCAGCTTCCCCAACCACGAGGCGAACCCGCTGGACCCGAAGAACCTGGTCGACCTGCAGGCGCGGGTCGTCGCCGAGGGTGCCGATCTCGGGCTCGCGTTCGACGGTGACGCCGACCGCTGCTTCGTGGTGGACGAGAAGGGCGCGCCGATCTCGCCGAGTGCGGTCACCGGCGCCGTCGCCGTACGGGAGCTTGCCAAGCATCCTGGCTCCGCGGTGATCCACAACCTGATCACCTCCAAGGCCGTCCCCGAGTTGATTGCCGAGCACGGCGGTACGCCGGTGCGCGCGCGGGTCGGGCATTCCTACATCAAGCAGAAGATGGCCGAGACCGACGCCGTCTTCGGTGGCGAGCACTCGGCGCACTACTACTTCCGGGACTTCTGGCGCGCCGACACCGGCATGCTCGCGGCACTGCACGTGCTCGCGGCGCTCGGTGAGCAGGACCGGCCGGCCAGTGAACTGTTCGCCGTCTACGAGCGCTACGTAGCGTCCGGCGAGATCAACAGCCGGGTCGAGGACGCGGCCGCGACAGTCGCGGCGATCGAAGACACCTACTCCGGCTCCGACGGGATTACCGTTGACCATCTGGACGGTCTGACCGTGGACGCCGGCGACTGGTGGTTCAACGTGCGTGCGTCGAACACCGAGCCGCTGCTGCGGTTGAACGTCGAAGCCGGGGACGCCGCCACGATGGAGCGTGTCCGGGACGAAGTACTGGCCCTGATCACCGGTGCACCGGTGGAGGAGAAGAACTGATGGCTGTGAATCTCGACCCCGATCTGCTCAGCATCCTGGTCTGCCCGAAGTGCCGCTCGGAGTTCCGGGTGGACGACGAGGCGAACGAGCTGATCTGCACCAACGCCACCTGCGCGCTGGCCTACCCGGTCCGCGACGACATCCCGGTACTGCTGATCGACGAGGCCCGCGAGACCCGCCAGGAGAACTCGCAGGCATGAGCTTCTTCGACGACTCGCGGCTGGACGACCCCGCGGCGCTGCAGGCGACCGATCACCTGCTGCGCCGGCTGGCCGGTGCCGGCGCACGGGTCCGGGCCGAGATCGAGTTCTCCTCCGAGGTGCTGGCCGGCCTGGCCACGGACGGCTTCCGGCCACGCGCGATCGTCGCCGCCGGTCGCGACGCGCGCCTGGTGCGGGCCGTCCTCGAACCCGTCTGCCCGGTGCCGTTCGTGGCCTGGCCCGGCCCCGGTCTACCGGGCTGGACCGGTCCGCTCGACCTGGTGATCGTGCTCGGCGGGACGTCGGAAGACTTCGGCGCGATGTCGGCGGCTTCCGAGGCCGTACGTCGAGGATGCGGGCTGATGGTCGCCTCGCCGGAGAACTCGCCCGTCGCGCAGGCGTCGGCCGGCTCCCGGCACGCGATCCGGCTGCCGTCGCAGTCGGACGACCAGCTCGCCGCTGCTGTCGCAGTACTGCAGGGTCTGCACCAGTTGGAGCTAGGGCCTGCAGTAGATGCAGATGCGGTCGCAGCGATGCTGGACCAGGTAGCGATCGACTGCTCACCCAACAACGACGTCGCGTCGAACCCTGCCAAGGACCTGTCGCTGATGCTCGCCGACGCGCTCCCGCTGGTCTGGGGTGGCTCAGTGCTGGCCGCCCGTGCGGCACGTCGTGTCGTGGAGGCCATGCGCCTTGCCAGTGGTCGCCCGGCGCTTGCTGCGGACGCAGGGCATCTCCTGCCGGTGCTGGCGAGCCAGCCGCCGCGCGACGTCTTCGCGGACCCGTTCGCGGACAAGCAGGAAGAGCTCCGGCCCGGCCTGGTCATCCTGGACGACGGAGCAGGTGACGAGGGCGTCATGGAGACCCAGCGGAAGCTGCAGGAGAAGGCTGAGCGGCACGAGGTCCGGGTGCATGTGGTGACCCAGGCCAAGGGCACCGACGTGGCTCGCTACGCCGCCCTGACGCAGCACGGTCGCTACGCGGCGGCGTACCTGGGGATCGGGCTCGGCCGTTACGGTACGCCGCGCGAGGACGCTCCTGCGGTGCCCGGCAACCCCGCGGAGGACCCGGCGTGGTAGCTCGCCTGCAGAACACCATCCGGGACTACGCCTGGGGGTCGCGGACCGCGCTCCCTGAGTTGCTCGGCGTCGAACCGGACGGAAATCCGCAAGCTGAGATGTGGATGGGCGCACACGAGTCGGCGTCCTCCCTGGTCCGCGGCGAGTCGCTCTATCAGCTCGTGTCGGCCGACCCGTCCGGCGTACTGGGTGCTGCAACGGCTGCCACCTTCGAGGGGCGGTTCCCGTTCCTGGCGAAGCTGCTCGCGGCTGAGCAGCCGTTGTCGATCCAGGCGCATCCATCGCGGGCGCAGGCCATCGACGGGTATGCGCGGGACGAGGCGGCCGGGATTCCGCGCGACGCGGCTGACCGGAACTACAAGGACTCCTGGCCGAAGCCGGAGATCCTGATCGCGCTCGGCACTTTCGACGCGCTGGTCGGCTTCCGCCCGTTGGGCCGCAGCATCGCTCTGCTGGAGGCGCTCGGAGCTCCGGAGTTGCAGGACCTTGCTGATCTGCTGGGCAAGGGCGAGCTGCGAGAGGCGTTCACGCATTTCATGAGCGACGACCGGGACTCGATCCGGCCGCTCATCGCCGCCTTGGAAGAGGCCTGCCGCCGGTACGACGGTGCTGAGTGGGCGTTGGAGGTCGAGACGCTCGAGAAGCTCTGCGTTGACTTCCCCGACGACCCCGGCGTACTGGCCGCGTTGCTGCTGAACCGGGTTCGGCTGGAACGGTTCGAGGCGGTCTATCTGCCGGCCGGGAACGTCCACGCGTATCTGCACGGCTCCGGGTTCGAGGTGATGGCCAACTCGGACAACGTGTTGCGAGGTGGGCTCACCCGCAAGCACGTCGACGTACCGGAGCTCGTTTCGGTGGTGGACTTCGAGCCGCTGGACTCGCCGGTGCTGCACGGTGTCGAGGTGGCGCCGGGCGTCACGGCGTACGAGACCGGCTGTGAGTACTTCGCCGTCCGCCGCGCGGAGCCGTCGGTCGGGCCGTTCCGGGTGCCGGCCGACGGGCCGCGGATCGTCGCGTGTGTTGAGGGAACGGTGACGGTCGGTGCTGAGGGCACCGAAGACATCGTGCCGTTGTCCGCGGGACAGTCCGCGTTTCTGTCCGGACCCGAAGGACCCTGTAATCTGCGGGGTCCCGGCACGGCGTTCGTCGTGTCCACTGGCTGACTCATCGCGTTGGAGGATCACCGAACATGGCAGGTGGCGGGAACAAGGCCGTCGTAGCGGCGCTGCTGGCGAACACCGGTATCGCGGTCACGAAGTTCGCCGCCTGGGGGCTGACCCAGTCCGCGTCGATGCTGGCCGAGGCGATCCACTCGCTCGCCGACGCGGGCAACCAGGTGCTGCTGCTGGTGGGCGCGAAGCGGGCCAAGCGCGAGGCCGACGAGCTGCATCAGTTCGGCTTCGGCCGCGAGCGGTACGTGTACTCCTTCATCGTGGCGATCGTGCTGTTCAGCGTCGGTGGTTTGTTCGCGCTCTACGAGGGCTACCACAAGGTGCACGAGCCGCACGCGATCGAGCACTGGAAGTGGGTGCCGGTCGCCGTCCTGCTGGCCGCGATCGTGATGGAGTCGCTGTCGTTCCGGACCGCGATCATCGAGGCGAACAAGTTGCGCGGGTCGGTGTCGTGGACGCGTTTCGTCCGCAACGCAAGGGCTCCTGAGCTGCCGGTCATCCTGCTCGAGGACTTCGCCGCGCTCACCGGCCTGGTGCTGGCGCTGATCGGTGTCGTCCTGACGCTTGCCACCGGCAACGGAATCTTCGACGGCCTCGGCTCGATGGCGATCGGTGCCCTGCTGGTCGCCGTCGCGATCTTCCTGGCGATCGAGATGAAGTCGCTGCTGCTCGGCGAGTCCGCCACCCGCGAGGTCCAGTCGCACATCGTCACCGCCATCGAGGGCGTCCCCGGCGTCCAGCGCCTGATCCACATCAAGACCCTGCACCTCGGCCCCGAGGAGATCCTGGTCGCCGCCAAGCTGGCGGTCGCTCCGGGCGCCGACGCCGCCACCATCGCGGAAACCATCGACGCCGCGGAACGAGCCATCCGGGCCACCGAACCGATGGCCCAGCAGATCTACCTCGAGCCAGACATCTACAGCGAGAACCACACCCCCGACGCCCGCCCCGCCGTCCCCGAAGCACCGGCGCACTGATCAGGCAACGAGTGCTTCACGGAGGGTCGACGGCTTGAGTCCGAAAGTGTCGCGGATAGCCCTGTCGTCCACCACGAACGGGCGCTCGGACTGGTAGCTCATCTCGGCGAACTCCCGCCAGAGCGGATCGGTGAAGGACAACAGCGCCAGATCCCGTTCGGTCAGCGACTCCAACCGGGGTTCGGGCGCGCCGTGGAGTTCGGCGAATTCGGTTGCGGCCTGGCGGACGGTTGTGGTGATGACCGGCGCGTGCCAGGCCCGTCCCCAGCCCCGCTCGTCAGCACTGACCGCGACAAGGGCCGCTGCGACGTCCTCGGTGTACGAGAACGAATGCGCCGCATCGGGGTTGCCATGGACAAGAGCCAGCTCACCCTCGCGGACCCGGGGCGCGACCAGCAAGGTGAACGCCGAGACCGCGCCCGGACCGAAGTACTGACCGGCCCGTACTTCGGTGACCCGCAGCCGCCCGTCGTCATGAGCGCTCTTGGCCTGCCGCCAGAGTTCGGCCCGCACCCGGCCCTTTCGGGTGGTCGGAAGCATCGGGGTGAGCTCGGTGAGCGGCTCGATGGTCTGCTGGTAGCCGTAGTGGTTGCCGAGCATCACGTAGTCGGCCCCGGCCCGCTCGGTGGCGGCGAGGATCGAGGCGAACAGCGGCGGCATGGTCTCCGGCCAGGTGTGGTAGGCGGTCATCGCAGCGTTGTAGACCGTGCGCGCGCCGGTGAGGGCCTCGGCCAGTTCGTCCGTGCGGCCCGCGTCCAGAGCGATCGGTTCGATGCCCGGGCGGTCCGGGCCGCTGCCGCTGCGGGTGATGAGGCGGACCCGCTGCCCGCTGTCGGCCAGTTGCCGGGCGGTCGCGACTCCGGTCGCGCCGGCACCGATGACGACTGATTCAGTCATGAGGTTCTCTCCGTCTTCGCTCAGATAGTGAAGCCACTCTGTCCTGTGGACGCGGGGTAGAGTCAGTGGCCTGAAAGCCACGAAGCCCAAGGATCTAGCCATGCATCGTGTTGCCGTCCTGGCCGTCCCTGCGGTCAAGCCTTTCGACCTGTCGATGCCGTCGACGCTGCTCGGCGCTGCCAACGTCGACGGCAGCCCCGGCTACGAGGTGACGGTGTGCACTGCCGTGCCCGGGACTGTCGCCGCCTCCGGTGGCATCGAGGTGGTGATCCGGCACGGCCTGGAAGCAGTCGCGGTGGCGGACACGGTCATCGTTCCCTCGACTGCCAGCCGGCATGACGCCGATCCGGCGGTGCTCGACGCCTTACGGGAGGCGGCTGCCGCGGGCAAGCGCGTTGCGTCGATCTGCAGCGGCGCCTTCGTCCTCGCCCAGGCCGGGCTCCTCGACGGCCGTGCTGCCACCACGCACTGGGCTCTGGCAGACGAACTGCAACGCGCCTTTCCTTCGGTGCAGGTGAACGCCGACCGGCTGTTCGCCGAGGACGGACCGATCGTCACCGGTGCGGGTTCGGCCGCCGGGATCGACCTGTGCCTGCACCTGATCAGCTCCGACTACGGCGCGGCCGTGGCCAACGCGGCAGCCCGCGCGGCTGTCGTCACCCCAGTGCGCCACGGCGGCCAGGCCCAGTTCGTGCAGACCCCACTACCGGCGAAGACAGACTCTTCCTTGGATGCGGCCCGCATCTGGGCTCTGCAGCATCTGGATCTGCCGATCTCCCTGCAGGACCTGGCCGGCCGGGCCCAGGTCAGCGTGCGGACCCTGACCCGCCGGTTCACCACCGAAACCGGTGTGACGCCGTTCCAATGGCTGCTCCAGCAACGGCTGCTGCGGGCCCGCGAACTGCTGGAGACCACCGATCTCACCGTCGACCATGTGGCACGCCGGAGCGGCCTCGGGTCCGGCGAGTCGCTCCGTCAGCACCTGAGCCGGCAGATCGGCATGACCCCGGCCGCCTACCGAGGCGCCTTCAACCAACGCCCCAGGATGAGCACCGCCTGATCGTGGGCTCAGCGGGGGCGGTTCTGCGGGGGTGGGAGGACGCCGGAGCGGCCTAGCCAGTGCAGGGCGCGTTCGCGGTCGATCTCGGCGGGGCTGGGCGGGGTGGACAGCCGGCCGGTGCGGTAGCCGAGGTTGCGGAGGTCGGCGGCGACGGAGGGCTCGGCCAGTGCCCGGAGCGCGAAGGCGAGGGCGGCCGGCGTCACGTCGTACCGGTGTTCCAGTTCGAGCGCGAGCCTGACCGCGGCGAGGTCGCGGGCGTCGTACTGGCGCTGCGAACCGCGGCTGCTGCGGGAGCGGGGGAGCAGTCCGAGCGCCTCGCGATAGCGCAACATCCGGGGGGTGGTCCCCAGGCTCCGGGCTGCCTCAGTGATCCGCATGACACCAATCTTGACATTTCGGTGTCAGGAAAGCCCCTTCCGGGCCCTTCCCCACCCGCCGGACCCCTAGGCTCGACCCCGTTGACCTCAACCGACACCCTCAAGGGAGCGGCACCGCATGACGTTCGACTACAAGGTGGCAGATCTCGGACTCGCCGAGTTCGGTCGCAAGGAGATCCGGCTCGCCGAGCACGAGATGCCCGGCCTGATGGCGATGCGCGCGCAGTACGGCGACAGCAAGCCGCTGGCCGGCGCGAAGATCATGGGCTCACTGCACATGACCATCCAGACCGCCGTCCTGATCGAGACGCTGACGGCGCTCGGCGCCGAGGTGCGCTGGGTCTCGTGCAACATCTTCTCCACCCAGGACCACGCGGCCGCCGCGGTCGTCGTCGGCCCGAACGGTACCGCCGACGCTCCCGCCGGTGTCCCCGTCTTCGCCTGGAAGGGCGAGACGCTGGAGGAGTACTGGTGGTGCACCGAGCAGGCGCTCAAGTGGCCGGGTGCTGACGGCCCGAACATGATCCTCGACGACGGCGGCGACGCCACCATGCTCGTCCACAAGGGCACCGAGTTCGAGAAGGCGGGCGCCGTTCCGGACCCGTCGACCGCGGAGTCGGAGGAGTACGGCGTCGTGCTCGCGACGCTGACCCGGACGCTGAAGGAAGACCCGCAGCTCTGGACCACCATCGGGGCCGGCATCAAGGGCGTCACCGAGGAGACCACCACCGGCGTGCACCGGCTGTACGAGATGCACAAGACCGGCGCGCTGCTGTTCCCGGCGATCAACGTCAACGACTCGGTGACGAAGTCGAAGTTCGACAACAAGTACGGCTGCCGGCACTCGCTGATCGACGGCATCAACCGGGCCACCGACGTACTGATCGGCGGCAAGGTCGCGGTCGTCTGCGGGTACGGCGACGTCGGCAAGGGCTGCGCGGAGTCGCTGCGCGGCCAGGGCGCCCGGGTCATCGTGACCGAGATCGACCCGATCTGCGCGCTGCAGGCGGCGATGGACGGCTACCAGGTCACCACGCTGGAGGACGTCGTCGGGATCGCCGACATCTTCGTCACCACCACCGGCAACAAGGACGTCATCACCGCCGACCACATGGCGCAGATGAAGCACCAGGCGATCGTCGGCAACATCGGTCACTTCGACAACGAGATCGACATGGCCGGCCTGTACAAGACCGCCGGGGTCGAGCGGGTCACCATCAAGCCGCAGGTCGACGAGTTCCGGTTCCCCGACGGGCACACCATCATCATCTTGTCCGAGGGCCGGCTGCTGAACCTCGGCAACGCCACCGGGCACCCGTCGTTCGTGATGTCGAACTCGTTCACCAACCAGGTGCTGGCGCAGATCGAGCTGTTCGCGAAGACCAGCGAGTACCCGACCGACGTCTACGTGCTGCCCAAGCACCTCGACGAGATGGTCGCCCGCCTCCACCTCGACGCCCTCGGCGTCAAGCTGACGGAGCTCTCCAAGGAGCAGGCCGAATACCTCGGCATCCCCGTCGAAGGCCCGTACAAGTCGGACGCCTACCGCTACTGAGTTTCTCCGGTACGACGTACGCAAGGAAGGCGCCCCGCGAGCTTCGCGGGGCGCCTTCGCGTTGTCAGTCGGTCGGACGTCAGGACCACTGATCGGGTTCGCTGCCCGGTGCGTGCCAGCCCTGGGCGTTCACCTTTGTGGGCTCAGCTTGCGGTACCGCGGGCTGCCGGGCGTACGGCGTACTGGCGTGCGGGACTGGGGTGGTGCCGTAGGGGTTGGGTGGGGCGTAGGCGGTGCCGAACGGGCCGGTGTGGGGGGCGAAGCGCGGGCCTTGGATGGCGAGCCGGGCCAGTTCGCGGCGGCGGCGTTCGGCCAGTACTGCGGACAGGAACGCCGGTGCCACGAGCTGTATCGGTGGTGCCGGCGCGGTCAGCTCCGCCATCCGGTGGGCGAGCGCGTCCCCGAGCGCGATCCGCGCCTCCGGCTCCAGCTCGGTGTAGCGGGCCAGGTACTCACGGGCGGTGTTCGCCAGCTCGTCGGACAGCCGCGAGAGTTCCAGCGACTGCGCCCACTGCACCAGATGCCCCGGCACGAACAGCGGCGGCGACGCCATCGGCTGGTGCCGTTCGCGAATCACCACGGTCCCGGCGACGATGTCACCGATCCGCTTGCCCTGCTTGTTCATCAGGCTCGCCACGATGCCCGGACTGCCCGCGAACCACGGCGCGAAGTCGACGAACAACCACAGCAGGGTCCGGACCAGCGCATGCCGGAACCGGATCGAGCTGCCGTCGTCGCGGACCACCTTGAGCCCCAGCATCAGCTTGCCGAGCGTCCGTCCGCGGGTGAGCGTCTCCATCACCACGCGGTAGCCGACCAGCACCAGCAGCAGTACTACGAAGACGAGAGCGACTCCAAGCGCCTCACTGGCACCACCGATCAGGAAGCCGAACAGCGTGGTGAGCAGGATGCCCAGCACGATGCTCTGGATGACCACGTCGATCGCACAGGCGAGGGCACGGGTAGGCATCCGTGCGATCCGCACCTGGAGGACGACAGCTTCCCCCGTAACCAGCTGAGACAAGATGCCTCCCTCCTTGCCGGTCAGTCTAGGGGCGCTGCGTGCCTTCGACCCCGGAGTAAGGGAGACTCCCTCTAGCCAGGACCGATTGGAGGGGGCAGATGGACGTAGAGGCGTTCGTGTCGGTTCATCAGCCTCAGTGGGATCGACTGGCTCATCTGACTCGCAGGCAGCGGCGTCTGACCGGCACCGAGGCCGACGAGCTCGTGCTGCTTTACCAGCGCGTCGGGACTCATCTCTCAGCACTACGGGCAGGCGGAGCCGACCCGGTGACGGTAGGGCGCTTGTCGGGGCTCATTGCCGACGCCAGAGGTGCTGTCACCGGCGTACAGGCTCCTGTCTGGCGTGACATCTCCCGGTACTTCCTGGTGAGCTTCCCGGCTGCCCTGTACGCCTCACGTCGCTGGTGGCTCACGATCGGACTGCTGTTCTACACAGTGGCCGCCTGGATGGCATGGCGGATCATCGCGCACCCGGAGCTGCTGGACTCGGTCGGTACGCCGGCGCAGATCCAGCAGTTGGTCGACAAGGACTTCGCCAGCTACTACTCCGAGAATCCGGCCCAGGACTTCGCGCTGGAGGTGTGGATCAACAACGCCACCATCTCGGCCGCTGTGCTTGCGGTCGGCGTGCTGCTGATCCCGACGATGTTCGTGCTGTGGAGCAACGCGGAGAACCTCGGCGTGGTGGCCGGTGTGATGATCAGCCATCACAAGTCGGATGTGTTCTTCGGCCTGATCACCCCACACGGTCTGCTCGAGCTGACCGCGGTCTTCGTCGCGAGCGCGGCCGGGTTGCGGCTCGGCTGGTCGTGGATAGCACCGGGTCCACGGACCCGGATGCAGGCGCTCGCCCAGACCGGTCGCGCGACGGTCGGGATGGCGATCGGGCTCGCTGTCGTCCTGCTGATCACCGGCATGATCGAGGCCTTCGTGACACCGTCCGGGCTGCCGACCGCAGTACGGGTGGGGATCGGGGTCCTGGTCGAGGTCGGGTTCTTCGTCTACGTCTGGACCCTCGGGCGGCGAGCTTTCAAGGCCGGCGAGTACGGCGACGTCGAAGAAGCCGACCGCGAGGCGACGGCACCCGTTTCCGCCTGAGAGTTTGCCCGCCGGGTACCGGTGCTGCCATGAGGACCGCCCAGCAAGCCCAGAACAGCCGCCTGTACGACGTGTCGATCACGGTCGGCCTGATCGCGTACGGCGTCGTCTATCTGCTCATCGGCTGGATCGCCCTGCAACTCGCCTGGGGCGGGACGTCCGAGCAGGCCTCCCAGCAAGGAGCCCTGCAGGAACTCGCGAGCAAGCCGTTCGGGACGGTGCTGCTCTGGATCGTCGCGATCGGTCTGTTCGCGCTGGTGATCTGGCGGGCGTTGGAACTCGTCTACGGGCACCAGAAGATGCAGAAGAAGGTCCAGTCGTTCGGACGCGGCCTCGTCTATCTCGTGCTCGGCATCAGCGCGCTGAAGCTCGCCATCGGTTCCGGTGGTGGAGGCGGTCAGAAGGCGATGACTGCCCGCGTGATGGCGCACGGTCCGGGCCGCGTCCTGATCGTCGTCGTCGGCCTGGTCATCGTGGTCGTCGGCGCCTACCAGATCTACAAGGCCTGGACGAAGAAGTTCACCGAGGACCTCGCCGGCGGCGTCCCGAGGTCGGCCATCCTGCTCGGCCGGCTCGGCTACGCGGCCAAGGGACCGGCGCTCATCATCACCGGCGCGCTGCTCGCCTGGGCCGCGATCGACTACGACCCGGGCAAGGCAGGTGGCCTGGACACCGCGCTGCGCACGCTCAAGGACCAGCCGTTCGGCTCGGTCCTGCTGACCCTGATCGCGATCGGCTTCGCCTGTTTCGGCGTCTACTGCTTCGTCTGGTCCCGCAACGCCAGGCACTAGAGCCGTTGGGAAACAACGGAAATGTGACAGATCTAGGTAAATCGTTGACGCGACCCCGCTCGGTGGTGTGGGTTTCTCCCTAAACACACCAGGGCGGAAGGTGCGTGGGGCGGATGCGGAAATGGTGCAGCGTGCTGGCGGCGATGGGGCTGCTGGCACTGGGCGGACTCCCCGGGCAGGCAGCGGCCGCCGAGCCCGCCGCGCCCAAGGTGATCAGGGTCGGCGCGACCCAGGCGATGGACTCGATGAACCCGTTCCTGGCCGTCCGGCTGGTGTCGTCGTCGATCCACCGCTGGATGTACGGCTTCCTGACCGTGCCGGACGTGAAGACGCTGAAGCCGAGTCCGGACCTGGCCGAGTCCTGGACCACCTCACCGGACGGCCTCACCTGGACCTTCAAGATCCGTACGGCGAACTGGTCCGACGGCCAGCCGATCACCGCCGACGATGCCGCCTGGACCTTCACCAAGATGATGACCGACGACGGCGCGAAGACCGCCAACGGACCGGCGGTGGAGAACTTCGCCGGTGTGACCGCGGCCGGCCAGGACCTGACCATCAAGTTGAAGTCCCCGCAGGCGTCGATGCTGGACAACCCGGTCCCGATCATGCCCAAGCACGTCTGGGAGAAGGTCGGCGACATCGCGAAGTACGAGGCCGACGACTTCCCGGCCGTCACGAGTGGGCCTTACATCGCGGTGGAGCAGAAGAAGGACCAGTACGTGAAGCTGAAGGCCAACCCGAACTACTGGCGGGGTGCGCCGAAGATCGACGAACTGCAGGTGATCTTCTACGACAACCCGGCCGCGGCGATCGTCGGGCTGAAGAAGGGCGACATCGACCTGATCGGCCGGCTCGCGCCGCCGGACTTCGAGGCGCTCAAGGGTGATCCCAACATCGTCCAGTGGAACACCCAGGGGCGGCGTGCGTCGTACCTGCAGGTCAACCTCGGCGCCACCACCAGCGACAACAAGCCGATCGGCGACGGGCATCCGGCGCTGAAGGACCAGCGGGTCCGGCAGGCGCTGCACTACGCGATCGACAAGCAGAAGCTGGTCGACGAGGTCCAGAACGGGCTCGCGGTGCCGGCCGACGGCTCGATCGTGCCGCCGATGTACAAGGACTTCTTCTGGTCGGCGACCGGGGCCGAGAAGGTCAGCCACGATGTTGCCAAGGCCAACAAGATCCTCGACGACGCCGGCTATAAGAAAGGCGCCGACGGCATCCGGACCATGCCGGACGGGTCGCGCAAACTGCAGTTCCGGTTCAGCATCCACACCGATACACCGATCGAGGACAAGCTCGCCGAGTACCTGACGGGCTGGTTCAAGGAGGTCGGGATCACGCTGACCACGAAGCGGCTCGACTCGAGCAAGTTCACCGAGGAGACCGGTACGACGGCGTTGTTCGACCTCGCCATCAGCGGCTGGTCGGTGAACCCGGATCCGGAGGAAGTGCTGGCGACCCACCTGTGCAGCCGGCGTCCGACGGCAGACGGCAAGGGTGGCGGTACCGAATCGTTCTACTGCGACCCGCAGTACGAGGCGCTCTATCAGCAGCAGCTGAAAGAGCTGGACCGGCCGAAGCGCGCCGGGATCATCAAGCAGATGGAGGAGCGGCTCTACACCGACGCACCGGTGATCGCCCTCTACTACCCGAACGACCTGGAGGGCTACCGCAAGGACCGGATCGCCAGCATCACGCCGATCCCCGAGGACAAGGGCATGCTGTACGGCGGCAGCGGCTACTGGCCGTTCTACACGCTGGAAGCGGTGTCCAAGGACGGCGCTGCCGACAGTGGCTCGAACACGGGCCTGTACGTCGGCCTCGGTGCCGGTGTCGTCGTCCTGGCGGCAGCGGCGCTGTTGCTGGTCCGCCGTCGCCAAGCCGTCGCGGACGACCGCGAATGACCGGACTCTCGCGGGCGAGCCGATGACCGTCGCGCAACCCGCGGCAGAGGCGATCGAGGAGCGCCCCGTCCGGCACGGCGTACTGCGGTACGCCGTCGCCAAGGTGGGCGGGGCGCTGCTCAGTATCGCGATGGTCATCGTCGCGACCTTCTTCGCCTTCCGGCTGCTTCCGGGCGATCCCGTCCGGGCGCTCGCGCAAGGCCGGAACATGACGCCGGAGCAGCTCGACCTGGAGCGGCACCGGCTCGGCCTGGACAAGTCGTTGCTCGAGCAGTTCGTCCATTTCGTCAACCAGACCGTGCATCTCGACCTCGGCGTCTCCTACGAGTACAAGCGGCCGGTGCTCGACCTGATCGGTGAGCGGATCGGCGCGACCCTGCTGCTCACCGGTACCGCGCTGGTGCTGGCCGTCAGCCTCGGGATCTGGCAGGGCGCCCGGGCGGGCTGGAAACCGGGCAGCCGCTTCGACAAGATCTCCACCGGGATCTCGCTCGTGCTGTGGTCCGTGCCGACGTTCTGGCTCGGTCTGCTGCTGTTGATGGTGTTCGCGGCAGGGATCGGTCCGATCCCCGGGATCTTCCCGACCCGGGGGATCGAGAGCGTGGATGCGCCGTCCGGTTTCGCTTACGTGCTTGACGTCGCGAAGCACATGGTGCTGCCCTGCCTGACGATGGTGGCCGTCGTGTACGCGCAGTACCTGCTGGTGATGCGCTCGTCGGTGATCGACGAGGTGGGCCAGGACTACGTGACCACCGCGCGCGCAAAGGGTTTGCGCGACGACGAGATTCGCCGCCGGCACGCAGTACCGAATGCTCTGCTGCCGACGGTGACGCTGGTGTTCATGCGGATCGGCTTCGTGGTCGGTGGTGCCGTCACGGTCGAGGCGATCTTCAGCTGGCCGGGGCTCGGGCAGCTGTTCTACGAGGCGATTCGGGTGCCGGACTTCACCCTGATGCAGGGCACGTTCCTGCTGATCACGGTGTCGGTGATCCTGATGAACACGCTGGCCGACGTGGTCTACCACCTGCTGGACCCGAGGGTGAGGTCGGCATGAGCATCACCTGGACCCGCAGACGCCTTGCTTTCGGGCGTTTCTGGGCATCCTTCCGGACCCACAAGGCCGGGGTCGCCGGTCTGGTCGTCCTGGTCGCCGCGGTGCTGCTGGCGGTGATCGCGCCGCTGTTCATCGACGCCGGGGTGACGAACGTGGTCAGCGGCACCGGGGCCAAGCTGGCGCCACCGAACTGGCACGACCCGCTCGGTACGGACGAGTCGGGCCGTTCGGTGCTGCTGATGATCTGGTGGGGATCGCGGACGTCGCTGCTGATCGGATTCCTCGCGGCGCTGCTCAGCATGGTGATCGGCACCGTCCTCGGGATCGCCGCCGGACACTTCCGCGGCTGGATCGGTGCCGTCGTGATGCGGGTGACCGACTGGTTCCTGGTGCTGCCGTCGCTGGTCACCGCGCTGGTGCTGGCCGCGATCCTCGGCGGCAGCACGGTCACCATCATCGCGGCGATCGGCGTCACTTCCTGGCCGTCCACGGCGCGGCTGATCCGCGCGCAGACGCTGGCCGTCGAGGCGCGTCCCTACATCGAACGCTCGCAGGCATTGGGTGGCGGGCACTGGCACATCACCACCCGGCACGTACTGCCCAATGTCGCACCGTTGCTCCTGGCAAGTACTACGCTCGAGGTGGCGAGCGCGATCGTCACCGAGTCCACGCTGGCGTTCCTCGGGGTCAGCGCGAACAAGACCTCCTGGGGCACCATGCTGCGCGGCTCCTACGACTGGGGCGCAGCCACCTCCGGCGCCTGGTGGTACATCCTCGTTCCCGGACTCTGCATCGTGATCGTCGTACTGGCCTTCACGCTCTGCGGCCGGGCGCTGGAATCCGTGCTCAATCCGCGACTCCGCAGGGCGGCGTGATGACTCTGCTCGAGCTGGACGACCTGTCCGTCACCTACCGGATCGCGGCCGGCGAGGTTCCCGCAGTACGGGGTGTCTCCCTTGCCCTGGCGCCGGGTGAGGCCCTGGGCGTCGTCGGCGAGTCGGGCTCCGGCAAGTCCACTCTTGCCCTTGCCCTGCTGCGATTGCTCCCTCGCGACGCGCGGGTCAGTGGCCGGATCCTGCTCGGCGGCGAGGACGTGCTGACGATGAACTGGGGACGGCTGCGAGCGGTCCGCTGGGCCGAGGCGTCGATCGTCTTCCAGGGCGCGCAGCACGGCCTCAATCCGGTGCAGCGGATCGGCGACCAGATCGCCGAGCCGCTTCTCGTCCACAAACTCGCCACGCCCGACAAGGCCCGCCGACGGGTCGTGGAGTTGCTGGAACAGGTCGGACTACCGGCCTGGCGTGCGCGCAGCTATCCGCACGAGGTGTCCGGTGGCCAGCGGCAGCGGGTGATGATTGCGATGGCGCTTGCCTGCGAGCCTCAGTTGATCATCGCCGACGAGCCGACCACCGCGCTCGACCTGATGGTCCAGGCGCAGATGCTGACCTTGATCAAGGACCTGATCGCGTCGCAGGGGATCTCGTTGCTGATGATCTCGCACGACCTGTCCGTGCTGGCCGACACCTGCGACCGGCTGGCGGTCATGTACGCCGGACGCGTGGTCGAGACCGGTCCTTCGGATGACACCTTCCGGCACCCCTACAGCCAGGCGCTCGCGGCCGCCTTCCCGACGGTCGGCGATCCGGCCTCGCGGCTCGCCCCGCAAGGCCTTCCCGGGGATCCACCGGACCCGATGCAGCTTCCGACCGGTTGCTCCTTCCACCCGCGCTGCCCGGTCGCGCTCGACACCTGCTCGACGAATCCGATCGACCTCCGGCGAGTGGACGACCGGCGTACGGCGGCCTGCGTACTGGTTGAGGAGGATGCGTGCTAGAGGCAACGGAGCTGTCGGTCGAGTTCGCCTCGCACGGCCGCCGGGCGCGCGCCGTCGACGGCGTGAACCTGTCCATCGGGGACGGCGAGATCGTCGCCCTGGTCGGCGAATCCGGCTGCGGCAAGACCACCCTCGCCCGCACCCTGCTGGGCCTCGAACGCCCCACCTCAGGCCAGATCTCGTACGCCGGTACGCCGCTCAGCTACCGCTCGCGCGCGCTGAAGGCCTACCGCCGCCAGGTCCAACTGGTGCTGCAGGACCCGATGGGTTCCCTCAACCCCCGCCAGACCGTCTACGAAGCAGTTGCCGAAGGCCCCCGAATCCATGGCCTCCCGGACGAGGAGGAGGTCGTCGCCGAAGCCCTGTCCCGAGCGGGTCTGCGACCGCCGGAGCGCTTCTTCCTCCGCTACCCCCACGAACTGTCCGGCGGCCAACGGCAACGAGTCGTCATCGCAGGAGCCCTTGCCCTGAACCCGAAAGTCCTCGTCGCCGACGAACCGGTCGCCTCCCTCGACGCCTCCGTCCGCGGCGAGATCCTGGCGCTGTTGCTCCGCCTCCGTGACGACCTCGGCCTCTCGGCCCTGGTGGTGACGCACGACCTGGGCCTGGCGTGGAACATCGCCGACCGGGTCGCCGTCATGTACCTGGGCCGCATCGTCGAGTCCGGCCGCACCGAAGAGGTCCTGCGATCTCCCCAGCACCCCTACACCCAGGCGCTCCTCTCGGTCCTCCCCGAGTCCCCGGAACGCATCGTCCTCACCGGCGAACCCCCGGACCCCACCCGCATCCCCACCGGCTGCCGCTTCCACCCCCGCTGCCAGGTAGTAGCCGCCGGCAACCCCATCGCACCCACCTGCCGAACCACCCTCCTCCCGGTCCTCCCAGCCACGCCCGAACCCCAAACCGCCTGCCACCTGAATGGTTAGAGCCGGCCGGACTTTTTCAAGGTGAGGTAGGTGTCGGCCAAGGCCGGGGCGATGTGGTCGGGGTCTTCGTCGACGACGGTGACGCCGGCTCGGGTGAGGACGGCGGTGACTCGTTCTCGATCCAGCCGCGTGCGGGCGGCGGAGGCGGCGCCGTACAGCTCGATGAGGTCGGAGCGGGCGGCCTCCATCGCGGTGAGGCGGGGGTCGGCGACCGAGGCCAGGACGACGACGTGCCGGCGCAGCAGCGGGCCGATGACGGGGAGCAGGGACTCCTCGATGACCGCGGGATCGAGACCGGTCAACAGTACGACGAGGGAGCGTTGGCCCAGCCGCTCGAGCACCTGGGAGACCACGATCCGGAAGTCGGTCTGGACCAGCTCCGCATCGACATTCGCCAGAGCGTTGACGAAGGACGGCAGCACGTCCTCAGGAGCAGGCCGTCGTACGTCGGCGCGCACCTGTGAATCGCAAGCCAGCAAGGAAACCCGGTCGCCGGCGCGAGTCGCGAGAGCGGCCAGCAGCAGCGCCGCGTCCATCGCATGATCCAACCTGGGTGCATCGCCGACGCGACCAGCCGACATCCGGCCGGAGTCGATCACGATGGCGACCTGCCGGTCTCGCTCGGGTCGCCACGTACGGAGTACGACGCTGCCTCGTCGCGCAGTAGCCCGCCAGTCGATGCTCCGGACGTCGTCGCCCGGCACGTAGTCGCGCAGCGAATCGAACTCTGTCCCCTGACCTCTTACCAGCAAGGCGGTTCGGCCATCCAGCTCCCGCAACCGGGCAAGCCGCGACGGTAGGTGCTTGCGCGACTTGAACGGCGGCAACGCCCGCACAGTCCACGGCACCATGTGTGACCGCTGCCGGCCGGCGAACCCCAGCGGCCCGATCGACCGCACAGTCACCCGATAGGCCTGCCGGTCCCCACGCCGGGTCGGCACCAGGTGCGTCGTGAGCCGACGCCGTTCCCCAGTAGGCAGGTCAAGCTTGTGCGGCGGATCCAGTACGCCGGCCGAAGGCGGCCAGGCATCCCGAAGCAGCCCGCGCACCCGCCGCCCCGGATTCGCCACCAGCAACGTCACCACAGCCTGCTCACCAAGCCGTACTGCGGTGTCGCCCTCGCGCGTCAACTGCAACCGCCGCGGCGAGCCAGCGAGCAACAGGTCCACTAGGCAGACCAGCAACACCACAGCAACCACCACACCGACACCACCCCAGCGCGGCATCAGCAGTGCGACAAAGAGCACGCCAAGACTGGCCAGCGCTCCAGCCCGCCCGGTGACAACCATCAGTTCACCGGGGCACCGGCACAGTAGCCAGCACGCTCTCCAGCACAGCGTCCGCCGTTACGCCTTCCAGCTCGGCCTCGGGGCGGATCTGTACTCGATGCCGAAGGCAAGGACGCGCCATCGCCTTCACATCATCAGGAATCACATAGTCGCGTCCCGACAGCCATGCCCAAGCACGCGCAACCGCCAGCAACGCAGTAGCCCCACGTGGGGACACCCCGAGCTGCAGCGACGGCGACTGCCGGGTAGCGCGACACAGGTCCACCACATAAGCCAGCACGTCATCCCGTACTGCGACCCGCCGTACCGCCGCCTGACCGGCAAGCAGGTCCTCGGGCCCGGCGACAGGCCTCAACCCAGCCGCCTCCAGATCACGCGGGTCGAACCCACGAGCGTGCCGGGCCAGTACGGCGATCTCCGCATCGCGCGGCGGGATGTCCAGCGTCACCTTGAGCAGGAACCGGTCCAGCTGTGCCTCAGGCAACGGATAGGTGCCCTCGTACTCGATCGGGTTCTGGGTCGCGGCAACCACGAAAGGAGAAGGCAGCTTGCGAGGCGTGCCGTCGACAGTGACCTGGCGCTCCTCCATCGCCTCCAGCAGGGCGGCCTGCGTCTTCGGTGGCGTCCGGTTGATCTCGTCCGCGAGCAGGATGTTGGTGAACACCGGCCCGGGCCGGAACTCGAACTCGCTGCTCTTCGCGTCGTACACCAGGGACCCGGTGACGTCACCAGGCATCAGGTCCGGGGTGAACTGCACCCGCTTGGTGTCCAGTCGCATCGCCATCGACAGCGCCCGGACCATCAGCGTCTTCGCCGTACCGGGCACGCCTTCGAGCAGCACGTGGCCGCGGCAGAGCAGGGCGAGCACCAGTGCGGTGACAGCCGTGTCCTGGCCGACCACCGCCTTGCCGATCTCGGTCCGTAGCTCGACCAAGGCTTGCCGAGCGCGCTCGGGAGTCACCTGGGCAGGTTCAGCAGTCACGGGCGTCTTACCTCCTGGGTAAGCAAGTCGAGCTGTTGGGACAAAGACATGAGGGCCGCGTCGTCGACCGGTGGCCAACCGTAGAGCAGTTCGTACAGCATCGCCGGATCACGACCGGTGCGAGCGGCAACAGTTGCGACGACAGCGGCCGGCTCGGCACGTCGCGGGATGCCGTGCGCCTTGTACAGCTTGCCGATCGCCGACTCGCGCAGTGCGGCAGCAGCACGGTCCCTGGCGCGGGAACGCCGGTAGAGCCGCGCCCTGCCTTCGGTGGTCTCCGCGGCATGCACGATGACCGGCAGTGGTTCAGCGACGACCGGGCCGAGTCGCCGGCCGCGCCAGAGCGCCACGACGAACGCGGCGAAGGCGAGCGCCCACGCGACGTACCGGACATCCGGCGGGACCAACGGCGGACCGTCCGAATTGGCGGAGGTACTGGTGTTCTCGAACTGGGGGAGGTACCAGACCAGCTCCAGGTGCGTGCCGATCAGGTTCAGCGCGAGTGCTGCATTCCCGTCGTTGGCCAGCTCCGCGTTGGTGAACGTCCGTGGTGATCCGATCACGTCGACGATCCGGCCCTCGCTCTCGAGCCGGACCACCGTGTGGTTGATCCCGTCGCCGTAGCAGGCCTTGGCCGATGCAGGTGCCGTGTACGACGTGCCCGCCACCGTCACCGTCCCCGACTGCACGGCCTCCTTCAGCTCGCAGTCCGGCGCACGACTGCCCTTGGACAGAGTCGCAGTTGCATCATGTACGCCGGGCGCCAGCACCTCGAGCGCCAGGTAACTCGGTCGCACCAGCACCAGGTGGCTCCAGTGCGCATCGGCGATCCGCTGCCAGCCGGAGCGATCCAGCGAACCACCCGGCGCGACCAGCAGCGTCCTGTCGGTGCCACTACCAACCGCGTCCTGCAGGTCCTGCGTGCCGAGCACGTCGACGCCGTGGTTCTGCAGCAGACCCGCGAGCGCCTTGGCGCCGGTGGGCTCGGCAGAGTCGGGACTGAACGGCCCCGACGTCCGTGACGCGGTGAGGATCATCATCACCAGGACACCCAGCACGACGACGCCGGTGATGAGCAGCGGCAGCCGCAGCACCCGCCAGCTCTCCGCACCACTTCGCCCGACCGCAGTAGTCGCCGTACTCATCCCTGGACCAGCATCCGCGTCGACACCTTGCGAGCAGCCTCGTCCGCTGCGACCACGAGCGCATACCGCTCCGGCGTACCGGGACGGTTGCCGTAGACAACCTCCGTGAACACGAGCGCAGCCGGCCGCAGCACGTCATTGAGAGCCGGTACTGCGCGGCCGGCATCCGCCACAGCCTCGTACGCCGTACGCCCGGCCCGCTCGTCGAGGACAGTGCGCTCGGTGAGCTCCGCGACGCAGGCACGGAAGCGACTCCGTACTGCGCCCGCGTAGTCACCAGCAGCCGCCTCTTGCTCCGCCTGCTCGCGGTAGGCAGACGCAGTACGGGGCTTGTCGGTGTCGAAGACTGCACGCGGGTTGCTGCGCGTAGTACGGAGGACTCCTGCGCGCCAGAGGACCACCACGACGATCAGGGCGAACAGCAGCACCAGCAGGACCAGGCCGAGGTGACCGTTGCTCGACGTACCGACCATGTTGTCCAGGAGGTCCGCTATCCAGTCCATGACCTTGTTGACGGCTCTGGAGATGAGGCCGTCGCTCGCCTGACCGTAGACCGGCTTGGACAGCTCCTTGGCGGCCTCCGCGGCTGCGTCGCTGCGGCTGATGTCGACCGGTGGTTCAAGTCGCGTCAACGGATCCAGCTCCATCAGGACATCACCAGCCCTGCCGCTGCGTTGGTTTGAGAACTGGGCGCATCCAGAGGTCGAGCCCTTCACGACGGACTCTGAGGTCCAGATAGATCAGTGCCTGGACCGCGGCGATGAAAGCCAGGCTGGCGACCAGTGTCAGGACAGTGGCGGCCACAGCAGCGGCTCCGACCACGATGGTGACGACCGTCGCGCCGGTGGTGTCGCTGTCATCTGCCCAGGAACCCAGGGTGAGGAACAAGGTGGTGATGCCGTACTGCAAGGCATAGCTGACGATGTTCACGACCACACCGGCGAACAGCAGGATGCCGAAGACGCGCCAGAACCGGCCCTTCACGAGTCGCCAGGACCGCCTGAGCGAGCCCCAGATCCCCACCCGAACGGGGATGTAGAGCCCGATGTCCGGTGCGTGCTTGCCTTCCATCAGGACGACTGTCCCGGCCAGGACGAGGCGTAGACCGACCAGAATGGCCAACAGGCCACCGACCAGGATCAGCAGAATAGCGATGCCGGTGGCCGCGCCGGACGAGATGGCGGCATCTGTCCCGGCGCCGATGCCGAAGACGGCGAGCCCCCAGCCGGCCATCAGCAGGACGAGCGAGAGCGACTGGAGAAGACCCACCGCGGCCAGTGCCGGCAAGGACGGGCGGACCAGCCTCAGCAGTTCCTTGGGCCCGACCCGATGCGCGAGCTGGCTGCGGACCGCGGCGAGCGCGATGATCCCGGACAGCATGCTGGAGACCAGGATGAAGAGGATCAGCTGGACGGCGTAGATCACCAGCGCCGCCGCGCCGGCTTGTTCGAGCGGGCCGTCGGCGCCGAAGAAGCCGCTGATCCCGCCCGGCACGGTCAGCTGGGTGAGCAGCGCCTGGACGGCGGTCAGCGCGACGCCGGCCAGCACCGGCAGACCGAGCATGATGGTCTTGTTGTCGGAGATGGTCCGGGCGGCGTTGTCGAGCAGATCGGCGGGCAGCCAGGGTCGCAGCGGCTCGGCGGAGCTCTCCCGGACGCCGATGTCGTCCCGCATGCCGTGCCTCCCTCCCAAGGCCCCCGCCGGGTTGTCCCGGGCGGCGAATGTGCACCATGATCACAGCCCGGACGGTCCAAACCGCCGGCAACTGGTGTCCACCCGGCGATCCGGCGTGTGCACTACCCCGGGAATGGGACACTATCCGTAGTGCGTACGACCGGCAGCCGCCGGGCGCGCACGACAATCCGGACCGGCAAGGAGCAGGGCGTGGCTGAAGGTAACCGGACGATGCGGGGCCGAGTCCTCATCGTCGACGACGACACGGCGTTGTCCGAGATGCTCAGCATCGTGCTGCGCAACGAGGGCTACGACACCTATCTGGTCGCCACCGGCGACAAGGCGGTGTCTGCGTTCCGTGAGTTCAAGCCCGACCTGCTGCTGCTCGACCTGATGCTGCCGGGGATGGACGGGATCGACGTCTGCCGGGCGATCCGGGCCGAGTCCGGCGTACCGATCGTGATGCTGACCGCGAAGAGCGACACCGTCGACGTGGTGCTCGGCCTGGAGTCCGGCGCCGACGACTACGTGGTGAAGCCGTTCAAGCCCAAGGAGCTGGTGGCCCGGATCCGGGCCCGGCTGCGCCGGATGGACGAGCCCGGCCCGGAGTCGCTGACCATCGGCGACCTGACCATCGACGTGGCCGGCCACTCGGTCAAGCGCAGCGGCGAGACGATCCAGCTCACCCCGCTGGAGTTCGACCTGCTGGTCTGCCTGGCCTCCAAGCCGTGGCAGGTGTTCACCCGCGAGGTGCTGCTCGAGCAGGTCTGGGGCTACCGGCACGCCGCCGACACCCGGCTGGTGAACGTGCACGTCCAGCGGCTGCGGTCCAAGATCGAGAAGGATCCCGAGCACCCCGAGATCGTGGTCACGGTCCGCGGTGTCGGCTACAAGGCGGGTGCGGACTGATCGAGTACGGCCGCGACGACCAGTCGCAGGGGGCGTTGCCGGACCACGAGCCGGAACCCCGCGGAACCGAGATCGAGCTCACCGCCGCCGGGGTGGACTGGCACGCCCAGCCGCAGCCGCTGTGGCGGACCCCGATCCGGCACTGGCCGGACGTCTGGCGCCGCTCGATCCAGGCCCGGATCGTCACCGGCACGCTGCTGATGTCGACCGTCGTGCTGATCCTGGTCGGCTGGGTGATGATGAGCCAGGTCACCGACGGCGTACTGGAGTCGCGTCGCGACAGCGCGCAGAAGGAAGCCGCCGCGCAGCTCGCGACGCTGTCCAACGCGATCAACGCCGCCGATCCGGCGGTGATCCCGCAGAGCCTGTCCCAGCTGGTCCTCGGCTCCAACCGGGCCGGCCTGTACGACGTGGTCGTGATGCCGACCGCCAACACCGGGTCGAACGCGATCCGGGCCACCGGACTGGTCAAGCAGGAGTCGATCCCGGCCGCGCTGCGGGCCAGCGTGGCGACCGACGAGACCAAGCTGTTCGACACCTACACCCGGCTCGACTACAAGGGTGAGGCGAGCCAGCCCGGCCTGGCGATCGGTTCGCAGCTGCGGGTGAACTCGACCGGTGAGCACTACGAGGTCTACTTCCTGTTCCCGCTGACGGCCCAGCAGGAGACGCTCGACGTCGTCCAGCGCGCCTTGGTGAGTGCGGGGTTGCTGCTGATCCTGCTGCTCGGCGCGGTCGCCTGGCTGGTCACCCGCCAGGTCGTCACCCCGGTCCGGATGGCCCGCCGGATCGCCGAGCGGCTCGCGGCCGGCAAGCTGGAGGAGCGGATGCAGGTCCGCGGCACCGACGACCTGGCTCGGCTCGCGGTCTCCTTCAACAAGATGGCCAGCAACCTGCAGCAGCAGATCCGCCGGCTGGAAGAACTCTCCCGGCTGCAGCGCCGGTTCGTCTCCGACGTGTCGCACGAGCTGCGCACCCCGCTCACCACCGTCCGGATGGCGGCCGACCTGCTGCACGAGGCCAAGGACGACTTCGACCCGATGACCCGGCGGTCGATCGAGCTGCTGCAGAACGAGCTCAACCGGTTCGAGGAACTGCTCGCCGACCTGCTCGAGATCAGCCGGTTCGACGCCGGTGCGGCCGCGCTCGACCTGGAGGACATCGACCTGCGCGACATCGTCGCCCGGGTACTGGAGAACCACGAGACGCTGCTGCACCGCAAGGGCTGCGAGGTGCAGCTGGAGATGCCCGAGCCGTGCCGCGCGCAGGTCGACGCGCGCCGGATCGAGCGGATCCTGCGCAACCTGATCGGCAACGCGATCGAGCACAGCGAGGGCGCCCCGATCAAGATCATCACCGCGTTCGACGACGAGGCCGCGGCGGTCGCCGTCCGCGACCACGGCATCGGGTTCCGGGCGGACGAGGCGGAGATGGTGTTCAGCCGGTTCTGGCGGGCCGACCCGGCCCGGGCCAGGACCACCGGCGGTACCGGGCTGGGGCTGTCGATCGCGCTCGAGGACGCCCGGTTGCACGGCGGCCGGCTGGATGCCTGGGGATCGCCCGGCGAAGGGGCTTACTTCCGGCTCACGCTGCCGCGCCGGCCGGACCTCACCTTGTCCGGCTCGCCGTTGCCGGCCCGGCCGGCCGATGCCCCGCGGGTCGTCTCCGAGCTGTCGCTGGTCGACGTCGGAGCGCCGTACCAGAAGCTGACCGGTGGTGACGAGCTGTGAGAGCGAGACTGCTGACCGCCGCGATCGCGGCGACCGCCGTGCTGGCGGGCTGCGCCACGGTGCCGACCCAGGGACCGATCAGAAGCGGCAGCCAGGCCGGGCTGGCACCGGTCGCGGCCGGCGTCAACGTCCAGGCCAACCCACCGCGCCCGAACATGCCACCGCTGCTGCTGGTGAACGCCTACCTCGAGGCGATGTCGGACTCGAGCAACTTCGACCAGGCCCGTCAGTACATGACGCAGGATGCGGCGGGAGACTGGAAGCCCGAGTCGAAGCTGTCCGTCTACGACCAGAGCTCCACGAACGAGGTCACCATGCGGCCGGACGGTTCGGTCCAGCTGCACGCTCCGTTGATGGGCACCATCGACAACCGCGGCTCCTGGACCCCGGCCCGGCAAGGCGCCATGGTCGATGTGATCTTCAAGCTGGCCGATGTCGACGGGCAGAAGCGGGTCTCGAACGCGCCCGACGGCGCGTACCTGGGCAGCAATCAGTTCGAGTCGCGACTCGTTGCCCGATCGCTGTACTTCCTCACTCCGGACCGGCAGACACTGGTGCCCGACCCGGTCTTCCTGCCGGTCAACCTGCCGCCGGGGCAGGTCGCCACCCAGCTCGTCCAGGAGCTGCTGAAAGGCCCGACCAGCCGGTTCGGCAACGGCGTCGTGAGCGCTGCACCACCCGGCACCCAGGTGAACGTATCGGTGCCGGTGGAGCTCAGTACGGCCACCGTCGCGCTCAGCGACGCCGCGCAGGTGCTCGGCCCCAACGAACGTAAGCAGCTGGCGGCCCAGATCGTCTGGACGCTGCGGAACATCAGTCCGCGGGTCCGGATCACCGTCGGCGGTGCCCCGCTGATCGACGAGCAGCCCGAGCTGTCCGTCGCGAGCCTCGGGCAGTTCGACTCGGCGTCCTCGGCTCCGGCGCTCAAGGAGCTCTACGGGCTCCGCAACGGCAAGATCCAGCACATCGTCGGCCTGGACGGCGCCCAGGACATCGCCGCCGTGCCGCTCGACGTCAGCCAGCTGTTCGCGAGCTACGCCAACTCGCTGGCCGTCAACCTGCGTGGGGACTCCGGTGCGATCGTGACCACGGTGCACGGCGACCCGGTGGTTCAGTACGCGCTGCTGGACGCCACCAACCGCAGTGACAAGCCGGTGACCATCAAGGCCGCCGGCACCGTGCTCCGGCCGAGCTACGACTACCAGGAGAATCTCTGGATCCTGGACCGGGCCGATACCAAGCCGCGGCTGCGGGTGCGCGACCGGGACGGCAAGGTGACCGAAGTGGCCGCCGACTTCGGCACGGACACGCCGGTCGCGCTGCGGATGGCCCCCGACGGCGTCCGCGCCCTACTGCTGATGAAAACACCGGCAGGTCAGCAGCATGTCGAGACGGCGACGATCCAGTTCACCGACGCCAAGCAGCTGAAGCTGGGCCAGTTCCGCAAACTCGAGCTGCCGCTGGCCGCGATCTCCGACGTCGCCTGGAACCAGAACGGCATCCTGGTCGCGGGCCGGTCGACCCCGAGCAGTGACAGCCAGCCCTACCAGGTCAACACCGACGGATCGCAGTTCCACCTGCTCCCCGGCGCCAGCAGCGCTTTCGAGGCCGATCGGATCGCCTCGACCCCGAACAGCGACACGTTCCCGGTGATCAAGGACACCAAGGGTCAGCTGCACTGGCAGCTCAAGGACCTCAGCTGGCAGGACGACGACCAGACCAGCAAGCCGCCGCCCATCACGCCGGTCTACCCGGGCTGAGGTGCTGGCGGGGTGGGACTGCGGGATGCGTTCGTCGATCTCGTGCTGGGCGGCGCGTGCGCGGGCTGCCAGGAGCCGGGACCAGCGGTCTGCGATGCCTGTACTGCGGAACTGAGCGGAGCGACTCCGTTTACCGCCTGGCCCGACCCGGCGCCGCCCGGACTGCCCACGCCGACCGCCACAGCGCCGTACGCCGGGGTGTTGCGCAAGGTGATCCTCGCGCACAAGGAAGAGGGCCACTACGCGCTGGCCCGGCCGCTCGGCGAAGCACTGGCCAGATCGGTCCGAACGGCGCTCGGGGAAGAGCGGGCGGCGTGGCTCTGTCCGGTCCCGTCGACGCCGGCCACGGTGCGACGCCGGGGCCACGATCCCTTGCGGCGGGTGGTGATCGCGTCGGTGAAAGAGCTACGACGGCAGGGGTACGACGTCCGGCTGGCGGACGCACTCGCCGTCGTACGGCGGCCCGCGGACCAGGCCGGACTGTCGGCCGGGGAACGAGCGGCCAATCTGGCCGGGGCTTTCGCGGCCCGTTCGCGCTGGGCTGAAAGACTGACGGATCAACCGGTCCTGCTGGTGGACGACGTGCTGACCACCGGTTCCACGCTCACGGAGGCGGCCCGGGCGCTGTCGGCGCGCGGAATTCCGGTGCTCGGATGTGCGGTCGTTGCCGCCACACCCCGTCGGCCGGCATCCGGTTCATGAGAACTTCCCTACCGGTTTTCGCCGAAGCCGACTAGCGTTGGCCTATGACACCCGCTTGGGCTTGTCGGACAGCGATGTGGGCCAGGACCGGATCAGCCGGATTCCTCCCCACCGGGTCCGCCGGGCCGCAGAGCGGGTGTTGTCGTTTCGGGCACTCGATCAAAGGTAACGGGGGTCCGAAGACGTAACAGAGTCGCCGATCGATGGAGGTTTCCGTGGACGTCGTTGTCAAGGGTCATCACTGCGAGGTCAGTGACCGCTTCCGGCAGTACGTCGAGGAAAAACTCGAACGGATCGAGAAGGTCGATCACCGGGTACTGCGATGCGAGGTAGAGGTAAGCCAGGAGAAGAACCCGCGACAGCACGACCGGGCGATGCGTGTCGAACTCACCATGTATACGAAGGGACCGGTAGTCCGCGCCGAGGCGTGTGGTGAGACCAAGCAGGCGGCGTTCGACGTCAGCCTGGACCGGTTGCGGGCCCAGGTCCGCAAGGCGGCCGACCGCCGCCGCGTGCACACCGGTCAGCACGCCCCCGAAGGACTGCGGCACGTCGCCGCGAAGCAGCCGGCCAACGGCTATGCGCCGCCGGTGGAAGAGCCGGCCGCCGAGGACGAGGTGACCACCCAGAAGTTCGGTTCGCTGACGGTGACCGGTGACGGGCCGCTGGTGATGCGCGAGAAGACCCACACCGCGAAGCCGATGTCGCTGGACCAGGCGCTCTACGAGCTGGAACTGGTCGGGCACGATTTCTACCTGTTCGTCGACGCCGACGAGAACCAGCCGAGCGTCGTCTACCGCCGCCGTGGCTACGACTACGGCGTGATCCGGCTGGCCGTCTGACGCCGGAGGAGCACTTCGGGAGGAGCGGCACAAAGCAACGGCCCCCGGGACCAGGTGGTCCCGGGGGCCTAGCTATGGCCGACCCCGTACGGCTCTAGGCTTGGCGGTCGAGAACGAGGGGGATGGATGGCAGTCGGCGAGGCCGTGCGGTACGAGATCCTCGGGCCGCTGCGGATCGTCCGCGGGGGACGGGACGTGCCGCTGGAC
The DNA here is from genome assembly GCF_040613535.1 of Kribbella sp. NPDC006257. NCBI lineage: Bacteria > Bacillati > Actinomycetota > Actinomycetes > Propionibacteriales > Kribbellaceae > Kribbella > Kribbella sp. NPDC006257. Next base: position 128,173 of record NZ_JBEXSJ010000021.1, read on the forward strand.
CGGGCCGACCTGAAGGCCCTGCTGGCGGTTCTCCTGATCCAGCCGAACGAGGCGGTGCCGCTACCTCGCATCGTGGAGGCGGTCTGGCCCGCACTGCCGCTGATGAGCGATCACGCGACGGCGGTCAGCGGACTGTTCGCCGCCCTGGACCGGATCATCGACCCGGCCGAGCCGGATCCGGCCGGTGGACGGCTGGTGGCGCTGAACAACGGCAGCTACATGGTCTGTGTCGAGCCCGATGACCTGGACACCACCGTGTTCAGCGACCTGTACGAGCGGGCTCGGCGGCTCCGGGCGGCCCACCGGCCCGGCGAAGCGGCCGCGGCTTTGCGCCAGGCGCTCGGGATGTGGCGGGACGAGCCGCTGACCGGTCTGCAAGGCGCTGCCTTCGCCGCCGCCCGGGCGCGGATCGGCGAGGCCCGCTGTGCCGTGCTCGAGGAACTCGCGGAGATCGAGCTGGACGAGAACGCCGCCGAGTTGCTCCGGAAGGTGACCCGATGGGTCACCGAATACCCGCTCAGCGAGCGGCTCCGGGCGGTCAAGATGGTCGCCCTCGACCGGGCCGGCCGCCGGCCCGAGGCCTTCGGCACCTTCGAGGAGTTCCAGCGCATCGCGCTGGCCGTCCGTGGGTACGGCGCCTCCGGCCGCCTGCTCGCCCTCCGCTGGCAGATCGAGCAACGGACCTCGCTACCGCAGGAACCGATCACCGCTTCCCAGCTGCCGCAGGGACCGATCACGGCTACCCAGCCTGTCCCTGCGGCATCGAAGGTGCGGACCAACTGGAAGGTCGTGGTGCTCAAGCTGCTCGGGGCCGCGGTCCCGCTCGTGACGTTCGGCCTCGCCAGCCCGATCCTGTTCGGCGTACTGGGCATCAAGCGGCGCAGCGTGGTCCTCTTCGGATCTGCGATCGGGTACGCCACCGCGTTCTTCCTCGCGGTGGCGTGGGACACGGGGGGTGCTTTTCTGCTCCTGGGCGGGATGGTCGCGGCCTCGATCCAGGCCGCTTTGGTGATCGGCAAAGGCTGAACGGGTTTTGTCGGTGCGGGCAGGCAGAATCTTTGGGGTGACTACCCAGACGTTGACGGTGCCGCAGGCGCGGCGGATCGGGCTGGCCGCGCAGGGGTTCATGGACCCGCGGCCGAAGGGTGTGCCGGACATGCGCGCGCTGTCCCGGGTGCTCGGCCGGATCGGACTGATCCAGATCGACTCGGTGAACGTGCTGAGCCGAGCGCAGTACCTGCCGTTGTACTCGCGGCTGGGTCCGTATCCGAAGGACCTGCTGGACCGGGCCGCCGGGAAGCCGCCGCGCAAGCTGGTGGAGTACTGGGCGCACGAGGCGTCGCTGATCCCGGTCGAGACGCATCCGCTGATGCGCTGGCGGATGGCGCGGGCGACCACCGAGGCCTGGGGCGGGCCGCGGTCGATCGCGGCGGAGCGACCGGACCTGGTCAAGCAGGTGCTGGCCGATGTCCGCGAGCACGGGCCGCTGACCGCGCGCGAGATCGACGACGACGTGGAGCGCGACCGGACCAACTGGGGGTGGAACTGGTCCGACGTGAAGCGGGCGCTGGAGTTCCTGTTCTTCGCCGGTGAGATCACCGTGGCGCGGCGGAACCAGCAGTTCGAGCGGATGTACGACGTACCGGAGCGGGTGCTGCCTGCTTCGGTGGTGGCGACGCCAACGCCTTCGCTGGAGGAGGCGCACCGCGGGCTGGTCTCGATCGCGGCCCGCGCGCACGGGGTCGCCACCGCGCAATGTCTCAAGGACTACTTCCGTACCGCGCCCGCGCCGACCGCCCAGGCGATCAGCGAGCTGGTCGAGGAGGGCGAACTGCTCCCGGTCACCATCGACGGCTGGAAGCGGCCGGCGTATCTGCACCGCGACGCCCGCCTGCCGCGCCGGGTCAACGCCCGGGCCCTGGTGAGCCCCTTCGACTCCCTCGTCTACGAGCGCACCCGCACCGAGGTCCTCTTCGACTTCCACTACCGCATCGAGATCTACGTCCCCGCCGAGAAACGCGTCTACGGCTACTACGTCCTCCCGTTCCTCCTCGGCGACCGCCTGGTAGCCCGAGTAGACCTCAAAGCCGACCGCGCCGCCGGCGTCCTCCTGGTCCAATCCGCCCACTCCGAGTCCCACGCCCCACCAGAAACCCCCGAAGAACTAGCCGCCGAACTCCTCCAACTAGCCACCTGGCTAGGCCTCGACCAGGTCCGAGTAGCAGGCGGAGGCGACCTGGCCCCCGCCCTCAGCCTCGCCCTCCGCGGCTCCTGACCGCCGTACCGGAACTTTCTGGTGAGCCCACTCGTGGGTGGGGGGAGGGTGTGGATTGCGCCGGGCAGTGGGTTGACGCTCGGGGCCCAGTAGGATGGGTGGCGCCCGCCAGGCGGGTAGTCCGTGCTGCCGTCGTCACTGGGCCCGCACGGTCAGGCACCCGCCGCATTGAAGGCTGCACAGTCAAGGAGTGGACCCCCCACGATGAAGGCGTTCGACAAGTTACTGCGAATCGGCGAGGGCAAGATCGTCCGCCGGCTCGAGGGCATCGCGAAGCTGGTCAACTCGATCGAGGACGACTTCGTGAACATGACCGACGAGGAGCTGCGCGGCCAGACGGCCGAGTTCAAGCAGCGCGTCGACAACGGGGAGTCTCTCGACGCACTGCTCCCGGAAGCCTTCTCCGTCGTCCGCGAGGCGGCCAAGCGGACCCTGCACCAGCGGCACTACGACGTCCAGATCATGGGTGGCGCGGCGCTGCACCTGGGCAACATCGCCGAGATGAAGACCGGTGAGGGCAAGACCCTGGTGGGTACCCTCCCGACGTACCTGAACGCGCTGTCCGGCAAGGGCGTGCACGTGGTCACGGTGAACGACTACCTGGCCCGCTTCCAGGCCGAGTGGATGGGCCGGGTGTACCACTTCCTCGGCCTCGACTACGGCGTGATCCTGCCGGAGATGAGCCCCGCCGAGCGCCGGGTGGCCTACGCCAAGGACATCACCTACGGCACCAACAACGAGTTCGGGTTCGACTACCTGCGCGACAACATGGCCGGGGATATCGCCGACTGCGTGCAGCGCGAGCACAACTACGCGATCGTGGACGAGGTCGACTCGATCCTGGTCGACGAGGCCCGGACCCCGCTGATCATCTCCGGCCCGGCCGAGGACTCGCAGCGCTGGTACGTCGAGATGGCCAACCTGGCGCAGGCGCTGAAGCCGCGGTTCAACGACGACAAGGTGCCCGAGGAACAGCGTCCGGTCGCCGACTACGAGGTGGACGAGAAGAAGCGCACCGTCGCCATCCTCGAGCGTGGGATCGAGAAGGTCGAGGACCGGCTCGGCATCGACAACCTGTACGAGTCGGCCAACACCCCGCTGATCAGCTACCTGAACAACGCGCTGAAGGCCAAGGACCTGTTCCGCAAGGACAAGGACTACGTGGTCGTCGACGGCGAGGTGCTGATCGTCGACGAGCACACCGGCCGCACGCTGCACGGCCGCCGCTACAACGAGGGCCTGCACCAGGCGATCGAGGCCAAGGAGAAGGTCGAGATCAAGGAGGAGTACCAGACCCTCGCGACCATCACCTTGCAGAACTACTTCCGGCTCTACAACAAGCTGGCCGGCATGACCGGTACGGCGATGACGGAAGCGGCCGAGTTCTCCAAGATCTACGGCCTCGGCGTCGTCCCGATCCCGACCAACAAGCCGATGATCCGCCAGGACCAGCGCGACCTGATCTACCGCACCGAGGAAGCCAAGTTCGAGGCCGTGGTGGAGGACATCGCCAAGCGGCACGAGACCGGGCAGCCGATCCTGGTCGGTACGACGAGCGTCGAGAAGTCCGAGCGGCTGTCCGCCCAGCTGCGCAAGCGCAACATCGCGCACGAGGTGCTGAACGCGAAGCAGCACGCGCGGGAGGCCGCGATCGTCGCCGAGGCGGGCCGCAAGAACGCCGTCACGGTGGCCACCAACATGGCCGGCCGTGGTACCGACATCATCCTCGGCGGTAACCCGGAGCACCTGGCCGACAAGGACCTGCGGTCCCGCGGGATCGACCCGGTGGAAAGCCCGGAGGAGTACGAGGCGGAGTACCCGAAGGTCCTGGAGAAGTTCGAGCAGCAGGTGAAGGACGAGCAGGTCGAGGTCCGCGAGGCCGGCGGTCTGTACGTGCTGGGCACCGAGCGGCACGAGTCGCGCCGGATCGACAACCAGCTGCGTGGTCGTTCCGGCCGCCAGGGCGACCCGGGCGAGTCCCGCTTCTACCTGTCGCTGGAAGACGACCTGATGCGGCTGTTCAAGCGCGAGATGGTCGACTGGGCGATGTCGCGCAACGACGACGACACCGTGCCGCTGGAGAACAAGGTCGTCACCAAGGCGATCGCGTCGGCCCAGTCCCAGGTCGAGGCGCAGAACTTCGAGACCCGGAAGAACATCCTCAAGTACGACGACGTGATGAACCGGCAGCGGCACGTCGTGTACGCCGAGCGCCGCCGGGTGCTCGAGGGGGCCGACCTGCACGACCAGGTCCAGGACATGCTCGAGGAGACCGTCACCGGCTACGTGCAGGGTGCGACCGCCGACGGGTTCGCCGAGGACTGGGACCTGGACGCGCTGTTCACCGCGCTCAAGACGCTCTACCAGACGGAGATCACCGAGGAGCAGCTGATCGAGGAGGCCGGCGGCGACCGCTCCGGGCTCACCCAGGACTTCTTGATCGACACCTTCGTCACCGACGCCCGCGAGGCCTACGCGCGGCGCGAGGAGCTGCTCGGCAGCGACGCGATGCGCGAGCTGGAGCGCCGGGTGGTGCTCAGCGTGCTGGACCGCAAGTGGCGCGAGCACCTCTACGAGATGGACTACCTGCGCGAGGGCATCGGCCTGCGCGCGATGGCGCAGCGCGACCCGCTGGTGGAGTACCAGCGCGAGGGCTACGACATGTTCGCCGCGATGATGGAGTCGATCAAGGAGGAGTCGGTCGCCTTCATCTTCAACGTCGAGGTCGACATCGAGGCGATGCAGGCCGACCTGGCCGCGCAGGCGGAGCTGGCCGAGCTCGAGGAGACCGAGGCCGAGGACATCCTGGTGCCGGGGGCGCCGGTGGCCGAGTTCCCGGGCCGGCACTCCGGTGACGACGAGGACCGGCCGCAGGACGCGCCGCGCCCGCAGGACACCCCGAAGCTGCGCGCGAAAGGGCTGACCGGCTCCAGCCGTCCGCAGAAGCTGTCCTACTCGGCGCCGACGATCGACGGTGACGACGAGGTGTCAGTGCACATGGATGCGACCGAGGGCGGCGCCCTGGAGTACGCCGGTACGCCGCGCAACGCGGTCTGCCCGTGCGGCTCCGGCAAGAAGTACAAGCGCTGCCACGGCGATCCGGCCTCGGACGTCTACAAGAACTGAGACGCAACAGACAGCCGCCCCGGGGTGATCCCCGGGGCGGTTTGCTGTTTCCTGGAGTCATGGGAACGTGGCTGACGGAGAAGTTCGGGTTGTCCCTTCCGGTGGTCGGCGCACCGATGGCGAACGTGAGCGGCGGCCGGCTGACCGCGGCCATCTCGGCAGCCGGTGGCCTCGGCATGCTCGGCGCCGGGTCCGCGGTCACCGCTGACTGGATCCGCACCGAGGGCGCCGTCGCCGCCGCGAGCGGGAAGCCCTACGGCATCGGGCTGATGGCTTGGTCCGTCGCGACCCACCCCGAGCACCTCGAGGCGGTGCTCGAACTCAGGCCCGCCCTCGTCTCGCTCAGCTTCGGCGAGCTCACGCCGTACGTCGAACAGCTGCAGGCGGCCGGAATCGTGGTGGCGATGCAGGCCGGCACCGTCGCCGACGCCCGCGAAGGCATCGCCGCGGGCGCCGACGTGATCGTCGCCCGGGGCGCCGAAGCCGGCGGTCACGGACGCAACCAGGTCGGCACACTCCCTTTGCTGCAAGCGATTCTTGACCTCACCGACCTTCCCGTGCTCGCTGCCGGTGGCATCTCCGGTCCCCGAGGTCTGGCTGCTGTGCTCGCAGCCGGTGCGGCGGGCGCCTGGATCGGTACGGCGTTCCTCACGGCCGAAGAAGCACTCACTCCGGAGACATCCAAGCAGGCGCTGCTCGCCGCCGACGAGACCGCCACCGTCTACGGAACGGTCTTCGATGCGGCCTCGCGAGCCGGCTGGCCGGACGAATTCGGCGGCCGTGCCCTCCGCAACGCCTTCTACGACCGCTGGGAAGGCCAGGAGCAGGCCCTGAAGACCGACGACGCCGGCCACGACGAGTATGTCGCCGCGACCCGCGCCGCCGATCCCACTTCTGCGTCCCTGTACGCCGGTCAGGGCGTCGGCGCCCTCAACAAGCCCACCACGGCTGCCGAGGTCCTGGCCGACCTCGCCACCTACCGCAGCTATTTGGACCGAGCTAGAGGGTGACCCGCAAGGACGGCTGCAGGTAGTTGCTGTGGGCGTCCACCAGTTCGTTGCAGAGCGCCCATAAGTGGTCCACGGGCAGCGTAGTCGCCGGATCCATCAGCAACGCTTGCCGGATCGACAGCGGGTCGTCCTCCAACGCTGCGCGAACGACCAGTTCATTGACGTTGACGTAGCCGCGGTTCAGCGCCGCACATTGAGCCGGCAAGGCGCCGACCGCAGTCGGTTGAACCCCCGAACCGTCAACCAGGCAAGGGACTTCGACCACGGATCCTCCTGGCAGGTTGGAGATGAGTCCGTGATTGACGACGTTCCCGTAGATCGTCCGTGGCGTACCGGTGACGATGCTGTGGATCACCTGCGGCGCGTACTCCATAGTTCCCTCGACCGGCAGCGGTTCGCCTCGCTTCAAGGCGTCCCGGGTGCCTTCGTAGAGCGCCACGTTCTCCTCGACGATCCGCAGGTAGTCGCCGATCGGCAGCCGCAGCCGGTCCACCTCGGACTGGTGCGACAGGTACCAGGGCACGTACTCCGACGAATGCTCACTCGTCTCGGTCGGGTAGTACCCGAGTCGCCGGTACATGTCGACCCGCACGCGTCGGCGCAGCTCCGGATCCTTTGCGATCAACGCGTCCAGCCGAGGATAGAGATCCTGGCCGGCGCTTTCGAACCGTAGTACCCAGGCTTGGTGGTTGACACCGGCGGCGAGATACGTGACATCGGCGTACGGGACGCCCACCAGCTGGGAGAGGTCGTTCATCGTCCAGTAGACCGAGTGGCAGAGGCCGACGACGTTGCGGACGCCGAGCGCCTTGAGGTACCAGACGTTCATCGCCATCGGGTTGGTGTAGTTGAGCAGCCATGCGTCCGGACAGCACGCGGCGATGTCCTCGGCGAGTCCTTTCAGCACCGGGAAGGTCCGCAGCGCCCGGAACACTCCACCGACGCCGAGCGTGTCACCGATCGTCTGCCGTACGCCGTACTTCGCGGGCACTTCGAAGTCGATCCGGGTCGCCTCGCTCATCCCCACCTGCACGATGTTGATCACGAAGTCCGCACCGTCGAGCGCCACCCGCCGATCCAAGTGAGTCGTGATCCGCGCTTCCCGACCCCTCTCACCCGCGATGAATCTCGCAGCTCCGGCAGCGGTGTCGAGTCGCTCGGGATCGATGTCGTGCAAGGCGATGTGCAGCTCATCGAGATCCTCGAAGCTGAACAGATCGGCGAGCAGGCCCTGGGTGAAGACGACACTCCCCGCACCGATGAACGCAACCTTCGTCATCGTGCACTCTCCAGTGCCAGATCCCAATCCGGCTGAGCCGCGGTGCCACCGGCTGCCCGCGTCGACAGCGATCCACAGGCCGCCGCAATCTTCAAAGCCTGCGCCCGCCCGAAGCCACGCAGTACGGCGGTGATGAAGCCGGCGTCGAAGCTGTCGCCCGCGCCGATCGTGTCCACCGGCTCAACCGGTAGCGCTTCGGTTGTCAGCACCGCAGAGCCGTCGTGCGCGATCGCCCCGTCGGCACCGTTCTTCACCACGACCAGCGGGCCGCGGCGAGCCAGGATCCCGGCGGCGTCGGCGAGCACGGGATGACCCGTCAGCGCGTGCGCCTCGGCCGCGTTCGGGAGCAGGATGTCGGTGACCCGCAGTACCGGATCGAGCACCATCCGGTCCCAGCGGTCGGCCGGGTCGTCGTTAGTGTCGAGCGAAGTCGTCGCCTTGTTGCTCCGAGCCTCCTTGAAAATTCCAGCAAGCCCAGCAGCCAGCTCCGGCATGAGGTAGAACGACGCCGCGTGCACATGCCGGACAGAACGCAACAGCTCAGCCGGTACGTCGTACGCCGTGGTTGCCGCCAGGCAGCCCGCAGCGGTGAGGATCGCGCGATCCCCGGCGGAGGTGAGCACGGTCGTCAACGGCGTCGGCAGGATGCCGTCCACCACCAGCGCAGTGGTGTCCACGCCACGCTCCTCCAGGGAGGCCCGGACGAACGCGCCGGCCGGGTCGTCGCCGACCCGGCCAGCGAAGGCGACGCTGAGGCCGAGCCGGGCGGCACCGCAGGCCATGATCGCGGCCGACCCGCCGAGACAGAGTGCCCCCGTTGGAACCAGGCGCTCGCGCTGGCCGAAGGTCAGGGGTTGGTTCACCGGGCCGATCACCACGTCGGGATTGGCGTCGCCGATGACGAGCAGGTCGATTGTCTTCATATCAGCCTTTGAGTCCGGTAGAGGCCAGCGAGCGGATGAACGCCTTCTGGGCAAGCAGGAAGCCGAGCAGCACCGGCAGCACGGTGATGACGTTGCCCGCCATCACGGCTGCCCATTGGGTGTGGTGCTGGCCCTGGAAGGTGGTCAGGCCGAGCTGGAGGGTGTAGTTCGCGTCGTGGTTGATCGCGATCAACGGCCAGGTCAGGTCGTTCCAGGTGCTCAGGAAGGTCAGTACGGCGACCGTGCTGAGGGCCGGCCGGGCGAGCGGGAGGACGACCGAGATCAGGATCCGGAGCCGGCCGCAGCCGTCGATCCAGGCCGCCTCTTCGAGCTCGCGGGGGAGGGTCACGAAGAACTGGCGGAACAGGAAGACCGAGAACGGCGTCACCAGCGACGGGATGATCAGCGCGCCGAGGGTGTCGATCAGGCCGAGGTCCTTCATCACCAGGAAGGTCGGGATCATGGTCAGCTGGAACGGGATCACCATCGTCGCGAGCATCAGCCCGAGCAGCAGCTTCGACCCGGTGAACCGCATCCGGGCGAACGCGTACCCGCCGAGCGATCCGAAGACCAGGTTCGCCGTCACCGCGACCGCCGAGACGATGAACGAGTTCAGGAACCACCTGGGGAACAAAGCGTTCCCGAGCACGAACCGGTAGCCGTCGAGCTTGATCCCCGACGGCCAGAGCGCGGGTGGGAACTTGTTGATCTCCGCGTTGCTCATCACCGAGCTGACCAGCAACCAGATCAACGGCAGCGCGAACAGCAAAGCCAGTGGCGCCAGTACAAAGTGCCAGGGACTGAACGGCAGCCTCTTCATCTTGCTGCCCTCCGGCGTTGGTACAGCTGCAGCAGGAGTCCAGCCAGCAAGAGCGCAACCGCCAGCGCGTACGCCGCCGCAGCGCTGTAGCCGGCCGTGAACGTCTTGAACGCCTTCTCCCAGATGAAGTAGACGATCACCGTCGTCGACCCCAGCGGCCCGCCCTTGGTGGTGACGAAGACCAGATCGAAGACCTGCAACGCGTTGATCGTCTGAAACAGCACCAGGAACACGGTGACAGGTGTGAGCGTCGGGAGCACCACATGACGCAGTACGCTCGCCCGGCCCGCACCATCGATCCTTGCCGCCTCGACCAGTTCACCTGGAACGCCTTGCAGGGCAGCGAGATACACGATCACGCAGAAGCCGGTACCGCTCCACAAGGAGATCGCGACCAGCAGATAGAGCGCCTGCCCGGGATCACTGAAGAACCCCTGCGCGGGCAGCCCCAGCTTGTGCAGCACCGAGTTCGCCGCGCCGAATTCGGGGTCGAGAACAAAGGAGAACAAGACGCCCTGCGCCGCCGCCGAAACCACGAACGGCACGAAGACGAGCGTGCGGTAGATGCTGATGAACCGGATCTGCCGGTCCAGCATCAACGCGATCCCGAGCCCGCCGACAACACTCAGTGGCACATACAGCGCCGTGTAGACCAGCGTGTGCTCGACGGCCGCCTTGAACGCAGGATCCGCCTTCAACGCTTGATAGTTGGCCAACCCGACCCACCGGCTGGGGGAGACCAAGTCGTTGGCCTGGAACGACAACAGCAACGACCAGACCACCGGCACGATGCTGAGCCCGAGAATGATCAGCACCGACGGACTGACGAACGCCCAGGCGGTAGCACCTTCACCCCTGGTACGCCGTTTGGCCGCCGCCTGCCGGGCTCGTGGATCGATCGTGAAGGTGCCGACGACGCTGGCCATCAGTTCGGCACCGCGAGAATCGCGTTGGACTGGTCGACGCACTCCTTCAGCGCGTCGGCCGGCGACTTCTTGCCGAGCAGTACCGCGACGATCGCCTGACCGAGTTGCTGGGAGATCTTCGGGTACGCCGTGATGGTCGGCCGGACCCGGGCGGTCTCCAGCGAATCCACGAAGGTCTGCAACCCCGTAGTACTGGATGAATGCTTCTTCCACTCGGGCAGAGCGGCTGTAGCCGTGGTCAGGGGCAGGCTGCCACCCTGGATGTCCCAGCGGACGTCCTGCTTCGGGGTGGTCAGCCAGGTGAGGAACTCGGTCGCGGCCTTGACCTTGGCGGAGCCGTTGTCGAACACGGTCCAGGTGTCGGGGCCGGAGATGGTGAGCGGCTTACCGGAGTACGACGGAAGTGGGACGACGCCGTAGTCGAGGCCCTTGTCGATCACATCGGGGAGTTGCCAGGGGCCGGTGGCAACCATTCCCATCCGGCCGCCGAGGAAGACCTGGTAGAGCTGTTCGCCACCGGGCTTCGGGTCGACGTACAGGGACTTGTCGGTGCGCAGCCGGTCGAGCGTGCCGAGCGCCTGCTCGCCGACCTTGTCGAAGCCGACCGTCTTGCCGTCGGCGCTGACGACATCGCCGCCGAGGTCCCAGATCATCGGCCAGAGCCGCCAGACCGTGTCCTCGTCGCCGACACCAGGCCAGCCGGTTCCGAAAACACCCTTGGCAGGGTTGGTCAACTGCTTCGAAGTGGCCACGAAGTCGTCCCACGTCCAGCCGGCCTTGGGAGCCGGCAGGCCGGCCGCGGCGAAGAGTTTCTTGTTGTATACAACGCAGAGCGAGTCGAGTAGGGCAGGCATTGCGCGAACCTTGCCCTGCACGGTCACCGCGTCCCGGGCGGCCGGCCAGTAGTCCTTGAGGTCCACGGCCGAGGTCAAGTCGGCCACCTGGGGACTGCGGGTCATGCTGGCCAGGTCCGACCCGAAGATGTACGCGATATCGGGATAGGACCCGGCCGCGAGACCGGCGGTGACCTTCTGCAGCATGCTGTCGGCGGTCACCCCGCCACCACCACCTACGACCTTGATCTTGGGATGGGTCTGGTTGAACTCCTTGACCAAGGCATCGATCGCCTTCTTCCCGGTGTCCACCTGGCCGTGCCAGAGGTCGACGGTGACGACGCCGTCGGCGCCGACCCCCTCGTCTCCGGACTTGCCACAGGCGGCCAGTGAACCGGACGCGGCGAGCACGACGGCCGCGCGCAGAACGTCGCGGCGAGATGGTGATGGCATGGGTGACCTCCTCAGAGGACTACTGCTGGTGGAGGGATGCGGTCAGCAGGTCTTGCGGACGTAGCCGCTCTGACCCGGCGTCTTGACGTCGACGTCGCGCTGCACGATGGTCAGCGTTGAACCGAACTGGCTGCAGGCCTTGGTGCGGCCGCTGTTGGTGTACTCGATCACGATCACGTTGTTGCCAAAGGCGTCGACGTAGTCGCCGCACTCGTCGTACTGGCCACACTCCTCGGCGACGGCGAAGTCCAGGCCGACGCTGGTCCGGGAGCCGGCCAGTTCGACGGTGTTCTTCTGGGCGATGGCGAGGTTCATCGAGTGCGCGTGGGCGGCGAGCAGCTTCAGGTACGCCTTGGCCTGACCGGTGGTGATCAGGTTCTTCGAGCGGCTGTAGCTGTCGTAGTTGTCCGGCTCGATGGCCTTGTAGCCCTTGGCCGCACAGCCGTCGATCCAGCCGTTGACCTTGGCCGCGACCCGGGTCTGCTTGGCCGTCGTACGGATGTCGAGCAGTGCCTCGCCCCAGTCCTCGTCGATGACGACGTTCCCCTGGGCATCGCGGAGCAGCAGGTCGGAGTCCCACTGCCCCTGCTCGCCGGGCTGGACCTGGAACGCGTTCACGTAGCAGATGTTGTAGAGGCCGGCGGCGGGCGCGGCGGTCCGGTCGCGGGTGACGACCTGGATCCCGGCGGGCGGCGTGTAGGCGCCGCCGATCTGATAGTCGAACTTGGCATGGGTCGGTGGCAGCGTGACGGCTGCCGAGGCGGGAGTCCGGCTTTGCACCGAGACGAGGGCGGTCAGTGCCAGGGCGGCGGCGAAGCCACCGGCCAGCAGACGGAGGGCGAGCGGGCGAGATACGGACACGATTGGCTCCATCGGTCCCGTGGACGCTACCCCGCCTCGGGCATGAGCCCTGGCGCCGGAGTACCGGACTTCGGGCGCGGGGCCCTGTACCGGCTGGGTGCGTCACTCAGCACCGGCTTGCGTGGTGCTTGGCGCCCTAGTTAAGCCACGCCCGGGCCGCCTCGTCAAGGAACAACTGCAAACGAATGCGCGGAACTTGTCGATCAGCGCGTTACTGCGCACCGCCTTCTGGCGCTTTCCTGCCTTCCTCTGCTTTTGCTCTCAGCTCTTGACTCTGCGGGTTTGCACCGGTTTAGTGTGCGATTAAACCGGTTTAAACACTCAGAACGAGGGTGCGGATGAGCAAGGGACGGCCGACGATCGCCGATGTGGCCACCCGGGCAGGCGTCTCAAAGGGTGCGGTGTCCTTCGCCCTGAACGGACGCCCCGGCCTGGCCCAGGGGACCGTCGACCGGATCCTCGCGGCCGCGGACGAGCTCGGCTGGCGGCCCAGCAACCGGGCCCGATCGCTGTCGGTCTCGAAGGCCTTCGCGCTCGGCCTGGTCATCACCAGGGACCCGGCCGTGCTCTCGTCGGACCCGTTCTTCCCGGCCTTCATCGCCGGCGTCGAGAGCGTGCTCGCACCCCGCGGGCAGGCGCTGGTCCTGCAGGTGGTGACGCCCGGTGAGGACGAGGCGGCCGGCTACCGCCGGTTGGCTCAGGACGGCCGGGTGGACGGGGTGTTCCTGTCCGACCTCCGGCACGACGACCCCAGAATCGATCTCCTGGTCGAGCTCGGTCTGCCCGCGGTGACGCTGAACCGGCCCGACACCGCGTCCCCCTTCCCGGCGGTCTGCCTCGACGACCGGCCGGGCACGATCGCGGTCGTCGAGCACCTGCTGCAGCTCGGTCATCGCAAGATCGCCCACGTCGCCGGGCCGCAGGCCTTCGTGCACGCGACCGCGCGTCTGACGGCCTTCACATCGGCGTTGGCGGCCGCCGGTCTCGAGCCGGTCGCGATCGAGGCCAGCGACTTCACCGCCGCGGGTGGGACCGAGGCGACCAAGCGGCTGCTGGCCCTGCCCGAGCCGCCGACCGCGATCTTCTACGCCAATGACCGGATGGCCATCGCCGGCATCGGCGCGGCCCACCAGGCCGGCCTGACCGTGCCCGACGACCTCAGCGTCGCCGGCTTCGACGACAGCGAACTGGCCGAGTTCGTCCATCCCGGCCTGACCACCGTGCGCGCCGATCCGTTCGCCTTCGGTGCCACCGCCGCCACCACCTTGATCCAGTCGATCGACGGCGACGGTGACGTCGCCGATGTGGAGCTCCCACCGGCCCAGCTCGTCGTCCGGAACTCCACGGCTCTTTTGGAGGAGCAATGAACCGAAAACTCACATCCGTCCTGCTCGCACTGGGACTGGCCGGTACTGCGGCCGCCTGCGGCGGAGGTGGTGGCGGCAACGCCGACGCTGCCGCCTCCGCAAAGGGCCCGATCACGGTCTGGTATTCCAACAACGCCGAGGAAGTCGCCTGGGCCAAGCAGATGGTCGCCTCCTGGAACTCCGCGCACGCGGACCAGAAGGTGACCGGCCAGGAGATCCCGACCGGCAAGTCGTCCGAAGAGGTGATCGGTGCCGCGATCACGGCCGGCAATGCGCCCTGCCTGATCTTCAACACCTCGCCGGCGTCGGTCTCGCAGTTCCAGAAGCAGGGTGGCCTGGTGGCGCTCGACAGCTTCTCCGACGGCAAGTCGTACATCGAATCCCGCAGCGGGAAGGTCGCTTCGCAGTACAAGTCGACCGATGGCAAGTACTACCAGCTGCCCTGGAAAGCCAACCCGGTGATGATCTTCTACAACAAGAAGGCGTTCGCGAAGGCCGGGATCGACACGGCGAAACCGCCGCTGGCGACGTACGACGAATTCCTGGCGACCTCGCGGAAGGTGGTCGCCGCCGGCGGGGCGAAGTACGCGATCTATCCGGCGCCGAGCAACGAGTTCTTCCAGTCCTGGTTCGACTTCTATCCGCTCTTCGCGGCCGAGACCGGTGGCAAGCAACTGGTTGCCGACGGCAAGTCGCAGTTCGCCTCGGACGAGGGCAAGAAGGTCGCCGCATTCTGGCGGACCCTGTACGCCGAGAAGCTGGCCTCGCAGGAGAAGTACAACGGTGACTCGTTCGTCGACGGCAAGGCCGCGATGGCGATCGTCGGTCCGTGGGCGATCGCGACGTACAAGGGCAAGGTCGAGTGGGGCGCCGTGCCGGTGCCGACGTCGACCGGCAAGTCCGCCGCTGACACCTACACGTTCAGTGATGCGAAGAACGTCGCAATGTACTCCGCATGCAAGAACCGCGGGACGGCCTGGGACGTGCTGAAGTTCGCCACCAGCAAGGAGCAGGACGGCAAGTTCCTCGAGGCGACCGGTCAGATGCCGCTCCGGGACGGCGTGGCGACCGCGTACCCGGACTACTTCGCCAAGAACCCTGACTACAAGGCCTTCGCGGACCAGGCGGCCCGTACGGTCGAGGTGCCGAACGTCCCGAACTCCATCACGATCTGGCAGACCTTCCGCGACGCCTGGTCGAAGTCGGTCATCTTCGGTCAGCAGGATCCGGGCGCAGCACTCGACGGAGCAGTCCAGAAGGTCGATCAGCTCGCCTCCGGATCATGAGGCCGCGCGACCGGGCGACCGACGGGGGCGTCGCCCGGGTGGTCGGCAAGCAGCCGATCGGGACGGCCTTCGTCACGCCGTACGTGGTCTTCCTGGCGGCTGTCCTCGCCTATCCGCTCGGGTTCGCGGTCTACATGTCCTTCCACGACTACTTCTTCGCGGCGCCGGGCGCGATCGTGGACCGGCCGTGGGTGGGGTTCGCCAACTACGCGACCGTGCTGTCGGACCCGGCGGTCCGGAGGTCCTTCGCGAACGTCGGGATCTTCCTACTGATCAACGTGCCGCTGACCGTGGTGCTCTCGTTGCTACTGGCCTGGTCGCTGAATGCAGCGATCCGGTGGCGGGGGTTCTTCCGGGTTTCCTATTACGTGCCTTATGTGACGGCTTCGGTGGCCGTGGTCGGCGTGTGGTTGTTCCTGTTCAACTCCGACGGCCTGGTGAACTCGGTGCTGGGACCGCTGGCTCCCGATCCGTCGTGGCTGGTGAACTCCAAGCTCGCCATGCCGACGGTGGCGGTCTATGTCACCTGGAAGCAGCTCGGGTTCTTCATCCTGCTCTACCTGGCCGCGTTGCAGAACGTGTCGAAGGACCTGTACGAGGCCGCGTCCATGGACGGCGCCGGGCGGTGGAAGTCGTTCCGCAACGTCACGGTCCCAGGGGTTCGGCCGGCCACGACGCTGGTGGTGCTGCTGGCCACAGTGACCGGGGCGAACCTGTTCACCGAGCCGTATCTGTTGACCGGCGGCGGTGGTCCGAACGGAGCATCCGCCTCGCCGGTGCTGATCATGTACCAGCGCGGCATCGAGCAGGGGAATCCCGACGTCGGCTCGGCGATCGGCGTACTGCTGGTGATCGGTGTGCTGATCCTGGCGCTGATCCAGCGCCGGCTACTGGATCGGGAGAGCTGATGAAGAGTCCGTGGCGGTTCATCGCCTTGTTGCTGGGGGCATTCGTCTTCCTGTTCCCCTTCTACTACATGCTGATCGGCAGCCTGCAGGCCTCGCCGGACTCGTCGGTTGGCGGTGCGTTTCCCTCGCCGGGGAACCTCACCTTGCACAACTACCAGGAGATCAACGCGGCGATCAACCTCGGCAAGTCGTTGCTGAACTCGGGGATCTTCACCGGCGGCGTCATTCTCGGGACGCTGGTGTTCGGCGTACTGGCCGGGTATGCGCTGGCCCGGTTGCAGTTCCGCGGCCGGGGGACGGTGTTCAACCTGATGTTGCTGGTGCAGGTCATTCCGTTCCAGTTGCTGACGATTCCGCTGTATGTGTTGATCGTGCGCAGCTACGGGCTCGCTGATTCGTACCTCGGCATGATCTTGCCGTTCCTGATCAACTCGACCGCAGTGTTCGTGTTCCGGCAGTACTTCCTGCAGTTGCCGCAGGAGCTGTTCGACGCCGCACGAATCGATGGAGCCGGCGAGCTCGCCATTCTCTGGCGGGTCGCAGTTCCGCTGGTGAAACCTGCGTTGCTGACCGGCGTACTACTGACCTTCATCGGGCCGTGGAACGAGTTCCTCTGGCCGTTCCTGATCACCAAACAACAAGGTCTTCAGCCACTGGCTGTGTCGTTGTCCAACTACATCACCACGGTATCGGCGCGCGCTGCGAATCCGTTCGGTGCGGTGCTGGCCGGTGCTTGTGTGCTCGCGGCGCCCGCGGTTCTGCTCTTCGTCATCTTCCAGCGCCGCTTCATCTCCTCGAGCCTCGAATCCGGGGTCAAAGGCTAGGTTGTGAAAGGTTTGTCGTGACTGTTCCTTATACGTTGACCCGCCTTGGTGTCGTGATGACGCCGGAGCCCGGCAACTCGCTCGAATCCGAAGGGGTGCTGAATCCCGCCAGTGGTTACGGTCCGGACGGGAAGCTCTACCTGTTGCCGAGGTTGGTTGCGCCAGGCAACATCTCCCGGGTCGGGTTGGCCGAGGTCGAGCTGACCGACGGGGTGCCCACCGGCGTACGCCGGAAGGGGATCGTGCTCGCACCGGATGAGGGCTGGGAGCGTGGCAAGAACAATGCCGGTGTCGAGGATCCTCGGGTCACCTGGATTCCTTCGCTGGGTCGGCACGTGATGACTTATGTCGCCTATGGGCCGCTTGGGCCGAAGCCGGCGTTGGCCGTGTCTTCGGACCTGCGCTCCTGGACTCGGCTGGGGCCGTTGCACTTCGAGTATCAGGCTGACCTGGACACGGATCTGAACCTGTTCCCGAACAAGGACACGGTGTTCTTTCCCGAACCGGTGCCGGGGCCGGACGGCGAACCGGCGTACGCGATGTTGCACCGGCCGATGTGGGATCTCGGCTGGTTCCGCGAAGGAGAGGGCGTGCATCTGCCGGCCGGGGTGACGGACGACCGGCCGGGGATCTGGGTGTCGTTCGTGCCCGTCGCCGAGGTGGAGCGGTCGCTGTCGAATCTGGTGCATCTCCGGCAGCATCGGCTGGTGGCGATGTCGGAGTACCCGTTCGAGGAACTCAAGGTCGGCGCCGGACCCGCGCCGCTGCGGGTGCCGGAGGGGTGGCTGGTGATTCACCACGGGGTGACGGGGGAGCAGCCGGTCGGGTTCGATCCGACCACCCAGAAGGTCTCGTACGCCGCGGGCGCGCTGCTCCTTGATCCGGCGGATGTGACCCGCGTCCTCGATCGCACCGCCGAGCCGATCCTGGTCCCGGAAACCGAAGAGGAACGCATCGGCACCGTCGGCAACGTCGTGTTCCCCACCGCCATCGAGGAGATCGACGGCCTCCACTACGTCTTCTACGGAATGGCCGACGCCAAAATCGGCGTCGCCAGATTGGACCGCCTCCCATGACAACCCGTCGCACGGTTCTCCTTGGCAGTGGCGCTCTAGCGGTCGTCGCTGCCACCGGGCTCCCATCACCCGCCTCCGCCTCGCCCCCACGGCGCCGGCTGGCCAACTTGGCACATCTCGACTTCCTGGGAGATGTCGTCACGCCGCCGGCCGTTTATGGACATGTTGCCTATGGCCCCGAACCGCTCGGCGTGCTCTGGACCTATGCCGACCATCGGGACGACGGCTCGTACGCCCGCGTCGGCGGTGGCGCCTACGACCCGGCGACCAACACCTACGGCCAGGGCGCCTTCAATGCGGACGACATCGCCCGGGCCGCCGTCGTCTACCTGCGCCACTACCAACTCAAGCACGACGCCCACAGCCTCGCAGCTGCTCGCGGACTCCTCCGCGGGCTGACCTTCCTGCAAACAGTCACCGGCCCGTCGGCAGGCAACGTAGTGCTCTGGATGCAACCAGACGGCACCCTGAACCCGAGCGCGGATCCCGTCGAGCTCCCCGACCCATCGGACTCCGGCCCGTCGTACTGGCTAGCCCGCACGGTCTGGGCACTAGGCGAGGGCTACGCAACCTTCCGCTCAGCCGACGCCGCCTTCGCCTCATTCCTCCGCTCCCGCCTAGAGCTGGCGATCACTGCACTCGAACGACAAGTCCTGGCCTCCTACGGCAAGTGGAACGTCGTGGACGGACGCCGCGTACCAGCCTGGTTGATCGTCGCCGGAGCAGACGCCACCTCCGAAGCAGTCCTAGGTCTGTCGGCCTATGTCCAAGCCGGCGGGTCCTCCCGCGCCCGCCGAGCGCTGTCCCGCTTTGCCTCAGCTATCGCCGCGATGGCCACCGGAACCACCCGAACCTGGCCGTTCCGCGCCCTGCTCCCTTGGGGCGAGTCGATCTCCGACTGGCACGCCTGGGGCGCCCAGATGCCCTCCGCCCTCGCCGCAGCCGCTACCGTTTTGCACGACAACTCACTTCTAGGTGCTGCCATCGGAGACGCCGCCGGCTTCACCCCACTGCTGCTAACTGCCGGCGGCCCAGACAACGGCTGGCTCCCGGCCCCGATCGACCGCACCCAGATCGCGTACGGCGTCGACGCTCGGCTGCAGGCCTTGTTGAGTGTCGCCCGCGCCGCCAATCTCCCCGGTCTCCGACAGGTCGCCGCCTTCACCGCAGCCTGGTACTTCGGCGCCAACCGAGCGAACACCCCGACGTACGACCCCACCACAGGCATCACGTACGACGGTATCTCCGGCGACGGCGTGATCAACCGCAACTCCGGCGCCGAGTCCACCATCCACGGCCTGCTCTCGATGCTTGCCCTCGACAACCACCCCGATGTCGCCCGCCTGGCCCAACAATTCGGCCCCGCCGACCGCTCCCTGTCCGGCCTGGAACTCGTCGAGGCCGAGTCCGCTCAACTCGGATCCGGCGCCGAGGTAGTCACTCCGCCATCCCCCTGGACCGGCGAATCCCAATGGAGCAACGGCTCCTACATCGCAGTACCGCCCGGCGGAACCGCAACCTGGACCCTCACCCCATCCCGGCAACCCCGCCTACTCCTCCCCATCGTCAACCTCCTCCCCAACTCCGGCCACACCACCTGGAAAGCCGGCCCGGTCCCCCTAGGCACCATCAACCACAGCACCATCGGCCCCCAAGGCGTCTCCGCAGCCCCCGGCGCCCTACTCCCCATCACCCTCCCCGCCCTCCTCCCCACCCAATCCACCACCCTCACCGCCACCTCCACCGCCACCGCCACCGCCAGCACGGCCACCACCGCGACCCTCACCACCACCGCGGCCACCGCCGCCACCGCGACCAGCGCCGGCACCGCCATCCCCGCCGGTACCGCCATCCCCGCCGCCACCGCCGCGACCAGCGCCGGCACCGCCATCCCCGCCGGTACCGCCACCCCTGCGACCTTGGCTCCCACCATCGACGCGGTGCTCCTGCTGCCGATGGTTTCGTCCCTCCGACTCGGCCGCGGTGCGCTCTTCGCCAGCGTGGATCACCATGCGAGATCCGTCGACCTACCGACGAGCGGAACCTCCTACAGCTACGACAGCGAAGGCCGACTGCGCGCGCAACGCACCGGAGTACGAGCTGTTGTACTCCCAGGAGGCTTCACCGTCGTCTGTTGACCACCCCAAGGCAGTGCTCTCCAACGAGGGCGGTAGCAATACCGCGGCGCTGAAAGATGTGCAGGCTGGCGGCCGCCTGGTGATACGCCTGATGAGTCTTCTCACCGGCTCGCATCAGGAGACCGACAGTCAGCCACGCTCGCCATCGCCCGATCGGACCGCGTTACTGTCCCCGGGTCATCCCACGCGCCCTCCCTGGGGCAGACCGCGTTGCCGTCGCCGGGTTGTGGCACCGGGCAACTGGCGACACCGATCGCCCCGCATGTCAGACCGCGCCGCTATCTCCGGGACAGACCGAGGCGCTGTGGACGGCAACAACATGCCGACCGAACCACCGGGCGTCTGGTCAGTCACGCGCAGCCGGGTGGGCTCGAGGGTTCCGCGGCATCAGGCGACGTTGCGGGTTGTGCCGGCCCAGGCGGGTCGATGGTGGTGGGGTTGTTGTGGTAGCTGCGACCGGTGGGGCTGGTCCAGGTCCAGCTGCCGTCGGGGTTGGCGGCGATCTCCCAGCCGCCTTCGTGCTTGAGGCGGTGATGATGCCGGCACAGGCACCACGAGTTGGCTGCGGTCGTACGCCCACCGGCCGCGAACGCCATCCGGTGATCAAGGTCAGTGAATTCCGCCGGCCGGTTGCAACCCGGGAACTGGCAGGTGCGATCCCGCCACCGGACATACCTGTCCAGCGCAGCCGACGGCGTGTACCGGTCAGGATCGCTGGGCGGTGGCCGGTCGGTGATCCGCAACTCGATCCGTGCACCCGTGCCGCCAGCGCTAGTGCCGGCGTTGCTGTTGTTGGGGTGGGGGTCGTGCGTCGCGGTGGTACCGGCGCGGGTATTGCTGGGGTGCGGGTCGTGCGGCGTGGTGGTGTTGGTGGGGCGGGTGTCATGTGGCGCGGTTGCCGTGGTGGTGTTGGTGCGGGGGCGGCGGGT
>NZ_JBEXSJ010000022.1:0-147731 GCF_040613535.1 Kribbella sp. NPDC006257
CGCCCCACCCCCCACCCTCATCCCCAACGCCGGACATCTGACCCTCATCTCAGCCCCCACCCAGGTAGCCACCACCATCAACGCCCTGGCCGGCCGAACGACATAAACGGCCTGCCGCGCCCGCTGGTATTGATCCTCGTACGTGCGCTTGGTTCAGCGTTCGTTGAGGCGGAGGTTGGACGCGGTGGCGATGAGGACGATCGACTGGCCCTCGATGCCGGCTTCCTTCAGGGTGGCGCCGAAGGGGAGGCGGGGGAGAGCGATGCCCTGCGCCAGCGATGAGGTCACCGCCCGGCGGATCACCGACGGTACTTCGTCCGGAAGTTGCTCGACCACCAGCCGGATCCGGCCGGCCGCCACCTGCGGCCGCACGGTCGCAGTCGCGTCGACACCACGCACCTGCAGATTCGCCAGCAACTTTCCTGCGGAGATCTTCAGCGACAACCCTTCGATCCCGCTGGCCCGCGCGGTCAACTTCGTGAGCGCGGCCGGCGACATCCGAAGCCGTACGTCGGTGGTGTCGACGGTGACGACCCCACTCCCACCGGTCAGCAACTCGCGCGGGACATGGATTCCGCTCATGTCCGCGGTGAGATCCTCGGCCACGACCGACGAGAACGACGGCCGCTGCATCGTCACCGTGATCTTGGAGAAATCGCCTCTGACGACCTGCGGCAAGAAGGCGAACCCGCCGATCTCCGCCGACGTGTCGGACGAGCGTACGTCGTACCGGGCGGCCTCTGTCGCCGCCACCTTCGCCAGCTGATCCTCCGCCAGCGACTCGCCCACGCGATCCACGACGATCAGCACCCCGGCCAGCAGCACCACGATGATCAGGAGCGCCTTCAGCCCCCGGTGACGCTTCTTGGGGCTCATCTGGATCTCCCGGGCATCGGCGTCGGCAGATCCAGGCGGCAGGCAGTCGTCATGGCGTGAGCCTATCCAGCAACGCTCAGCTCCTATTTGATGGCGGTACGCCGTGAGTCCTGATCGCTCGCCTCGCTCGGCTGCCCCTGGACGATCAACCGCTCAGCGAACCCAGCACCGAACGCCGCCAGCAGCAAGTTCGCCGCATTGACACTCGCCGTCTCCGCCGTCGCGATCGAGAACAGCCACACAGTCAACCCGGCCACCCCACCGATCGGAATCCTCGACAACGACGAGACATTGGAACCGAGCTGCGCCAGCACATGCTCAGGCATAATTCCCGTCGATCGCTTGGCCGCGCTGATCACCGCTCCCAGTACGCCGAGCAGCGCCGACAGGATGCAGAGGAACGGGCCGGCGGCCCATTCCTTGGTGCCGATCCGGCCGGAGTACGTCGCCAGGATCACGATCACGGCGAGCAGCACCGGACCTCCGATGAGGATCAGCAATTGCTGATAATGCCGGACGATCGCCAGCCGCCAGTAATCGTTTGAGATTCCTTCGTTCCGGATCTTCATCGCCGCACCGACCGACTCACGCAGCGACGCCAGCTCCGATTCCCGCCAGGACGACGCAGAATCAGGCAACGCTTGTTTGACCGCCTTCACCCGCCATTGTGGTAGCCGGCCCGGTTCGTCGATCTCGGCCAGCAGCAAAGTGGCGTGCAGTTTCAATTCGTCGAGCCCGTACTCCGCGATCAGCTCCTGCTGGGCGCAGTGGAAGTGGTGCCAGGCGGTCTCCATGTCGAGCCGCTCACACGCCTTTTCTGCTTGCTTGATGAGCGACCGGGCGGCCGACCGGTCGCCGTCCCGCTCGACCTCCAGCCGGAGTTCGGCGATCTCCGCCTCGATCCAGGCCTGTCGCGGATCCTTCCAGAACATCTTCGACCGCCGCCACCGCAGTGGCGCGTTCTCCGCCATTTGTTCCCCTTCCCCCTGCCGCGCATTATCCGAACCCCAAATACCCCCGTCAACGCTTCGGAATCCGTCACTATGCAAACACCAGCAAGCAGATTCCGGCGATATCTTTCCGCGAATTCACCCCGACGTCCCCGCCCAGTCGTCAAGCCCTTCAAGGATGCTGGCTGGAGGCGAGTCCGCACGGAGGGATCACACAGCGTCTGCGAGTGTTCCTGCGGTCATCACTCGTTCAGATTGCCCGACGGGCACAGGACTATCTCGGCCGGCGTTGTGCGGAAGGTCAGCAACGCGCTTGCTGAGCGTGAGGGGAAGGACTGATGAAGAGCTATGAGGTGAGGGTTGCCCGCGAGGGGCGCTGGTGGATGATCGAGGTTCCTGAGCTGGACGGCCTGACCCAAGCGCGCCGCCTCGATGAGGTGGAGAAGATGGCGCGTGAATACATCGCGGTGACGCTCGATGTCCCTCTCTCGCAGGTGGCTGTCTCGATTTCTACGATCGAGGTGGCTGGCCAGGACGTGCTCGAGACGATGGTGCTCGTCGACGAACTCCGCAGACATGCGAAGCAGCTCGAGGAGCTTGTCGCAGATCTGGCGCGTGAATTCGCCTCGGCTTTGGCGGATGCGAAGGTGCCGGTCCGAGACGTGAGCAAGCTCCTCGGCGTATCCCACCAGCGGGTCTCTCAGCTCGTCCAAGCAGGGACCAAGGTTCGGCCCTCCGACCTCGCGCGGCTCATGCTCACTGCGAAAACTGAACACCAGAACGATCTGGTCGTTCATCTCAAGGCCGGCGAACCACCTGAAGTTGTCGAGGCCAAAGCTCCAAGGCAGCCCGCCAAGAGAAGTCGTCCAAGGCGAGCCAAGGTCTGATAGGTCGGGCACACTACGGCGTGCCCGACCTCGAGCCCTTTGACGGTTCCCGCGCTTGAACCGAATCCAGGGTGGCGTGGGAGCACTATCGAGACGCTCGCGGAGTGTTGCGCTGGTGGGAGTGCGCCTTCAATCGTCCGCCTGGCCGCTGCTGATATCACCCTCAAACCCTGCAGCTGTCGACCGCCTCCCGCGACCCCACGGCCCCCTCATCAGGCGTCGCTCGAGGTCCGATTACGCTATGCTTCGGCGGGTTGCGCCCCCGTAGCTCAGGGGATAGAGCAGTGGTTTCCTAAACCATGTGCCGCAGGTTCGAATCCTGCCGGGGGCACCCCTTCCTGACCTGCGGAAATAGGTTTCGAGGGTGGGGTGCCGAAAGGCCGCTGGGGATGCTTTCGGGGATGAATCGGTTCTAGGATTCGATTCATGGCGCGGCAGAGACGAGCACGGGGATACGTTGAACCCCGCCCGGGTGGCACCTTCCGGGCTGTGGTCTACGCCGGCAAGGACACCTTCACAGGCAAGCCCAGGTACCTGCGCGAAGCCGCAGCCTCCGAGAAGGAGGCCGAGAAGCTGGTCACCAAGCTCCTCAACCAAGTGGACGAACAGCGCCAGCCGCGCAGCTCGATCACCGTGCGGCAAACCATCGACAAGTGGTTCGAGGTCGCCGAGCATGAGCGCTCCACCCGTAAGCGGCTGATGCAGTTGCTACGCGACTACCTCGACCCGAAGTTCGGCTCAACACAGCTGAGCAAGCTGACCGCCGAAGACCTGGAGAGGTTCTACGCCGCGCTGCGACGATGTAAGAAGCTCTGCAACGGAGGGTCCAAAGACCACGAATGCAAGGGCCTTTCGAACAGCTCGATCCGCTCTATGCACTTCATGCTTCGCGCAGCGACCGATGTAGCCGTGCGCTACAACTACGTACACGTGAACGTTGCAGCGCTCGCGCAGCCACCAAGCTTCAAACGGCCAGAGCCTGACCCGCCGTCGCCTGAAGAAATCGCAGCGGTGCTCAATGACGCCTGGCGAGACCTGGCATGGGGTGCCCTGCTCTGGCTCGTCATGATCACCGGCGCCCGGCGCGGCGAGGTGTGTGTACTGCGATGGTCGGATGTCGATCTCGCACGCGGCACGGTAATGATCGAGCGCGCCGCTGACGAGAACGAGGACGGGGAGATCGAGGAGAAGGGCACGAAGTCGGGCCAGAAGAGGAAGATCGGCCTAGACCCGTTCACCGTGGAGATACTGCAGGCACACCAGCAGGCGGCGAGTGAGCAGTGCAAGGCACTGGGAACGGAGCTGCAACCCTCAAGTTTCGTCTTCTCGACAACGCCGGACTTCTCCCGCCCGATGCGACCAGACAGCGTGACCAGTCGCTACCGCCGAGCGGCGATCCGCAACAACCTCAGGAGCAGACGCCTCCACTCCATCCGCCACTATTCGGCGACCGAACTACTGAACAGTGGTGTAGACCTCAGGATCGTCTCGGGTCGATTGGGGCACGGCAGCGGCGGAGCGACCACACTTCGTTTCTACTCCGCGTGGTCAGAAAAGGTCGACAAGGCCGCAGCCGGCGTCCTCGCCGACTTGATACCGCGTCCCAACCCCAACCTGCGCACCCCGCAAAGTCCTTACGAGGTCCTGGCGGCCGAGCTCCGCGCCGCGATCTCGAATGGAACGTACTCATCCGGTGACCCGTTGCCCACGACCACCCAGCTGGCCGAGAGGCACAAGGTTTCGGCCGGGACCGTCAACCGAGCCATAGCTATGCTCAAGGCCGACGGCCTGGTAGAGGCAAGCCGCGGCAAGCGAGCATCTGTGGTGTAGGTGGCGGAGGCAACCCTCTACCGCGGCGCCTGAGCGCCCAGTACGATCACTCGGCCGCGGCACTCGAATCTGTGGCCACTGCGATGGCTGCACCAGCCTTGATCGGCGTCATCTCGCTCCCGCGCTCAGAGGGTATCGTGTGCCGACCGCGAGTCGAGAGGACGAGTAAGTCTTGAGCTCCCAATTCTCGTCTTGGCGGCGGACCATCTTGGTCGTCGGCGGAGTTACGTTGGTCTTGCTAGGTCTAGCGATGACGACCTTCTGGCTGCTTGGGAAGACAAGCAAGGATGATGGCGCCGGGATCGCAAATGTCATGGCATTGCCCTTCACCGTCATCGGAACTGTAATCGGGGTTCTCGGCGTTCGCCATAAACCCAAGGCTCTCGATGAGGCCGCCCTTGAAAGAAGCGCTCGGGATATCTCGGGCCTGGTCACTACGTCGACGGCTCGGGCCCTGCTCCAGTTGCTTGGAGATACTGGGGAACCACGACCCGCGGATCTTGGCTTCGGGCGCAAGGAGGCTGCAGCGCTTACATGGCGCAGCGACCAGGGGTCGGAGGCCGGTTCGCTAAGCACCATCGAGACGTACTATGCAAGCCTGCACAGAGGGCGCCTAGTCATAGTTGGAGAACCGGGCGCCGGCAAGACAGTCCTCGCTCTGCGCCTACTGCTCGACCTCGCCTCGTGTGCAATGCTGAATGCGCATGACTCAAGCAGGCGGGCGGCGATTCGGGTTCCGGTGAGGCTTAGTCTCCCCGCGTTTACGACAGAGGCCCATGCACCTCTAGGAGTTCGAGCGGACCTAGACGCCTGGATCGTCCGACAGTTGGTCGACGTCTATGGCGTTGAAAAGTCGGTAGCTACGGCGCTGCTTGGTGGCGGTTGGATCCTTCCAGTGCTCGACGGCTTGGATGAGATGGACACTGATCCTAGTAGCGCGACCCGGGCACGGCAGGTCATTGCTGCACTGAATCTTCCGGTCGGGGCCGTACCGCCGCCGCTCATCCTTGTCTGTCGCACCTACCATTACAAGCGCCCAATTCAGTCGACGGAGCCACTTCAGGACGCAACCGTCGTTTCGGTCAATGCTCTTGAGATAGAAGCTGTCATCGCTTGGTTGACACATCGATTCCCGGACGAGTCACAGACTGGCGGATTGCAAAGAAGGTGGCATAGGGTAGCGTCCACTCTTCGCGACCGTCCAAATGGCAGGCTGGCCGGGTGCCTCACTTCTCCCTTAAATCTATACCTGGCTGTCACCGTATATGCGGATCCCGATAGCGGGCCATCGGAGCTATGTGCTATGGACCGCCGATCACTCCATGACCACCTCCTGACTCAGCTCGTCCCAGCTGTGATTTCGCATCATGCATTACCAGAGCAGTCGCGATACAATGCGGCAGAGGTTGCGGCATGGCTGCACACTCTGGGTTGTCATCTTTCTCGCATGGCCAATTCTGGCCGCTCTGGCACTGACTTCTACCTGCACGACCTTTGGCGCACTATTGGACGCCGTCCTGGGCGTACGATTCATCTGCAAGTTGCGGCGATCTTGTCGCTGTTAATCGGATTACCGCTATGCGTTCCTGCCTTGTTTGAGCCGCACCCTCTGAACGCGCTTTTGGTCTTGGGTATCGCCTCAGTCGTCCTAGTTTCCTGGTCGATTCTTGGCATCCGGCAGTGGATCGCAAAGTCGTCGCCCCTGACTCGCGTGGAGTTCAAAGCGCTCTCTACATGGCGCGGACTTGGGCGGACGGTTGCCACGTTCTGTGGAGGCTTTGCATTCCCAGTAGTTCTATTGGCAGTGTTCCGCTGGATGAACCGCGACGCACCCGATCCCGTTAAGGGTGCCTCGCTTGGGGCGTCGATCGCGTTCGGCGTGTTGGCTGGTACGGCCCTCGCGGTCACAGAACTTTCGGTCACGCGCGACTGGGTATCAGTACCCAGCGAGGCGTTTGGTCAACCAATCCGCAAATCCATTCGGCGAGGAGTGATCATTGGACTCGCCGTGGCGCTACTTTTTTGCATCCTTACGCTGGTCTACCACACGAGGGGCCCGCTGGAAGCCGTGTTTCTCGGGCTGCTGAGTAGCGTGATCATCGCGGCCTTTGTTGGCCTTATCGTATTCCTGCTGAGTGTGGCTCGGCCGTGGCTCATCTATTACGCCCTTGCAGTTCTCTATCTCGCGCGAAGGAAGCAATTTCCGCTGCGCCCGGCTCGTTTTCTCGATTGGGCATATGATGCCGGACTGGTTCGTCTGTCTGGAACCGCAACCCAGTTCCGACACCGCGAGCTCCAGGTCTATTTTACGACTATCGGTGAGAGGTAGCTCTACGCCCGTTCGGTGGGCCGCTTGGAAACTATCTGGTCTTGGGCTTGAGCTGGAATTCGCTGGGCGATCGGTTGGAGACGGTGAGCTTGTGGCCAAGAGTGTCGCCTGCGCTCACCGCGCATCTCTCGTTCCGGCGTCAGCGGACGTGGGCGCATCAGAGCCGTCTCTGTGTCGGCGGGTTCGACGCGATACGGTGCTCACAGATCGCGGGTTGGAGCAACCTCAGGCGTTCCGTCCAGACGTCGGATCCTCGTCGGTGAGGCCACCGACTAGTTCGTCGATGTCGCGCCGCATCTTTGCCATCTCACTAATTGGCACACGCTGGAACTCGAACCTGCTCGAGTCGAGTTCTGGAGTAGGCCGCTTAGGTGCTAGGTCTGTAATCCGGTACTGACGCAGAGCCTCGGCAGCATCCAGCCAGTCCGCCACTGGGGCTACGAACCGCTCCATGCTTTCCCAGGTTACTACCGCGCTCGCTCGTCCCACGCGGGCAAGCAGCGCCATCCGGGCTTCCTCTAGCTCCAGTAGGGTGAGCAACCGGTGGTCCAGTTTTGCGTAGAAGGGCTTGAGAGCCGACCGCTGGACGGCGGCCTCTGCCGAGAGCTCATCGAGGACTTGATGCCAATCTGCGAGCCAGCCCGGGGCGTCGTCTCGTGGGTTGGTCGCCGTAAGGATGGACTCCACTTCAGGCCGAGGCACTGGGAATGCTGGCGCCAGTCCCCCTTGTGTTCTGATCACTGACCCGAGTTCGATGCCAAGCTTCACAACGTGGTCGATCCGCGGCGCAATGACTTCATGTAGTCGCTCGCGCTCGCGTCCTTCGGGCCGCACGATGACCAGCCACTGAAACAGCCAGGCGGTGGCGTAAGCCAGGCACGCGTCGTAGACGACCTCGCTGATTTCAGACCCGTAGGAGAACACCTCAGGCGTATGCAGCAGCCAGGTGCGGAGTACCACGAACACGACAGCCGCGCCCAACAGCACGTTGATGCTCGTAGCGCGCCTGTTGACGAAGTTCTTCACCGTCGAAGGCTAGACCTCGCGACGTCGGTCGCGCCGCTATTGGCCTCGCGAGTTGCGAGACGCTGGCTAGCGCGCACGACCTACGCCCGTTGAGGTGTCATGGGGAGCTGCCGTTCGGGCGGACGACCCGGCGACCGCTCTGAGCGGGTGGGGGCGTAGGGCGCCCGGATGCACTTCGACCCGATCGGCTGCGCGCTTGGCGCCCTACGCGGTAGTCAAGAAGGTCAGCGAGGGCGCGGGAGCTTGCGCTTGCCTTGGTGAGTTCGATCGATCCGGCTATCGACGAATCGAGCGCCACCCCAAGCCCCTTGTGCGGACCAAGCTGCAAAGCGGCCTGTCAGCGCTGAGCGCGCGCCACCCTGCCGAGGGTGAGATCTCCTCGATGGGGTTCCAAGCTAACGCTGGTCGCCCATACACCGATGTGGTGGGTACAGGAGATCCGATCGGCGGGGGGATGTATGACTGGGAAACGATGGCGTGAGGTCACTCTTCGAGGGCGCCGTCATGCGAGGGGGGCGCAGAGACCCAGGCACAGTCGCGGATTGCCGCTCTGGACAGCCTTCACCACCGTGTCGCTCTTGTTGCTGGCCGGACTTGCCTGGACAGGAGTTGCCTGGGTGCTGGCGAGGCGCTGGCCGTGGGATCATTTCGGTGATGCCGCGTCCCAGGTCGATGTCCTGAAAGTCGCTTTGGCAGTGGTCGCGGCCATCGGTGCCGCGGTCGCGTTGGTGGTGAACTATCGCAGGCAGCAGCACTTGGAGCGCGATGAGGCTGGTCGCCGCGACCAGGTCCGTCTATTTACCGAGCGCTTTGGAGCCGCCGCAGCCCAGCTCGGTGGAGAACAGGCTGCGGTCCGCCTCGCCGGCGTCTATGCCATGGCCGCCCTGGCGGATGAGTGGGAGGCCCAGCGGCAGCAATGTATCGACGTCCTGTGTGGCTATCTTCGTCTGCCCTACGCTGGCGAGCCAGACTCTGGATACGCCCAGACGCTCGTCGAACAACGGCAATATGCGGAGGGAAGAGTACAGCGCACCCGGACCACAACATTTCGCTCAGGAGAGAGGCAGGTCCGGAGCATGATCAGCTGGACTATTCGCGGACATCTCGTACCGGACGCGCAGGTTAGCTGGAGTGATCTGACCTTTGACTTCACTGGCGCCACGCTGCCCGACGTGTCGTATGACGGTGCAAGATTCGCGGGTATGGCTACCAGTTTCGCCTATGCGACGTTCGTTGGGCCGGGAACCAACTTCTGGGGGGCAGAGTTCCACGGGCGGTATACGTCTTTCGAGGGCGCGAGATTCCGTGCCGGCAGTACGAACTTCGATGAAGCGATGTTTTCTGGTTCCACCAGCTTTGCGGGTGCCAGGTTCTCACGCTGCGCGACCATTAGTTTCGCGGGTGCCAGGTTCGCCGGCCCCGAGGCGGATTTCTGTGGCGCGAGATTCGGAGGCAAGCGCACCAGTTTCGCGGCGGTCAAGATCTCCGGCACCGCCACCTTTGAACGGGCGAGGTTCTCTAGCAAGGAGACCAACTTTGATGATGCCAATTTTACTGACGAAACCGACTTTCGGCATGCAAGGTTCTCCAGCAACGTGACAAGCTTTCGTAACGCCAGCTTTGCCGACGTGAGCACCGCCGTTGGTGCCGCAGAGTTCGCGAAACCTGAGAACGTGGTCTGGGGTCCGACCCCGCCAACAAGCTCGTCAGCTGGGTCGGGCGCACCGGCGTGAGGCTGGATGCTGCGGTCTCACCGGGCCTTTCAGTCGTCAGCGGTATCGGTTGAGGTTTCCATGACAGCGGCTATCAGCGCTGGTTGATGCCAGTTCGTCTCACGAGCCGTGTCACGACCGGTCTACGCTTGCTGCGGACGAGGGAACGTGTGACTGTGGGGGAGATCGGACATGGCCGAGAAATCAACCGCTGACGCAGCGAACGGGGATGAAGCTTTCCCTGGACTGCGCGCCGCCTTCTATGACTGGGCGAGCCAGGCGATCGCAAGTCTTTCCGGCACTCGGCCCGAGGACTCGATTGATCCCAGACGGTGGAAGCGTGGTGACGACGGCATATTCCGGCACGGTGATCACGCGGTTCGGGTCTGGGGCCACGACGCCGTCAATCAACTGATGCGCACTGCGACCTGGCGTGCCGTCGAGTCGGCGTTCAAACAAGATGATCGGCTGCTATGTCAGCTGAACGCCTTGGTCGGAACCCCGATGGGCTTTACACGCTTCGACAGCGAGCGTGCTGGGCGCCTCGTTTTACCTCGACCCGATGAGGTCGAGGACTTCGACGCCGCATTTGCACGGCGTTATCAGAAACTTGACGACTTTCTAGCGGCGACCGAACTGGAGCAATCGGTCGTGTGGCCGGTTCCGGGTCTGTGGAGTGATCTCTTCCCGATCACATTGGAGCAAGATCTGGAGCTCGACTTGATGTCGGACGAGGAGCTCACCGCGGCATTAGAAGGTGGTCTCGTTCCGTTGTCCTTTGGGCGTACTCAGATCCTGACCGACGAGGACACTAGGTCGGCGTGCATGCGTCATCGCTATCGCGTGCCGAAGATCGTTGGCGGCGCGATGCAGTCGGCTGAGCAACACAACGAGTTGGAACATCGATTGCGCGTGCACGCAGAGAGATTGCAGAACACCCTTGCGCTGCTCTTCCCTGAGCCCGTTGCAGTCGCCGGCCGGTTGAGCCGCGAGACACACAACCCGCTTGGGGGATGGACCAGCTATTCCCCGGCTGATGTCACGCGGGCACAGGTTTCGCGTAGCTTGTGTCTGGACGGTACAAAGACGGCTGAGCTGCGTGACGTCTGGCTGCGCCTGAGTCGCCCCAACCTGAACAAGGCGTTGGCGCTGGCCCTGCGCCGTCTGAGTTACCAGGCTGGGCGTGAACGCCTTGAGGACGAACTGGTGGATGTCCTGGTGGCGGCCGAAGCGCTCTATCTTTCCGACGCTGGGTACAACGAGCTGAGCTTCCGCCTCGCCCTTCGGGCTGCCGCATTCTGCAAGCCCGAGCAGCTTGGGATGGGCCGTCGGGATGTCTTCGAGACTATGAGGTCCGCCTACAACGTTCGAAGCAAGATCGTTCATGGCGAATCGCCGAAGTCCAGCGATCTCGTCGTCTGTGGCTCGGTCGTGTCGCTGGTCGAGTTCGTGCAGGCAATCGAGGACATCGTTCGTCAGGGCCTGCGAGAGGCTGTTGCCTGGACCGCGGATCCGGCACGATCATGGCCCCCGGACTGGGATGGGCTAACTTTGCCGACTCGTTAGGCGAGCTGACGGCGGAGGTTTACAGGTAGGAGGCCTGGCACGAAGTAGAGGCCGAGACTCGGCCCTTTCGGCACGCGTGATCAAGCCGTTGACGTCCGAGGTGTCGCGCGGTCGCGCCTATGTTGCATGATCCGAGCATGGGCACTGACGCTTGGAAGAACTGGCAGGGGTTCGATGCGGGTGAACCCGAGGGCGAGAACTACGACGATGAACTGCATTCCGATGTCGAATTCGCCGGGGGAGCGAGGGACTTCGGTCCTTTTAGACTGTCGGCAGTCCATCGAGAGGTGCCTGCGACCCAAGATGTTGGACTGGCGCTGGTGCTCCACGGAGGGGTGCACGTCAGTCTGATTCCAGACGTTGTTATTAACGGGAAGCTGGCAAAGCCTGACTCCACCGCTTATCACGGGGGAACGATGAGTGACGAGGTCGCCGCTCTTGTGTCCCTCATCATGGGAGTCAGGTTGAGAGTCGCGGGCACGGCCCGCCTGTCCGGGATTCACCAGCCTGACGATGACCCGGGCCGCCTTCCCATGCTCTTTGAGGTGCCGCGTCTGACCCGTCCTGGTCGAGGCGATGATCTGATTCCTGCAGCAGTCCAACGTTCGACCAATCTCGACGATCTGGACCGATTGGTGTCTTTCCCGTCGCTTGCGGAGGGCGCTCAGGTCGAACTAGTCCGAGCAGCTCGCTCTTACGCGAGTGGGCTGTGGTGGGCGAACGAGGACCCAAACCTCGCCTGGCTCCAACTGGTCACCGCCGTCGAGATAGCGGCGAAAGCCCGCCAGTTGTCCGAGGTGGACGC
The DNA here is from genome assembly GCF_040613535.1 of Kribbella sp. NPDC006257. Taxonomy (NCBI): domain Bacteria; kingdom Bacillati; phylum Actinomycetota; class Actinomycetes; order Propionibacteriales; family Kribbellaceae; genus Kribbella; species Kribbella sp. NPDC006257. The sequence goes on from NZ_JBEXSJ010000022.1 coordinate 11,982, forward strand.
GGTGGCCCTGCTCAAGGATGTCTGGGAGGAGCTGTGGACTGCGATCGAGCCAGCTGATGATCCCGTCAGGCAGAGCGTCGCATATCTCCTAGCACCGCAGATAAGGGCGGCCAGAGCGTTCAGGGACTTCCTGGCTGACTGCGCGCCAGAGCCTCCGGAAATACGCCCGCAGTTCTCGCCACTGGACTGGACCAAGATCCGCCAACACGCCGGGAAGATCTATGAGCACCGGTCTCAGGCTCTACATGCCGGGAAGCCGTTCCCGATGCCGATGTGCGAGCGTCCGGGCATCGAGGGACCGAACGCGATCCAAGAGGTTCCCTATGGTCTGAACAGCGGGAGCAACGGCGCTATTTGGGCCGCCAAGGAAACGCCGATGCTGCTTTCGACGTTCGAGTACATCGCCCGCGGAGCCCTACTCGCGTGGTGGGATGAGCTGATCGACGCTGCTAGTGGCTCTCGCCCGGCGACGTGATCAAGCCGGTCCAGAGCACTGTTAGGCGGCGGTCGGAGCGGCCTGCTGCCGTCGCAGATCGCCGCCGCTGTCGTAACTGCTGGCGATCACCGTGTCAGTAGTTGTGATCGGTGCGCCCATGCTGTTCTCAAGCTAAACGTCGTCTCGGGCGCCAGCCGACCTGTTGCGTCCAGCTCGTCGATCACTTGCTCAGTGAAGGGGACATGCACTGTCGGGACGGCCGCGCCGATCCGCATGACTGTGCCCTCGTCGTTGGCGTCGACCATGCCGGCAAAGATTGAGTCGAAGACCTCGGCGTCGATGACGGCGATCGTTTCAAGTCCGGCCCAGAGATCGAGAGCGCCCAGAGCCAGGCCGGCGCAGAAGATTCGGAGGGTGCCTTCCGCCCGGGCTTGCTCAAGCGACAAGAAAGGCTCGGTCGTGTAGTCGGCGCCGTAGCCGTCGCCAGCATGTTCGGCGTTGCCGAGGTACTCCTCGGAATACTCGCGCATGATGTTGCGCCAGAGGTCGAAGTCGTTGCCGCGCAGTCCGCCGCGAACCGTGGACGGCTGGAACACTCCGGCAGGCATGACGCCGACGATGCCGCCGGACGTGGCAACGTTCGCGGCGCTCCGATTGTGAAGGATGACGGTGCCGACGCCCGCCTTATCCAGGCGGATGGTGAGCGTGTTGATAGACATGATCTGCGCGCGCCGGGTGAGGTCAAACGGGTCACCGACAGCCTGACGGAGCTTAAGGCCCCGCATCGTCGGCGCGGCGACGGAAGTCCCGTTAACCACTAAGCCGGCAGCAGTCTCGTGAGCGATCGCCTCACAAACATCCATCGCGTCGAAGTAGGTCATATCCCCGAAGGACAGTCGCGCGGCTCCTTCGTCGAACGTGGCCGCCGTCAGTCGCCAGGATGGTCGATTCTCGAACAGGCGAGGGCGAGCTACATCGCGGACAGCTTGGCTGTAGCGCTCGTAACGTTCGCTCGCCGACCGAAGCGGCCGGACCGCAAGTGACTCTGCGCCGGTGCCGTCGATGAGGGGCAGGGCGGCAGTGTCGTCGATATCGATCTTTACTTCGGCTAGGTCGATTAGTGGGCCGTCGATGATCCAGGTTGGGTCTGCGAGGAGTCCGGTCGAGCCGACGCGTACGGCTTCCGGATAGAGCTGCGCTGCCGCGTGCATTAACGGTGTGTGGAAGGCGTTGATCTGTTTGCGAGCCAACAGCCACTCTTCTTTGCTAGCGACGACGTCAGGGTCTTCGTCAGGCTCGCCGTCGCTGAAAACGAGGAAGTCGGCGGCTGCGCCCACCATCGGCCCCGGGCGGCCGGTCGCGACTGATCGCTGCCGTACCAGGCCGAGTTCGGCGACGGCAACCTCGAAGTGCTCGGCGAGCAATTGTCTGTAGAGAGGTGATGGGTAGTTTGCTCCCCGCTCCCAGCGGCTGACGTGGTTTCCGGCAACCGCGGTCGTCCGGCCTCGGGCCGCAGCCAGTCGGTTCAAGGCATCCGCGACGTCTTCCTGACTCTCCCCCCTCGCATCTCGGAGGTTGTAGAGCTTGGTGTTCGGTCTGCTTGGTTGCCGTGCCGCTGCCATGAGGACATTCTCCGGGGTTCTCGGCTCAGTTGGTGAAGATGCCTAGTCGATGCCTAGTACGTGCCGCGCAGGTGCTCTCGGATAGTGACGGCAACTTGAGTTGAATCTAGTTGTGACCAGAAATCGGCGAAGCAGAGTGGCACCGACAGCGCGGCGTACGCCGGACTGTCACGCAGGACTGCCTGTCGAGGGATGCTCTGCGGCGTCAAGCAGTCGCTCCAGCTTCGCTACTCGATCCTGCAAGGCGCTGAGGTCAGCCCTGAGGGTCGGAAGGTCATCCGGGGGCGCATCTTCTGTGTTGTCAGTCCACTCCTGCTCGCTTGTCACGTACACCCCGCTGCCCCGGACTGAGCGGACCAGACTCTCGTCCTGTAGAACCCCGATGGCCTTCTGCACGGTCATCACATGTACGTCGAATCGGCCGGCCAGTTCGCGACCTGACGGCAGTCGAGTACCTGGCGCCAACTCCCCTGAGCGGATCGCCTGGCGTAGAGCGTCGGAGACCTTCTTGTAGGGCGGGCGCGGGTCCGCATCGCTCACATTCATAGCCCAACCGTAATCGACCTAGGTCTGCGTCTAGGGGACCCTTGTTTCCAGAAGTGACCTAGGTTAATCTAAGTTAACCTAGGTTAATCAAGATCGACCTAGGTTGAACGAAGTTAGTCGAGTCAAGGAGAACCTCATGGCTACTGATCCATCGCCGGTGCGTCCCCGCACGTGGCTCACGGTCGAAGAGACCGCAGCCGAGTTGGGGCTGTCGGCAATGACCATCTACCGCGCGATCTCTGCGAACGCGTTCCCGGCCGTTCGAGTGGGCCGACGCATATGCGTCCCAGCGGCCGCGATCGAGGAGCTGGCAGGGGCCGCGGTGGACCGCGGTTCCGTCATCGATACCGCCGACTGGCGGCAAGTGCTGGCGACCGGATGAGCCGGCCAGAGCGGCGTTCGACGATTGCAGACCGGCCCTGCAGAGGCGCCAACCAGAACAGGGCCGGTTCTCCCATCACTCAGCAACGAGTTCGAGAGGTCTACAGCATGACTGACGAGGTGCAGGCCGGCACGGAGTGGGTACCGCGGTTCGGGATGTTGGAGGTGTCGGCTGACCAAGCGGCACTGATCCGGGGCTTGTTCGAGCTGGCCGCGTTTGTCGCGGATCACCCGGAGGTGCCGTTACCGGATGTGCGGGTGAACATCTTTCCGAGCGGCGACGACTACGCGGCCGACGTTGAGATCGTCAACGAGATAGCAGGGTCGCTGGGTGTGACGGCCGGGATCACCGGTTTCGGTCACTACCGCGCTGTGCGTCGTTTCGGCCCGGTGGAGGTCCAGTCCGTGGCGATCACGCACGAGGCGATGGAAGCCCACCGGGCGCACATGTCCTATAGCGACAGCGTTCGACCTGACGCGGCTGTCGGGGCGGGTGAGTCGCGGTGACCGCCGTTCTGGATCTGGCGTGGCGGATGCACGACCAGGCGGCTTCGGCGATCGACAAGGCCGACACGAAGGCGGGTTTCGCGGCGACGGTCGAGACCGCGCTGGCAGCAGTGGTGTTGACGCTCACGACGCAATCGCATGGCGCGCCGATCGGCGCGCGCGTGCTGTTCGGCCTGGCGCTGATCGGCCTTGCCGTCGCGCTGGCTTCGGCGCTGCTGGTCGTGATTCCGCGTCTGCACCGGCCGACAGACCAACTGGTGCCGGGGGAGTTCTTGTACTTCGGTGCGGTCCGCCTGCGCTCTATCGAGCAGCTGCGTCAGCACATCGTCAACGACGCTGACGGCGAGTACGAGGTCGCGAAGCCGTGGGAGGCCGTCAGCCACCACGCCAAGCGGCTGGCAGCGATCGCGTGGACGAAGCACCGGTGGCTGCGGGTGTCGTTCCTGGCAGCCATTCTGGGCGCCGTTTTCTCGATGGCCGGTGTGCTGGTTGGAGGTGTGGCATGAGCGGCTCTGATCAGAGCAGCCGCCGTGGTGCGCGAAAGGTCGCGGCCCGTGAGGGCATCTCCTACACCTCTGCACGGCGCCAGTTGATCGAGCTGGGTCATTGGGGCCGGGGGCAACGGTTCTTCGACGAGCTGATCGCCGATCTTGACGCGCGCGGGGAGTCCTTGAAGGACCTCGTTGACCAGCATCGCGCCGGATCGGGCGCGCAGACCTCCGGTGGCGACGAAGAGGAGGCGCGGTGATGCACAGGCGACCGAGTGCCCGTGAGGGTGTTGTTCTGCCGAAGTTCGCGGCCAGCTCTGCCGCGACGATCGCGGCCGGTGCCGGGCTCCTGTATTGGGCGCCGTCCGACCTGGCCACACAGGCCGGTGCATGGATGGCAGGGGTCGGCAGTGTCGGTGTGGTGTCAGCTGCACTGCTGTTCTGGCGGGTCGGCTCCGGACTGCTGATCGCGTTGCCGTTGTGGCTCGGCCTGGCCGGGGTGATCGCATCCGCGACCCGCGCACCAGGCAGCGTGGGTGGCTGGCTGATCGCGGCAGCGGTGCTGGCGGCGGTCTCGCTTGGCGCAGTCGCGCTGAACCGCGCGGTCGGTGCCGGGCTGACGTTCGCGTCGTGGCTGCTCTACGCCGGGTTCCTGCTGAAGGCAATGCCGCAGCAGGTCGAGGCGCACGCCTACTGGTGGCTGACCCTGATGGCCGGCGTCGGTGTGCTGGTGGCGACGGCGGCGCGGGTAGTGATGACGCGGTCAAGTACCCGGGGTCTGCTGCGACGCCTCGGCCGCGCTGGTCGCGAGACGGACGGCATGGCGTCGTCGCTTGACGTGTGGCGGGGCGCGTCGGCGCGAGTGCTGCGCGCCAAGGCCGCGCAGATCCGGCCGAGCCTCCAGGAGGTCTCGCGGTGGCGGCGCCGGGTCGTCGCGTTGACGCAGCTGGGCGTGAAAATCGCCCGCGTCGGTCTGTTCGGGGTGTGGTCGTCAGCTGAGGATCACACGATCACCTTCGGTGGCCCGCGTAAGGGCAAGACGCAGCAGATCATGAACTACGCCATCGAGGCACCGGGCGCGTTGATCACGACCTCGACCAAGCACGATCTGCTGGCCCGGACCTACCGGCGCCGGATCCGCCGTGCCCCGTGGTGGCGGCGCAGCGCAAAGCGCCACCCGATCTGGATCTTCGACCCGTCGGGTGTGATCCAGCCCGGCTCGAAGCTGGCCCGGCAACTCGAAGCAAACGACGCTGTCACCTACGTGCGGTTCGACCCGCTGAACGGGTGCGAGCATGCCGCGACCGCGATGGACCGCGCCGCTGACCTGATCGATGGTGTCGGCCGCGCCGGTGGCAGCGAGGGCGAACGGTGGGACGGCTTCGCCAAGCAGACCCTGCAGTCGCTGCTCCATGCCGCCGCACTCGGCGGTTACTCGATGTACGACGTTCAGCAGTGGGTCGCGCATCCGTCCGAGGAAGCGATGCGGACGGTCGTGTTCGAGCTGAAGATGGCAGGGCCTGCGGCTGCGGGCATGGTGCAAGAGGCTACTCAGTTCTTCAAGAACAACCCGAACACGCAGTCGTCGATCAGCACCGGCATCATGCCGGCACTGAGCTGGCTGTCGGTCCCGACCGCCGCCGCTTCGGCGAGCCGGGGTGGTCAGCAGTTCGATGTCGAGCAGCTGCTCGCCGACAACGGCACGGTGTATCTGCTGGGCAAGGACGACAAGAAGGTCTCGCCCCTGGTGACCGCGCTGACTGCGGACCTGGCCCGCCGGGCGGAAGCGATCGCCTCCGGCATGCCGGACGGCAAGTTGGACCCGTTCCTGACCATGGTGCTCGACGAGGCCGCGCTGATCTGCCTGATCCCCCTCGACCGGTGGAGCGGCGACTTCGGCTCGCGCGGGATCTGCCTGCACATCGCGGCCCAGTCCCGCGCGCAGATGCGGCAGCGGTTCGGCGACGCCGCCACCGGCACACTGCTGACCAATACCGCTACGAAGATCGTCTTCGGTGGCACCGGTGACGATGACGACCTGCGCTACTGGGCGACGCTGGCCGGCGAGCGCGACGAACCGGCGATCACCCGGGACCGGGCGACCGGTTCGCGTTCGGAGACGACACGCCGGATCCAGGTCCTGACCCCTGGCCAGGTCGGCGAGCTGCGGGCCCGGCAGATGCTTGTCATCAGCAACAACATGCCGCCCGCGATCGTCAAGGCCCGGATGCACTACCGCCGCCTCGACGTACGCACCGAGCGATACGCCGAGGCCGCCGTCCGGGCACGGGCGTGGTTCGTGAATCTGCCTGCTGCGCAGGGGCTTCCGGCAGCATGCGAACGTGCCGCTGACGGCGTCGGCCAGTGGTTGCTCGACCGGTGCGCGTGGATGCTCGCCCCGCTCAGCGGTGACGCCCAGGTCGCCGCCGGGGGAGCGGTCATCGACCCGGCACCGGCCGACCGCCGCGCGCCGCGCGGGCGACTGGCCCGTCGCATCGACGCGGCGTTGACCCGATTGGAAGCTGCCGACCCGCTGCGCGAGCTGGTCGCCCGGTTGCGGCTCAACTCCGCGACCCGCAAAGCCCGCGCCGCTCTCGGCGACCGCACCCGCCGGGTGCAGGACCGCGAGGTGAAGCGATGACGACGCCGAACGGTTCAGCGGCCGACGAGCTGCGCGCGTACTACGGCTGCCGCGAGCTGGAGTCGGTCGGTCTGCGGGCGGTCCCGGCCTTCGACGAGCAAGGCCGCCCGACCGGACTGGTCGCGATCGACCCGGCCGAGTTGCGCGACTGGTTCGACGACGGCGCCGCCTTCTTCGAGATCGCCGACGCCGAAGACGACGAGGACACCGACGACTGCGAAGGGGAGGACTGATGAAGCACGAGGACCACCAGGACCCCGGCACCGCCGCGATCGCGGCGGTCGCCGCCCTGGCCCGGACCGTCGAAGGGCTGGCGCGTGACGTGGCGGCGATGAAGAAGGGCCTCAAGCTCGCCGCGACCGCCCAGTCGGTGACTCACCTGGCGGGGGTCGTGGACAGCCTCACCGAGACCCTTGGCAAACCGGCGCCGGGCAAGGTCAAGGAGCAGACCGAACCGGTCCGGTCCTGGCTGACCCTGCCCGACGACCGTCAAGCGGTCGAGGCTGTGCTGGCCGAGCTGCTGCCGTGGATGCAGCTGGTCTACCTGCGGTACAGCGACGCGCAGGCGACATTGCCGCCGTGCTGGCTGTGGCACCCCGACATCGTCGAAGAACTCGTGTGGCTGATGGACGCCTGGACGCTCGCGTTCGAAGGCCCGGAGGCCTCGACCAAGCTCGTCGGCGACTGGCACGACCGACAACGCCCGGGCGTCATGCGCCGGGTCGGTCTCTACGCGACCGGCTGCGATCTGCCGACCCATCTCACCGATGCCGGCGAACCCATCGTGGCGGTTCCGCTCGCCGCCGATGCCGACCCGTTCGTGACCTGGTGGGCCAGCGACCGCGACCACAACGGTCCCGCGCCCACGCCCGACCAGATCAGGGCAGGCCGTCGCGGCGGCCTGACCGCCGTCCCCGACACCGCAGGAGATCACCGATGACCGCGTTTGCTGCCTTCCCTGGTCGGCTCCCGTCCGATGCGGAGCTGACCGGGCCCATGATCGCTGCCGGTCTGACCGGACTCGTCCTCGTCCTGGCCCTCGCGGTGGGCGCGGCCCTGCTGGTCCGCCGTACCGGCCGTGCGGTCGCCCGATCGATCGAACGGGGCGGCTGGACCGGCCGTCGGGTGCTGATCGTGGTCGCGATCATTGCCGCGCTCGGAGTCGCAGGCATCGGCGGCGCCCGCTCCTTCGGTGCCGTGTCGGCCAGGTTCGACAGCCTGCTGGTGCCGTTGGTTGCCGACGGCATGATCATCGCCTGCACATCCCTGCGCCTCGCCGCCCTCACCAGGGGCTGGCGGATTCCCGGTGCGCTGGTTACGACGTATGTGTTCATCGGTGGCACGGTGTGGCTGAACATCGACACCGCCACCGGGATCGCCGACGCGCTCGCGCATGCGCTGGCGCCGCTGGCCTACGCGGTGTTGGTTGAGATGCTCGCGCACCTGCTGCGTCTGCACCTGAAACTGACCCAGCCCGCCCGGGCGAAGCTGTCCGCGCTGACCTGGTTCACCTCCCCGATCATCACCACCCGCGTGTGGCTGCACCTCGCGCGGACCGGGACCGATGACCCGGTCGAGGCCCGGGCCCTTGTGCAGCAGGTCGTCCGGATGGCGTCGCGGCTGAACTCGATCTGCCCCAGCCACCGCCTCTGGCCGCTCGACTCGGCCCGCGCCGCCCGGACCGCCGCACTGCAGACCATCCGCGACGGACTGCTGTCAGCCGCCGAGCTGGCGACTCTGCTTCCCTCCAACCGGCTCACCCCAGGCGGCTTGCTGGCGCTGGTCGATTCGGCCGCACTGGGCCTGACCCCACCCGCCGGCACCACCGGCGAACACGACAGCGCGGAGCAGGCTGCGGTGCCGCTCTGGTTGGTCGGCATGGTTGCCGGTGCACTCCGGCCCGCACCGGTGCAGCCAGACACCCGCACCGAAACCACTGCACCAGTGCAGCCAACCGGTGCAGTGCACGGACCCGCACCGGTGCACCCGCCGCACCGCACCGAGGCGGAGCACGGCAGCACCGCCGCCGCACCGGCAGCCGCCCGGACCAAGCGCTCCGACGAAGACGACCTCGCCGCGCTGCGCCGGGTCTCCGACGCCGAGCACGGCGGTGCGGCGCTGAGCCAGCGGGAGATCACCCGCGTTCTCGACTGCGGGTTCCCGAAGGCCCGGCGGCTCGCCGAGCTGGCTGGGTGGGTCGAGCCTGCGGCCGACCCGACGTCGGTTGGGGGCGATGCCTCCGGCGAGATCCCGGGCCAGCTCCAGCTGACCGACACCGACGGGGATACCCCCGACGAGACCAGCGAAGACAGCACCGCGCGCGACGAAAACCCTGCAGCAGAACACGAACTCGAAATGAGCAACAGCCGATGAACAAGCCCGAACAGCAGACAACAAGCTGCCTGCAGAAGGCAAGCAGTCAGCCAGCCGCAGCACAGAACGCAGCGACGATCAACCATCCCTCAGCGGTCGTCCTCAGGATGAAGAACGTTGATACACACCCATGCATCACGATCAAGTGGAGCCTTGACTCCGTTCGTCGTCGGTCGGCTGACCGGCCGCCGGTGGCGGCCGGGGCCGCTGCCGCGGCGGGTTCGCGGGTGGCTGGTGATGCGCTGTGCTGAGCGTTCGCAGTGGTCACAGCGCGAGCTACCTGACGGGTTCGGTGGCCTCCGGCCGGGAGAACTACTACACCGGCGCGGTCGCGGCGGGCGAGCCGCCGGGCCGCTGGTCGGGCCGGGGTGCGGAGGCGCTCGGCCTGACCGGTGAGGTCGATACCCAGGACATGACCGCGCTGTACGAGCGGTTCATCGACCCGCGCGACGAGGCGTTTCGGGACCCGGTCCGGTGGGACGAGGCTGAGACGCTCGGACACACAGGCCGCGCCTACAAGACGGAAGCGCAGGTGTACGCCGATCTGCTGGCCCGCGAGCCCGGTGCAACAGCGGAGCGCCGCAGGGAGCTGCAGGTGCAGGCAGGTAAATCGGTGCGGAGCAACGTGGCGTTTCACGATGCGACGTTCAGTCCGCAGAAGTCGGTGACGGTGCTGCACACCGCCTTTGCTGCCCAGGAAGCGCAGGCGTTCGGTGCAGCCGAGGCGGCTCGCGATGCACTGGAGCGGGCGCACCATGCGGGTAACGGGGAAGCGGTGCGCCGCTACCGCGATGCGGTGCGCACCGCGGAGCGCGAGGCGGTGCAGTGGGGCAGGCACCGCCAGGCCGTCGAGGACGCGGTCTGGGCCGGGAGCAACGCGGCCCTGAACTACCTGCAGGACAAGGCCGGATACACCCGCGTCGGTCACCACGGCGGCGCGGCCGGCCGGTGGGCCGACACCCATGACTGGGTCGTCGCGTCGTTCTTCCAGCACGATTCGCGCGACCACGACCCGCAGCTGCACATCCACAACGCGATCCTCAACCGCGTCCAGGGCCCGGACGGGAAGTGGCGCACGCTCGACGGGCAGGCGCTGCACCGCTTCAAGCCCGCCGCCGGCGCGATCGGCGAACGGGTGATGGAACAGCACCTCGTCAATAGCCTCGGGGTGCAGTTCAAGATGCGGCCCGACGGCAAGTCCCGCGAGGTCGTCGGAATCGACCAGGCCGTGATGGACCTCTTCTCGTCGCGGCGCCGGGCGATCACGAAGAAGACCGCCGTACTGGTCGCCGCTTTCGAGAAGAAGTTCGGGCACGCACCGAACAACCTGCAGCTCGCGCAGCTGCAGCAGGACGCGACGCTCAAGACCCGCAACGCGAAGTCCCACGACGGCGAGACCGTCGCGGAACGCCTGGAGCGGTGGGATGCGCAGCTGCGTGCCGAGGTCCGCGGGGGACTCGGCAAGGTCGCCCACGACGTGCTCGGCCTGCAGCAGCGCCGGTGGCTGCCGGGCCGGGTGAACAAGACCAAGGTGCTCGAGACGGCACTGGCCGATGTGCAGGCCAAACACGCCACCTGGCGGGCCGCCGACCTGACGCGCACGATCAGCGACGCACTCCCGGACAACCTCGGCAGCATGAAGCCGGAGAAGATCACGCGGCTACTGGACAAGCTGACCGAGCGCGGCCTCACACTCGCCCGCCAGGTCGATACCCGGCACATGGGCGAGACCGGGCAGCTGCCCGACGAGCTGCGCCGGGGAGACGGCTCGTCGGCCTACACCTCGCCGGGCGCGGAGCGCTTCGTCACACCCGATCACCTCCGGGCCGAGCGGCAGCTCGCCAGAGCCGGATACGCCCGCGGCGGGGTCGCGATGACCACCGCCGACACCGCCGCGTTCGTGAAGGAACTCGCCGCGGCCGGGCTGGAACTCGGCAGCGACCAGGCCGCCGCCGTGCGCGGCATTCTGTCGTCGGGCGCGAAGGTCGAGACCCTGATCGGGCCCGCCGGCACCGGCAAATCACGCGTCGTCGGCGCGTTGGCCAAGGCGTGGGAAGACCCGGCGCTGTGGAACGGCGTCCAGCACCGGATGGTTGGGCTGGCCGCGTCCCAGGTCGCCACCGAAGTCCTGGCATCGGACGGTGTCACCGCGAAGAACATCACGCGCTGGCTGGACCAGCAGCAGCGCCTCACGGGCAGCACCTTGACCAGCGGCGAGGACGAAGCCTGGCGCCTGCGTGAGGGTGACCTGGTCGTGGTCGACGAATCGGCCATGGCCGCCACCAGCGACCTCGCCCAGATCCACGCCCACTGCGAGGCGGCAGGCGCGAAACTGCTGCTGGTCGGCGACCACCGCCAGCTCGCCGCCGTCGGCGCCGGCGGCGGCATGGAGCTGGTCACTAGCAATGCGCTCACCCACGAGTTGGTCGAGACCCGCCGGTTCACGGCTGACTGGGAAGGCCCCGCGTCGCTGCGGCTCCGCAGCGGCGACGAGACGGTGCTCGCCGACTATCACAAGCAGGGCAGGATCCTCGACGGCGGACACCTCGAAGCCGCGCAGCGGTCCGCGTCCGACGCGTGGCTGGCCGACCACCTCAATGGCCTGCACACGTTGCTGATTGTGGACAGCAACGCCCAGGCCGCTGACCTGTCCGCGCAGCTGCGCGCGCGGCTGGTCGAGTACGGGCACGTAGACGACGAACGGACCGTGTCCTTGATCTCGACCGGCAACCGGGCGGGCGCAGGTGACGTGATCCAGACCCGGCAGAACGCCTGGCATCTCAGGGGGTGGCAGGGCAATCAGCGGGCCGCGTTCAACCGCGACGAGTTCAAGGTCCTCGAAGTCCTCTACGACGGTGCCCTCCGGGTCGCGCCGCTCGTCCGCGGCACCCGTCAACCGGTACCGGACGAAACGATGGTGCTGCCCTCGCAGTACGTCCGCGATCACGTTGCCCTCGCCTACGCCGCAACCGTCCACTCCTCCCAGGGCATGACCGTGGACTCCAGCCATGTGGTCGCCACCCAGACCACCTCCGTCTACGCCCTGTATGTGGCGATGACGCGCGGCCGGACCACGAACACCGCCCACGTCGTGACCCAGTCACTCGCCGGACAAGCCGAGTACGGCGAGACCAACAAGGCCGCGCAACGGTCCGCGCTGTCGGTGCTGCGCGCAGCGTTCGAGCTGGAAGACCCGCAGCTGTCCGCGCTGCAGGCCGCCGCCGAATCCGCCACGGAAGCGAACCGGCTCCGCACACCCGCGGAGCTACTGGCCGACGGGATCACGCTGGCCACTGCCGGGCGGACCGCGGCATGGCTGGACGAACTCGCCGACACCGGCGCCCTCACGCCGGAGCAGCGCACAGCGCTCGCTACTGAGGACGGCGCCGGCACGCTGGGCGCACTGCTGAGAACAGTCGAGCTGGCCGGGCACGACCCACGCCAGGTTCTCGCCGACGCCATCCGGCAGCGGTCCCTGCACGACGCCCGCAAGCTGACCTATGTCGTGCAGGAACGGATCAAGCGTGGCGGCCTGAGTCTCAGCCCGATCGGCGACACATACACCGAGCGGCTCCCAGAAGTCGCCGATCCGCAGTGGTCGGCCTACCTGACCGACCTCGCCCGCGAAGCCGACCGGCGTGTCACGGAGCTCGGTGAACAGGTCGCCACCGAGCAGCCCCAGTGGGCCGAAGCACTCGGCCAGACACCGGCCGACCAAGGCCCGGAGCGAGACGAGTGGATCCGGCGGGCCGGACAGGTAGCGGCCCACCGCGAGGTGATGGGCCATGACGCTCCAGACGACGCGCTGGGCGCCGCCCCGAAGCCCGGACAGGTCGAGCAATACGCATCCTGGCGGACCGCCTGGCGTGCCCTCGGCCGCCCCGAGGCCGACCACGCCGAAGCCGAGATGTCGCCCGGACAACTGCGGGTCCGGGTCCGCGCCTACGAGCGCGAGAAGGCATGGGCGCCGCCGTACGTCGGTGAGGAGCTGGCCGGCACGCGGCAGGCCGCCGATCGCGAACGACGTACCGCGGCCCTGCGCGCCGCCGAAGCCGACGCCACCGCCGACGACACTGCCCGCCAGCAGCTGCTCACCGAGGCCGAGCAGGCCAAGGCGCTCGCGCAGGCACTCGACGCCCGGGCCGCCGAGCTGCAGATCGCCGACGACGCCCGCGCTCTGTGGCTCACCCACACCGCCGCCACCCAGGCCGCAGCCGATCGGGCCGCGATGGAACTGCAAGCCCGTGGCATCGACAACAGCGACGACGGGCCTACCTCCGAGGAATGGCTCGCTGAGATCGAGGCCCAAGACGACCTGCAGGTCAGGGACGAGCACGACCTGGCAGAGGTCGCCGAAGCACGGGCCCACGACTTCGCTGTCGCCCAGCCAGGCGATGAGTTCGTCGAGGCCGAACCGGTCGACGACCAGCTCAGCGCCGGAACTGAACCTGTGCTGGACGCCGGAGAGTACGCGGTCGCGCAGGTCGTTGCCGACGACAACACTGAGACCGACAGCGACGCCACAACGGCGGCGGCTCCGGCAGCAGATCGGGACGCGCTGGAACGCCAGGCGCCTGCCGACATTCGCGAGGTCGCCGCCGGCGAGACGCCGGTGGCGGAGTCCGACACGCCGCGGGTCCCGACCGCCGAGGAGTCCGCCGAGAGCGTACGGCGCGCACAGCGGGCACTGATCGAAATCGCCCAGCGTCGCGAGGCCGAAGAACGCCGCGCCGCAGCCGACTCCGAGGAGCGCGCCGAAGAACTCGCCAGGTGGCACGCAGAAGACACCCACACCGCCGACGAGGCCGCGCAACAGCACGAGCCCGTCCTCGGACTCGACTGACTCCCCAACCGAAAGGACAACGGGAATGAACGACAATCTTTCGCGCGAGCGCCTGATCGCTCGCACCGACCAGGCCGAGGATGCGGCACGGACCGCGTACCCGAGTGACACCAGCGGGACGTGGACCGTCTGGGACCACGTCAACGATCGCGAGATCGAGAGCGGGATCAGCGAGGCCGATGCCCGCGAGCTGGCCGAAGGGGACGCCGCGAGCACCATGCAGATCGGCGCCGATCTGGAGGGCCGAATCGACGGCATCGCTTGCATGGCGGCGATCCGGCGCGCCGAAGCCAATGTGGCCCGGATCCGCGAGGAAGCCGACGCGGCAGCCGCCGAGTCAGATCGGGATGCCGAACTGGACCGGTGGCACACCGACGACACCGCCGCATCGGCCAAGGCCGAGCAAGCCATTGATAGCCAGGCGCCGGACTTTTGCGGTCAGCTCACCGACGCCTGAACCAAGTACTAGCCCGGCCTGCGGCCGGGACGTAATCCCTTCTGTGGCTGAGGTTGGCGGGCGGGTAGCAGACGCCTCCCCTCCCCGTAGAGAGACCGCTGGCAGTTCTCACATGCAGTACGGCGGGCGGTCGCAAGCTCCCAAACGCCCTTGTCCAGCCTGTGACAACGGCCACCGGTCTCTCTACGGCGAGCCTCTTGAGGCGCCTGCTTTGCGGCAGTAGCCGGCAGGCCCCCAAGAACGGGGCTGCCGCTACACAACGCCCACCAGCGGACACAGCCAGGGGAGACCAGCGATGACGAACAAGACCAACCACATCACCGGCACCGCCACACCGTGCGCGTCATGGTGCAGCCCGAAGAACCACCTCCTGTGCGGCGGGCCGATCTGCTGCCCTCACCTGCACGCCGTGCCGACGACGAAACGCCAGGTACGCAAGGCGAAGAAGGCTTGGACGCGGTCCGGATGGTGAGCCAACCAGTGACTGACCTGAGCGAGCACCGAGACGTGACACCGGCAGAGCAGCCCTACATCGACGGCAAGTTCGTCAGCCTCTGCTCGTGCGGCCGTGAGTTCACCGGCGACGATCCCGACCACGCCGACTCCCAGCTGCTCGACCACATGTTCCCCGACGACACCAACTGACCCACCGGCCCGGGGAGCGCTAGCGATGAAGGCCCACCAGACACTCGCGGCGCTCCCCGCCCACCACGGAAGGAGCTGAATAACATGACTTTGACCTTGACTGACCTGTTCTGCGGCGCCGGTGGATCGAGTTCCGGTGCGGTGCAGATCCCGGGAATCGACGTGCGGATCGCCGCGAACCACTGGGCACTGGCCGTTGCCGTGCACAACCTGAACCACCCCAACACCGATCACTCCACCGCCGACCTGCACAAGGAAGACCCCCGGTTCTTCCCTCGTACCGACATCTTGTGGGCATCGCCGGAGTGCACGAAGTGGTCCCAGGCCAACGGCAAGCAGCTGCCCGCGATCGAGGAAGGGCTGTTCGAGGACCCGCTGTCGAACGAGGCCGCGCAGCGGTCGCGGCTGCTGATGTTCGACGTGCTCAAGTTCGCCGAGTACCACCGGTACCGGGTGATGGTGATCGAGAACGTGGTCGATATCGCGACCCAGCCGAAGTACCGGCTCGCGTGGCACACCTGGCGCCAGGACCTGATGAAGCTGGGTTACCGGTTCCGGGTTATCTCGCTGAACTCGATGCACGCTCAGGCGTTCGGGCCGCCGGCGCCGCAGTCGCGCGACCGGATCTACATCGCGTGCTGGCTGGACGGAACACCCGCGCCGGACTTCGAGCAGATCCTGCGCCCGCAGGCGTACTGCACGCGTTGCACGCAGATGGTGGAGTCGCAGCAGGCGTGGAAGCAGGGCAAGACCGTGGGCCGGTACCGCCAGTCCTACGTCTACGTGCACGCCGCGTGCGGGACGGTCGTCGAGCCGGGCTACCTGCCCGCCGCTGCCGCGATCGACTGGAGTATCCGGGGTGAACTGATCGGGGACCGGTTGAAGCCCAAGACGCGGGCACGGATCGCTGCCGGGATCGCCCGTTACTGGGCGCCGTTCCACCTGGAGGCTGCGGGCAATTCCTACGACGCTACTGACCCGAACCACCCGTGCTACGGCGATCCTGACGGCTACTACCGGGCATGGGGGATGGACGAGGTACTCCGCACCCTGCACACCACCGCCTCGAAGGCACTGGCGGTGCCGGTCGAGGGACGCGACGGCAAGCAGGCGCAGACGATGGGTGTTCCGTTGCGGACCCAGACGACCCGGGCCGAGACCGCGATGGTGACACCGTTCGTCGCCGAGCTCCGAGGTGGCGGGTCGGACGCACGGACGGTGATGGAAGCGGCGGCGACCTTCTGCGCCAGCGGCCAGCACCACGGCCTGGTCACGCCGTCGGGCGGTTCGTGGAACGACGACGCGCGGCCCACGGGTGAGGCGTTGCGGACCCTGACCACCCGTGAGGCGTACGCGCTGGTCTCGCCGTACTACGGGACCGCAGATCACGCCAAGCCGGTCGATCAACCCGTCGGAACGCTGACCACCGTTGATCGCTACGCGCTGGTGCACCGCAACAACACCGGCGGTGCGGAGATGACCACACCGGTCACCGAGTACCTGCGGACCCTCACCACCAGTGGGCACCAGGCACTGATCCAGGCCGGGCCACGCGGCGGACGCCCGAAGGTCTCACCCGACGACCTGAAGAAGGCCGAGGAGATGGTCTCCGAATGCCTGTTCCGCATGTTCACACCCAAAGAAGCCGCCGCCGGTATGGCGTTCGCACCCAGCTACCGCTTCGACGTACTCGACGCAAAAGGCAAGACACCCAGCAAACGTGACCTGATCAAGATGACCGGCAACGCCGTCACCCCACCCGCAGCCAGAGACATCATCGGCGCCGCCGTCGCACCACTCGGTCACTAACCACCGACACGGGAGGGCCGACCCGATGTCCGGCCCTCCCACCATCCGAACCATCAACCACACAAGGAGAAACCGACCATGATGAGCATCCCAGGAAACCCGTTCGACCCCTACCTACGCGGCAAAGCGATGGACCCCGACGGCCACGCCGCGCGACATGGTGTCACCTGCCGCAACTGCAGTAGCAGGTGGCCGTGCGCGAACAGCACCCGCACCGACCACACCCCGAGCCCGATTCCGACCGGCGCCACCGTGACCACCTACGAGGATGTCGACCGCCTTGCGTGGGATCACGCCATGCCCGTGGTACTCGATCGGGACCACACGCCGTGGATGCTGTTCATCGACGAGGACGGTGACGGCTACGCCGGGACGATCCCATGCCCCGACGAGGGGATCCCTCCGCTGTACGACCTCCAAGACTTGCCCGCGCGAGGACCGCTGTACGTGCTGTTCAACGGCGACCCCACCACCCTCGCCGCCAGCAACGACGCCACAAGGGAGGACCGATGACGATCAAGGTCCGGCTGTCCGGAGAACCCGATGAGATCCAGCACCTCGTCGAGCACCTGCGCGGCGAGTTCGAGGTGGCCGGCGCCGACCGCGCCTACCCCAACCGAGGATCGTTCGGCGTCCGGGTCTACCTCGAACTGCGTACGACCGACCAGCAGCAGACCCGCCGGGTCCACAGCGAACAAGTACAGCCGGAGCAACCGATCCGGAGCGAGGTAGAACCGTGACCACGGGCAGGAGTCCGCGAAAATCGGCGAGCACGATCAGCAAGCGGCAGGTGTTGAGCCGTGCTGCACATTGGTACGCAGACAGAGGTTTGTTCGTGTTTCCGCTCGTACCTGGTCGTAAGACACCCGCAGTCGAAGACTGGAAGCACCAGGCAACGATGGACCACCTGGAGATCGCCCGAATTTGGCGGCGCGCGCCCTACAACATCGGCATCGCCACGGGGCCCTCCGGACTTCTGGTCATCGACCTCGACCTCCCGAAAGACTCCGACGACCAGACTCCCGAGCCGTGGCGCAGCCGCGGGGCCGCCGCCGGCGCCGATGTGTTCCGCCTGGCCGCCGCCGACGCAGGACACCCCGCACCGACAGATACCTACAGCGTGACCACCCCCTCCACCGGGCAGCACCTCTACTTCCGGCAACCCGCCGAACACAAGCTCGGCAACACCGCCGGGCGACTGGGCTGGAAAATCGACACCCGCGGTCACGGCGGCTACGTCGTCGCCGCCGGATCGATCACCCGGCAAGGCCAATACCGCGCCACCAGCACAAGGCCACCAGCACAACTGCCCAGCTGGATCACCACCGAACTCACCGCGACACCCACCACAGTCAGCAGTTCACCCGCCCCTTCCGCACTGCGCAACAGCAACGTCTACGCCCTCGCAGCGCTAACGAAGGAGCTGGACAAACTGCTGGCAGCGACCACCGGACACCGCAACCACGCGCTGAATAGGGCCGCATTCGTCCTCGGCCAACTCGTCGGCGCACAACTACTCAACCAGGCCGTCGTCCGCGACGAACTCGTATCAGCGGCAGACCGGATCGGACTGGGCCGAACCGAGGCCGAACGCACGATCAACTCAGGCCTCACAGCCGGCACCCGACAACCCCGCGCCCGGACAGCTTGACCAGGATTGCGTCAGTCAGCGACGACGAAGGGCCTCAGGAAGCCAAACAACGGCTTCCTGAGGCCCCTCCGATCCGGACTGGGATGCCTCAGCCCGTTTGCGCGTGCTCGACCTCTATCGGAGGGACACCCGACCGGCGCCAAGTCCAAGCCAGCGTCGCGACAACACCCTCCACATAGCCCGGGCAGTTCGGCCACTCCCGGCCAATCCACCGCTCCGCAGCCTGTGTCTCTTCCTCGATCAGTTCCTCGATCGCGCGAGCCGTCGTGTGAGTGATCGGGGCATAGGCCAACTCGCGGCTAGCACCAGAGTGACCGTCGAGCGGTACAGCTGCGTGAGCCAGCCACCGGCACGTGGTCTGCACGCCGGCCAGGTACCAATCGACCTGCCCCTGAGCGTTCAACGCGTCGGCGCGCCGCTCCGCCGTCAGCCACAGGCGAGCGAAGTCCCCCAGCTTCACCCCGCGCAGGTGTTCCCGCCTGACGCGGTCAAAATCCCTGCCCATCAGCTCCATACCACGCACGATCCCAGACACAGCCGACACTTTCTAGGTCACGCGTTCCAGGCCCGACTCGCGGCCCGACGGTCAGTAGAGCTTGAAGAAGCCGATGAGGATCGCACTGAGGATGGCCACTGCGCCCCCGGAGATCAGGGCAACCCTGAGGTTCGCCCAACGATCGGCGCGGCGCTTGCGCAATTCCTCGCGGTCGACTGTCCGGATCCGGTGGCCGGGGTAGCCAGCGTATCCGGCCACCTTGCGAGCGTGTTCCAGGACGAGGTTCACACTGGCCGCGCCCGCACAGAGTGTTATCAGCGAGCCGGCAACCCCGAGACTGAGGGGCGGCGTCTTGTCGATCAGATACCAGATCCAGGTAACAACCATGAGAGCGATCAGCAAGAACGGACCCCGAGCGAGCAGCGGCTTCCACATGATGCGAGGCCGACCTTCAGCGTAGAGCTTCTCGAAGATCCGCTCGGCAAGAGCTGCCGCGCCCTCCTGGTTTGGTTCCCTTGTGATGGACGGCCGGTGACCTTCACGTAGGTCGACGTTGAAGAGAGGGCCGTGAATCGCCAACTTGCGGATCTCCCAGTCTGGGCGTTTGGCGATCTGAGCCAGATCGAACGGCTCGGCGGGTGGGGTATCTGGTCCTCCGACCAGTTGCATTCTCGGGTCGACTGGATGCCACCGCACTTTGACCTCGTTGTAGTGCTCTTCGACTAGCCTGGCGATGTCTCGGACGGTGTCTGGTTCGAGCACGAGCGAGCGCATGTAGATCTGAGTTCCCAGCTCGTCTCGTTTCGGGCCATATAGCCAATCGAACGCCATGGAGACAACGTAGGCTGATGCCCTCCCGGCGATCGGCAGGCTCGCCTGACTGTCTGGGTCGCTGTACGCCCAGCATGCGATCAATGCGCTGCTTGTCTCATGCGTTCTGAGCTGTGACCGACGAGCTACCGGAAGTCTCTGGAGCGAGTGGGGGCGGTGAGGGGGAGTCGTTGGAGGTGTTCAGCGACCAGGTTGGTGACGTTGTTGGCACGTTCGAGTCGGCCGCGGATGATGAGTGCGGCGGAGTCTCTGGCGGTTTTGCGGTGTCTGTTCCAGCAGCCGACGGAGATGATGACGTTGATCATGCCGGTTTCGTCTTCGAGGTTCATGAAGGTGATGCCGGAAGCGGTGGCCGGCCTCTGGCGGTGGGTGACGACACCGGCGACGCGGACCCGGGTGTTTGCCGGGGCCGAGCGGAGCTCCTTCGCGGACAGGATCCCGTCGGCGGCGAGTCGTTCGCGGAGGTGCTCGATGGGATGTTTGCCGGTAGTGATACCGGTCGCCCAAAGATCGGCGATCGTGATCTCGTCGTCGCTCATGCCGGGCAGGGTGGGTGGTGGGCCGACGGTTGTGACACCGGCGAAGCGTTCGGGCCGCTCTTCCGCAGCGCGGCCGGCTTCCCAGAGTGCTTGCCGTCGGGTGAGCCCGAAGCAGTCGAACACCCCGGCCGTAGCAAGCGCCTCTACCTGCGGCGCGGTGATCCCGGTACGCCGTACGAGGTCGGCCATGCTCGCGTACGGGCCGTGCTGGTCGCGTTCTTCCACGATGGCGCGGGCGACATCGTCTCCGATGGTCTTCACCTCGGCCAATCCGAGCCGGACAGCAAAGGCGCCGTCGCGCCGATGCTGCGTGCAGAGGTCCGGAGCGTCGGGATCGAACGGCCCGATCGGTGGCTGCGGATCGGCCAGGCAAGCGGCCATCCCCGTCACGACTGGTGCCTGTCGGTCGGTGAGGTTCTCGAGTGCGGCGTCGGCGCTGGAGCGGTGGAGGTCGGGGCGGCGGACTTCGACGCCGTGGCGTTTGGCGTCGGCGACGAGGGATTGGGGTGAGTAGAAGCCCATGGGTTGGGCGCGGAGGAGGGCGGCGAGGAAGGCTGCGGGGTAGTGGAGGCGGAACCAGGTGGAGGCGTAGACGAGGAGGGCGAAGCTGATGGAGTGGGATTCGGCGAACCCGAAGTTCGCGAAGGCTTCGATGCGGGCGTAGATGGCGTCGGCGGTGTCGCCGGTGATGCTGTTGCTCGCCATGCCGGCGTACAGCTTCTCCTTGAGGGAGGAGATTTTCTCGATGCCGCGTTTGGAGCCCATGGCGCGGCGCAGCAGGTCGGCTTCGTCGCCGTCGATGCCGCCGATTGCCATCGCCATCTGCATCAACTGTTCCTGGAACAGCGGCACCCCTTTGGTGCGCTCCAGCACCGGCACCAACAGCGGGTGCGGGTAGGTGATCGGTTCCTGGCCGGTCATCCGCCGCACGAACGGGTGCACCGCACCGCCCTGGATCGGGCCGGGGCGGATGAGCGCGATCTCGCAGGCGAGATCGTAGAAGCGGCGGGGGCGGAGCCGGGGGAGGGTGGCCATCTGGGCGCGGGACTCGACCTGGAACACCCCGACGGAGTCGGCGCGGCACAGCTGGTCGTAGACGCCTTGTTCTTCTTTGGGGATGGTGTGGAGTTCCCAGGCTTCGCCGAGCCGGGTTTCGACGAGGTCGATGGTGTATTGGAGGGCGGCGAGCATGCCGAGGCCGAGCATGTCGAACTTGACCAGACCCATGTAGGCGCAGTCGTCTTTGTCCCATTGCAGGACGGTGCGTTTGTCCATCCGGGCGTGCTCGATCGGCACCACCTCACCGACCGGCCGTTCGGTCAGCACCATCCCGCCGGAGTGGATCCCCAGATGGCGCGGCGCTTTCAAGAGTTCGGTGGCGAGGGTGATGACCATGGGTGGGATGTCGTGGTCGGTGGAGGTGACCTCAGGGGACCAGCCGTCGACTTGTTTGGACCAGGCGTCTTGCTGGCCGGTGGAGTAGCCAAGGGCCTTGGCCATGTCCCGGACGGCCATTTTGGGGCGGTAGGTGATGACGTTGGCGACCTGGGCGGCGTTGCGTCTCCCGTATTTGTCGTAGACGTACTGGATGACTTCTTCGCGCCGGTCGGAGTCGAAGTCGACGTCGATGTCGGGTTCCTCGGTCCGGGTCGCGGCCAGGAACCGCTCGAACGGCAACCCGTACAAGATGCTGTCGACCGCGGTGATGCCGAGGCAGAACACGACCGCGGAGTTCGCGGCCGACCCGCGGCCTTGGCACAGGATCCGGTTGTCGCGGGCGTAGCGGACCATGTCCCACACGATCAGGAAGTAGCCGGGGAAGTCGCGTTCCTCGATCACGTCGAGTTCGCGTTCGAGTCGCTGGTAGGCGTCCGGGCGGAGCTCCCTGGTCCCGTAGCGTTCCAGAGCGCCGTCGAACACGAGGTGCCGCAGCCACGACATCTGGGTGTGCCCGGCCGGGACGTCGATCTTCGGCAGCTTCGGTTTCGCGGCGCGCAGGTTGAACGCCAGCTGGTCGGCCAGCTGCACCGACCGTGCGACAGCGCCGGGGAAGTGTCGGAACCGGTAGGCCATCTCGGCGCCGGAGTGCAGAAACGCAGTCGCCGCGGCGGGCAGCCAGCCGTCGATCTCGTCCAGGCTCCGCCTCGCCCGCACAGCCGCGACCGCCGAGGCGAGCTTGAAGTCGCGGGTGGCCGCGTAGTGCACGTTGCCGGTAGCAACCGTCGCTAGCCTGGCCTGTTTCGCGAGATCGGCGAGGATCCGGTTCTCGGTCGACGACAGCGGCAGTCCGTGGTCGATCAGCTCGACCACGACCCGGTCCCGCCCGAACAACGCCACCAGCTGGTCCAGCTCCCGTGCCGCAGCCGCCGGCCCCTCCGCGAGGCCGCCGGCAGCGAGGGCTTGGCGGACGGGGCCTTTGCGGCAGCCGGTCAGGACCAGCCAGTGGTCTCGGCCGCGGGCGGCGAGCTCTTCCAGGTCGTACAGCGGGCGGCCCTTCTCCTCACCCGCGAGATGGGCCTCGGTGATCGCCCCGGACAACCGGTGATACCCCTCCTGCCGCTCCGCCAGCACCAACAGGTGGGAACCTTCAGGGTCGGCGACCCCGTTCTGCGGCGCCGGCAGGTCCAGCGACAGTTCGGCGCCGAACACGGTGGTCACGTCGTAGGTCGCGGCAGTCTCCGCGAACCGCGCCGCACCGTAGAAGCCGTCGTGGTCGGTGAGCGCGATCGCGTGCAGCCCGAGCCGCACCGACTGCTCGACCAGGTGCTCCGGCGACGAGGCGCCATCCAGGAAACTGAAGTTCGAATGCGCATGCAGCTCCGCGTACGGCGTCACCGGCCCGTCCGGGCGGCGTGGTTGGTCTTCGACCGGCGGCACGTAGGGGCCGCGGTGCTGCGACCAAGCTGGCGAGTCGCCGCCGTCCGCGGTGACCGGACGGCCACCGTTCGACGCCGGCCGGGACCGGTCCGACAGCTTCTGCTCTAGCTCCGACCACTTGATCGGCGGATTCTGGTAACCCACCGCCAACACCTCCACCACACCCCGTGCACCACCCGTAGGCGGTGCGATCTGTCGACCCACCGCTAGTAGAACATGCTTTCGAATGTGTGGCATTCTGGGGTCATGGTCGGACGATTCAACCCACGACTGCCCGACGGCGGCGGCGACCACGACTGGCTGATCTGGGACAACGCCGCCAACGGCCAGCGCGGCTCCGGCCTGACCAAACAGCAGGCCGCGCAGGAGGCCGCCGACCTGGAGCTGCAGTACGACGCACACGGCTACCGCGACAAAGCGACCGTCCGTACCGTCGACCCGCCCGTCCCGGTCGAGGTCTTCCAGCCCGCCGGCCGCCTCGATGCCTGGGTCCGCGAGAACGGTGAATGGATCGGCCGGGTCCGCCGCCACGACGGCGAATACACCTGGATCCCGCACACCGACCTCCGGCGGATCGAGGACCAGTAATGGCCGAGAACCGTGGACCGGTGATCCGGCTGAACGGCGGCCCCGGCGACGGGCAACAGTTCTACGAAGAAGACTTCCTCGAACGTATCCGCGCCGCTCAACGGATGGGTCGCACCAAACCCGACCACGCCGGCTGGGCACTCGGCTACCAACGACCGACCGCCGGACACGTCTGGCAATGGCGCGGCGTCAACTGCCACCCTGACCTGCTCCCCGACCGAGGAGCCGTCACTTAGGCGCGGGGCCGCTACCGACCTGATCGCGCTGTCGCATGCGAGGCTTGCTCGTATGCTGGCGGACGAGGCCGATCAAGCTGACGAGTCAGGCGAGAGCGGGTCGCCGGAGCAGTGGCTGGTTCCCGATCCTCGAATCACACCTGCCCAAGCCGCAGCGATCCTCGGCCTTGAGGTCTGGCAGGTGCACCGGCTCATGGATCTCGGGCGCCTGCCCAAGCACGGCCGGCCAGGAACGACGCGACAGCTCCTGTTATCCGACGTGAAGCGCCTTCGCGATCTGGGCGAGCAGATCACCCTTCGCGAGGCCGCTCGCTTTCTCCACTGCACGATCGCCGAAGTCCGCCAACACATCGCTGCCGGCCGGCTGATCACCGCGGCCAGGGCACGGCGGCCGGTGTACCGATCAGATGTGGACAAGCTCGTCCACGCCCTCGGGCTGCCGCCACCGCGATCGAGGCCAGGGCAGCCGCCAACAGGCTTTGTCGATACGGCTGCCGCGGCGCGGATCCTTGGGCGCAGCGAGAGCCGTGTGCGTCAGCTGGCCACAGACGGCCGCCTGCCGACGTGGAAGGACAACTCGGGCAGGTACTGGTTCCGGCAGGATCAGGTCGCGCTGGTCCGGAAAGCCTGGGATGCGGTCGCCGCCCGTCGACAACCCGGTCCCTAGTCCTCAGCTCAGCAGGCCGCAACGCCGACCCGGCTGCGCGGATGGCGACCGTACGTACGCACCCCGATGCCTGCGGGCAGTGACTTGCCGAGGCGCGATTCCGGAACCGCCTGCTGGGGTACCGGGGCCATGGGCAACAAACCCCGCGCGACGGTGAAGGGAGCAGATCATGCCGGACACGGCGCACAGCGGCGACGCGTGGACCGACGAAGAGGTCCAGCAGCTGCGAGAGTTGGCCGGCGGCAACACTCCGGTCGGGGTGATGTCGATAAGGCTGAACCGGACCGAGGATGCGATCCGGTCCAAGGCTCGGGCCGAAGGGATCTCGCTGTCTCCGCCGAATCGGTCGCCGTACGGCGACATGAGCTGACTTCTCGGCGCATGCTGGTGTCGTGGCCGGCCGTTGGCGGTGCGGGAAATGCGACGGAGCGAACGTTCCGGAGCACCACCGGTTCTGCCCCCAGCGCGACCCGCGCCTCACCGTGAAACGCATCGTCGCGGCCGTATGGCCACCTTCCGGGTACGGGAGGCGTGATGCCGACCGGTCGCCGCGGGACTGACCCAGGCCCGGTCCGGATCCCGGCAGGGCTGACCGGCCCGGTGGAGGTCGCGCTCGCGAAATCGGTCGAGCAGATCCCCGGCCCGAGCGAGCTGCCCGGCGGCACCAGGTACGAAGTGAAATGGGACGGCTACCGCGTCGTCACCGTCCGCCACGGCGCGTCGGCGCGGCTGTGGACCCGCAACAAGAACGACATCAGCGACCGGTTCCCCGACATCGTCGCCGCCGCGACACGGCAGCTCGCCGACGGGACCGTTCTGGACGGCGAGCTGGTGATCCTCGGCCCCGACGGACGGCTCAGTTTCGACGCGCTGCAGCAGCGGCTCGTGACCGCGCCGAGCCGAGCTCGCGCGAAGGCAGCGGAGCTGCCTGCCGCCTTTGCCGCGTTCGACCTCCTCGCCACCGGCGGCGTCGATCTGCGCGGCCAGCGGTACGCCGTCCGCCGACGCCGCTTGGAGCAGATCGCCGCCGAGTGGGCGCCGCCGTTGCAGGTGACGCCCGCCACGGACGACTTCGAAGAGGCCCGCGAATGGTTCGACGTCCTACCTGCGGCGATGGGTATCGAAGGACTGGTGTGCAAGGGGGCGGCCAGCCGCTACACGCCCGGTCGCAGGGATGCGTGGTTGAAAGTGAAGCACCGCGAGACCCGAGAGGTCCTCGTCGGCGGAGTCCTCGGCTCGATCACACACCCCGAAGTTGTTATCGCCGGTCTCTACACCAGCGAAGGCGAGCTGACCGTCGTTGGGCGGACCGTTGCGCTCAAACCTGATCAATCCCGGCAGCTGGCCGCAGTCCTGGAGCCCGCCGGGCCCGGGCATCCGTGGCCGGACGAGATCACGTCGTACCGCTGGGGCGGCCGTGACAGCAAGAAGCCGCTCATCAAGGTCAACCCTGTCGTCGTCGCCGAGGTCAGTGCCGATGCCGCGACCCAGGCCGGCCAGATACGCCATGGGATGCGCTTCGTCCGCCTACGCGCGGAGTTGCGTCCAGAGGACCTCCCGCCCCTTCCTGATCCTCCCTAGGGGTTGCCCGCGGCCTCGCTCTTGCTCAGTACCGGCCGGGCGTAGTGCCTAGGGAAGTTCTGCCTCGGCCGAGGTGCTTCTCTAAGGCTCGGAGCCGGGTGGCGACGGTCGGGTCGGCCGAGGTGATCCGGGCCCGCTTGTAGACGGCCTGGTCGTGCGCGGCCTGGGTCTGCCAGCCCTGGAACACGTCCGCGAGCTCGGGGCCGAAACCGAGGTCGGCGGCCTGCCGGTCGGCGTACCGCTCGGCAGCCTTCCCGGCGATCCCCAGGACGAACGGCGCCGCGAGCGGCGTGAACCAGATGAAGTCCATCGGGGAGAACCCGAAGACGAGTCCGCGGAGCACGAGGCCGGCGAGCGCCATGGTCCAGAACGCGAGGATCGCGAAGAGCAGGACGGGGTGGCGGCGTAGTACCGGCCAGACGCGCCGGATCACGACGGCGGCGGCCTGGGCCGGGATCGCGTACCAGGCGACCAGGGCGGACAGGCGCGGCGTCGTGCCGAGATGGTGGGCCAGCTCGTGGGCGAGGACAGCGCGGAGGCGGGGCAGGTCGAGGGTGTAGAGCGACCAGCGGGTCAAGGCGATGGTGTGGCCGCTGGTGGCCGGCGCGGTGATCTGGTCGGCGTCGCAGATCCAGATCCGGAACGCGCTCGGGTTCACCCCGGCCGCCGCGCACACGTTGTACCAGACGAGCCCGATCCGGTTGTGCTCAGCGTTGTTCAGGTCCCGGAGCCGGTAGACGTAGCGGGCTATCAAGTCCTCGGTGGCCGGGTGCAGCGTCGCGAGCCCGGAGCCGATCCAGACGCCCATGACGATCCAAAAGCCCGGCCCGTCGTCGAAGTCCACGAACCAACCGAAGAAGAAGACCACGGCGAGGAACGACCAGACGATCCACGGCCCAGCGAGCAGGGCATCGGTCCAGGCCCCAACGTGTCGCGGCCGGCGCGCCAGTGCAGGCGGTGCGGCGGCTCTAGCGGCGAACGTTGCAGGCCGCGCGGGTAGCGGCTGCGAGACAGGCTGCGGGAGGTTGATCGGCGCGCGCTCCGGATTGTTGCTGTCGGCCCCAGTCATGCAACGCAGGGTAGGCACGATCAACCGATCCAGCCCAGCGATTTGCACCTTGTTGCAACCATGTCCCTCTTGACTGAGGCCGCTGACTTGGGCTGGGGTGCCGAGCACCGGATTGCCTCACCTCTCGTCAAGTGGTACCGTTTTTGGTACGACTCGCGCCAACGGGTCAACGGGTCAACGGGTCACCACTCTCTGACGGAGGCAACCCTCATGGCGATCAACGCATCCACAGCACGGCGGGAGCTGTTCCCGCTGATCGAGCAAGTCAACGACGACCACACTCCAGTGGAGATCACGTCGAAGGCTGGCAATGCGGTGCTGATGTCGCTGTCCGATTACACCGCCTTGGAGGAGACGGCCTACCTTCTGCGGTCGCCCGCGAACGCGCAGCGGCTGCTGGAGAGCCTGAATCAGGCCAAGGCTGGCCAACGCGAGGAGCACCCGCTGACGTGAGGCTCGTCTTCACCCCCAACGGCTGGGAGGACTACACCTTCTGGCAGACCAGCGATCGCGCCCAGGTCAAGCGGATCAATCGCCTGATCGAAGACGCCCTGCGTGACCCGACCAGCGGCATTGGGAAGCCGGAGCCGCTGAAGCATGTACTTCAAGGCGCATGGTCGCGGCGCATCGACCAGGAACACAGACTCGTGTACCTGGTCGATGGCGACGACCTGGTTGTACTTCAGGCGAGGTTTCATTACGGCAAGTAGAGCCTTGCCCTTCTTGACTGGGCCCCAAGGCGGCCCAGGCAAGCTAGCGGCAGACTGCCTCGAAAGCCTCGGTCAATGGTCGCGTGGTCACGTTCAGAAGGGCGCCGCAGGTGCTACACACGAGGTGATTCCCGGTGCCGAGGTCCACCTTGTGCCCACGATGTTCCGCGATCCACATGGACTCCCACTGCGCATCCGAATAGTACTCAGAGTCAGTGTGCTTCGGAGTCATGGCAGCTCGGCTCCACGTCTCAAGTTCGTCTCCCCGATCGATAGAGCGGATTTACCGCTTAGAGAACGCTAATGTCTTGTTGATGAAAGCATAAGCGTTCTCTATCTGTTCAGAGCTATCAGATGGCGGTATTGGCGAGTCGCTAACGGGAGAAGGATTGTGAACGATGAGGATGTGCCTGCCAAGCCCGAGCCGGTCGATGCGCTGATCGCGGCTAACGTGCGCGCCATCCGCGCCCGACGACAGGAGCGTCAGGCCGATCTTGCGGCCGATCTCGGCTGGTCCCCGCCGGTGGTGGGTGATCTGGAGAATGGCCGCCGGCGCGTGACGATGGCGGACATGATCAAGCTGTGCCGCGTTCTTGAGGTCGACCTCCGCGAGCTGCTGCGCGGCGTGGATGAGGAGGATCTACGCGTGCTGGGGCTCGACCGCCGACGGGGGTGACGCCCGACTAGCGCGACGCGGGGTTCAGGCGCCACGCGGGCTAGGCAGGCCGTGGGAAGCGAGTTCGCCGGGGACCACTGGCACCTCTGGCGAAGAGTAGCCACTGGATCGGCTGCTGGGCCAGCGATGGATCAGAGGATCTCCGTCAACGTCAGCCTCGATCTACAGCCTCGCCGCGTTCTTGTGCTGCCATCACCAGGCGCATGTTGAGCAGACGGGCAGAGTGGTTCGCGAACTCTGCCTTGGCCCGCTCGATGATTCGCCGCTGAGCGATCCTGCGGCGAAGTAGGGGCCGGGTCCACAAGTAGCGGCGCCAGCCGATCCGGTACTGGATGAGGCTGGAGAATTCTTGCAAGATCATCCACTCTGCAGGCATCTGGCCGGCGTCTGGGGCGGCTCGGTCATCCGCCTCTGCGATGGCGCCGATGTTCATGCCATTCCCTGTTGAGACAGGCGGACTTGACCACGCCAATCGTGCGGCGATGGTGACCTCGGCGCGCAGCAGTTGGACCAGCGCGTTATAGACGCGGCCCAGTTCAACGCTTTCACCACTCACCCAGCCAGTGGCGTAAGCCAACGCCTCTTTGCTATCCGCAGCAAGAGCCTCCAGCCGCACGAGCGTCTGGGCACTATCGTCAACCCGCCGATAAACCCGCAGCGGGAACTGCCCCCACGCATTCATGGCCTTCACCGCGTCGGCGTACCCGTCACGGATGGTCTCACTGCGAGCACCGCCCCGGTCGAGCAGTTTGCCCGCGAGCGTTCCCAGGACGGAAGAACCGAAGGCGATCGAGACAACAGTCGACCAGGACGCGAATCCTGCTGAATCCGGCATCGGCGTCTCCCCACCCCTGACGTCAGCTGCGCAAGTCAGGCCATTGTGTCCAGACAGGAACACGTTGGGTACGGCGTACCGCGTGTCCACACGCAACCGGCGTCAGGCGCTAGCACGAAACAGTTCGCAGCATCCTGCGGGCTACCACTCCCACCCTTCATCGATCGGTTAACGTCTCGCCGGCCCGTGTGGGACATACCCGCTCGGGGACCTTCCGGCCGCCAAGCACGAAGCCCGTCGACAGGTGACCATCGCGGTGGCTGACCTGCAACTTTCAGAAGCGCTGTCCCACTTGCGCCGCAAAGTCCGCTGCGTATCTGTCTAGGGCCGCTTTGGCGCGGCCGACGTCGCCGCCGAAGAGCTCACCGCGCAGTGGTCCCCACATGGAGCCTTCAGTCCCGAACTCATGCTGCATGTCCTCCACTGGGTTCCCGTGAAAGTGCGCGGCCCGCCAGGTCGAGCGTCCGAACCAACGCGACCGACCCCAGGCTCGTCCGTCGCCAGCAGCAGCGATACGGACGTTGACAGCGTCCTGCGCCAGCACCCCAAGCATGGCTTCCGCTCGGTCGAACTCGGCCGCGTAGGCCTCATCGTCCGGCCACTGATCTAGAAAGATGGGCCGCAGGATAGCGTGGAGCCACTCTGCAGTGGGCGTGTAGTACTTGGTGGCGCGATTCTCGGTG
Organism: Kribbella sp. NPDC006257; assembly: GCF_040613535.1. Taxonomy (NCBI): domain Bacteria; kingdom Bacillati; phylum Actinomycetota; class Actinomycetes; order Propionibacteriales; family Kribbellaceae; genus Kribbella; species Kribbella sp. NPDC006257. The sequence continues at coordinate 42,169 of NZ_JBEXSJ010000022.1, forward strand.
AAGTCTGCAAGAGCATCATCGAACGGCTTCTCTTTCAGTTCACTCCTGGCGAGGATGTTGGGGAGCCAGTCGTTGCCGTCGAACGGCGCCCACGGGTTCGTTGCCTCCAGCAAAGCTTGTGGCCTGGACTCGTGACGATCCCGCACCGAGGGATCAACTAGGAGTGCCTTTAGGTTCTCCCACCTCCGAGCCGATCCAGCTGCCAGCCCAGCAGTCATCAACGCCACCATGCCTGGGAGGTGTCGAAGCGCCAGCAGCGCCTGTACGCCGCCCTGAATCTTGAGCGGCGCCTGGACGAACGCTCTCAACCCGCTGGACCATGGGCCCAGCAAATCGGGCGTCCCCCACCGTGCAGCCACCTGTAGCGACCCGCAGAACGGCTTGGTGAGTTCCCACAACTGCTGCGCCTCCGTGGCGAGCCGGATCACCTGTTCGTCGCTGCTCCCACCGAGCGGCCCACTCACGTGGTCAGGATCGCTGAGTGCACCTAAGACCCGCTGAACCTCCTGCGAGACCAGGTCGTCGAGCTCGATGCGCCGCGTGGGGTCGACCAACATCTCCTTGGTGAGCTTCTTGAGCAGGTCGGCGCGATCGGCGGAGGTTGCCTGCTCAACTGCTTCAAGCGCAGCGGCGGACCCGAGCTGCTTGTCACCCATCACGCCATGGATCGTGGTCACCAGCGACGCAGCCTGGGCGGCGTAGCCGTCTCCAAACAGATCGGAGTAGTTGAGATCGCTGAGGGTCCTACCCGCGCCCAGGTCCCATTCCGGGACGGCGCCCGAGTCGAAGCGGACCGGGATGAGCCACGTACGCCCCGGAGGCAGCTTCCGGTACTCCTCGACCGCGAGAGTCAGCTCCTCGTTCATGTAGGACTTGCCCTTGCCGCGGGAGTTGTCCGAGAAGCACGCCAGGAACACCAGCGAACCGCCTCTGATGGCTTCCCGGATCTTCGCCTTCCAGGCGTCGCCCGGACCCAACGAGTTCCGGTCTCGCCAGTAGGGGACCTTCGCCGCTTCCAGCACCGTGCAGAGCTTGTCTACCTCAGTACTGTCCTCGTGCACATATGACACAAAGACGTGCTTGCCCTCGTCGCGGCTCATGCCTGGCAGTCTAGGTCGCGGACGCCAACTGATGCCTTGCAAGCGAACCTGTAGTCACTGATTCAGACAGCTCTGTTGACGCCCGTCCGGTCCTCGCGCCGGCGTCCGGCTTTCCCCGCCGGCCACGAGCGACGGCCACTGGCCGGTCTTCCAGTTCCGTCCCCGGCGATTCTCACGATCGGGCGCAGTGCGCACCTCCGGTCCCGACGTCTGCGCTCATCACCTGAGGGATGAGCATGGGACAAGGCAAGTAGTAGATCGGCCGCGCCGCGGCAGAGCGAGGAGCCAAGCCAAACGATCTGATCCGATCTGACACCGTGAGATCGAGGCGATAGGCCTGCCCCCTGGGGATGCTTCTGGGGATAAACTCCGGTCAAGTGGACGCGACCAGAGTGATTTCCGGGCGTAGCAGAGTTGGCCAGGGATGGCCCTGTTGAGCGCAGTTCATGCGGTCCAACGGCTTCCTAAACCATGTGCCGCAGGTTCGAATCCTGCCGGGGGCACCTACGGAATTGCGGGTCGGCGGTTGCGTCGGTGGGCGTCTGGCCGCGGGGTTGAGGGTTGAGGGAGAGCTGCCGGTGAAGAAGCCTGAGGCTGAGCCGGTGGTTGCGCGGAACCGGAAGGCTGCCCATGAGTATCAGTTGGGGGAGTCGTGGGAAGCCGGGATCGTGTTGCAGGGGCCGGAGGTGAAGGCGCTTCGGGCTGGGCGGGCTTCTCTGGTCGGCGGCTTCGCGATGGTCGAGGAGCGGGAGATCTGGCTGCACGGCGTGCACATTCCGCAATACTCGCAATCGCGGTGGTTCGAGGGCGGTTCGCGGCGTAAGCGAAAGTTGCTGTTGCATCGGGCGCAGATCGACAAGATCGAGCGCAAGGTCAACGAGAGCGGGCTGACGATCGTCCCGGTGCTTCTGTACTTCAAGGACGGTCGGGCAAAGGTCGAGATTGCGCTGGCTCGCGGCAAGAAGACGTGGGACAAGCGGCAGGTGCTCGCCGAGCGCGAGGCGAACCGCGAGGCCGAGCGAGCTGTGAGCCGTCGGCTGAAGGGCCGCTCGGACTGACCGATCGGCACGGGCCTTCGGCGAGGTGGGGGAGCGAGGTGTGAGGTTGCTTAGCCGACTAGGGCTCGGACGTTGAGGTGGCCGGCTATGGAGTCGTAGCGTTCGGCGTACAGGGTAGTGCAGCGGCCGGCGGTGCAGCCGGAGCCGGCGAAGGCCAGGCCGCGGATGGTGGCGGTGGTCGCGCTGGGGCGGGTGTAGATGGGGCCGCCGGAGTCGCCGCTGACGATGGTGACCAGGCCGCCTCGGGTGGCGCGGATGACGTAGGTGGTGCAGCCGTCGGCGTCGCAGTACTTCGCGCTGGTGGAACGGACCGTGATGTTGCACAGCGAGGTGCTGAAGGAGCCGGACTGGCAGATCTTCGTGCCGACCGCCGGGTCGCCGCCGCCGGTCACCGTGCGGGTGTCGACGCTGTCGCCGGGGCCGTCGGTCCAGATCTTGGCGCCGTACGAGCTACCGGACAGCAGGGACTGGTCGTAGTCGGGGTAGTTGGTCCGGACCGTCGTGGTGCCGTAGTAGTTCGAGCCGGAGTGCCAGATAGTGCCGACGCCTCCGCAGTGGCCGGCCGTGACCGTACCGCGGGTGTTGCTGGCCTGGATGACGACCGAGAATCCGGCGCTGCAGTTCTTCGTGGTCGAGGTGATCCGGGCGCCACCCCAGTGGCCGCCGGTCGCAGTGTCGCTGAGCCGCGTCGTCCGCTGCGGGCTGCCGGCGACGATCGAGACGCCGTCGATGGCGCGCAGGCCGGCGATGCTCGCGGCCGAGGTGGTGGCCTTGTCGTACTCGACCAGGATGTTCTCGCTGGCCGGGTCGAGGTCTGCTGTGAACGAGGTCTTCGCGGCGTCCGGGGACCAGTTGCGGGCGCCGATCTTGTTCCACGCGGCGGCGATCGAGCGGGCGGAGCGGCAACTACGCTCGACGGTGAGCATCTTCAGCCCGGGCTCCGGAACCTTCCGGCTCACGGCGGCCTTGTACTTCGAATCGTCGGTGACCGAGTCGTCGAGGACGACCTTGTAGCCGGTCTCGGGCGAGCCGAGGATGCCGACGATGCCCTGGCTCAACCCGTACGGCAGGCCCGAGGTGGGCCGGCCGGTGTTGGTCAGCGGCTCGATCGAGCGGACGGCGGCCGAGACGCCTTCGCCGAGCGCCTGGCCGAGCGGGCGCGCGTCGTTGGCGCTGGTCGGCTGGGAGAGCCGGGCCGCGTTCTGCGACGTGGTGGTCGGATCCGCATGCGAACAGGTGGCCGGAGCTGCCGTCGAGGCGGAGGTGGGCAGCGTCGACACCGAGGCGACAGTGAGTGACAGCGAGCAGAGCGCGAGCAGCGGGACGGTAGCTGAGAGTCGCACTAAGCTCCCCAATCGGTGGACGGCCTCCGTGAATGGTCCGGGTCCGGACGACCCATAGTCAATAGCCGATCACCGTCCGCAAGCAAATTTGACTACCGTGCGCGAGCGTAAGTCGCAACTTCACGCCCGTCGCCGGCGTAGAAGGTCAGCGTCGACTGGTCGGCGGTGATCCGCCGGGCCGTGGCAAGAACTGTGGTGTGCGGCACATTGCCGCATTCGACCAGCCGCTGACCCTTCGCGTGGCTGGTGAACTCGCCGCGCTGTCCGATCGTGAAGGTCCCGCCGAGGCTGTTGCAGCCGTCCGAGCCGATCCAGGTGCCGTCGGTGCGGAAAGTCAGGGTCGGATCCTCGGGCCGGCCTTCCTTGAGCGTGCTGAAACCGCTCAGCTTCACCGGTCGCCAGGTGCCGGGGAGTGCCTGGGCGGCGGGGATGACGGCGGCCGTGACCGGCGCCGGTTTGCTGGCCGCTGGGGCCGGTGGCGTGGCGGTGCTGCCGTGGTTGAGGCTGAAGCCGACACCGGCGACCACGGCGATCGCGGCGGCGGCAGCGCCGGACGCGATCCAGGTACGGCGCTGGGCCTGCCGTACGCCGGTGGTCGCGCGGCCGGCTAGATCAGGAGCCAGCGGGACGGAAGCAGCCGCACGCTCGAACGTGGCGCGCAGGTCTTCCTCGAGTTCGGTCTTGCTCACGGCAACCTCTCATCAACACGGTGGGACTGCTTCGCTCTCCGCAGCGTTGCGAGCGCCCGGCTGGCGGTCGCTCGCACGGAGGACGGTTTGATGCCGAGCAGGTCGGCGATCGTCCGGTCGTCCATGTCCTGGTAGTAGCGCAGGACCAGGACGACCCTTTCCCGGGCCGACAACGTGGCGAGGGCTCGCCAGAGGTGGTCGGAGTTCACGATGTCGGTGGCGGGGTCGGGCACCGTGTGGTCGGTGTCGATCTCGGCCGCCGGGGCCTCGGTGAAGGACCGGCGACGCGTCATCGACAGGTACGAATTGATCAGGATCCGCCGGACGTAGTTGTGCGGGTCGTCGGCCCGCTCCACCTTCCGCCAGGACCGGAACGCCTGCATCAGCGCGATCTGGGCCAGATCCTCCGCCCGCTGGTAGTCGCCGGAGACGGTGAAGCCGAGACGCACCAGTTCCTGTCCGCGCGCGGACGCGTACTCCTCGAAATCCACTCGCAACTCCCAGCTCGGGCGTACAACACCTCACACCTATTAGACGCAGTGAGCTACCCAGGGTGCTGCAACCTTTCACACACAGTTGCGTCTCACCCGTCGGAGAGCAGGAACTCGCGCACCGCGTTCCGCCCGGTCGGATCGCTCCGGCTGCCTTGTACGCCGTGCCCGTTCCCCGGTACTACGACCAGTCGGGCGTCCCGCGCATGGTCCCGCTCCCAGGTAGCCCAGGCCGCCGGGCAGAAGAGGTCGTTGCTGCCCTGCAGGATCAAGGTGCGGGGGAGCAGCGTCTGACTGGCCGGGTACGCCGAGGCGCGTGCGGGCGGCCATCTCAGACAGCCGTCGACCATCAGCTGGTTCCGCACGGTCGCCACGTCGTACGGGTAGAGCTGGGCTGGATTCAAACGGGCTAATGCCGTCTTCAGTGCTGCAGGGCGCTCTGCGATCGGCGTTGCGGAGGTTCCCCACGGGAAGCGGAGGTCTGAACAGAAGGTCGCGAGGTGCAGCCCGGCCGACAGATCGTCGTACGCCATGTTGCGGCTGGTTGCCTGTTGGAGGAGCTCTTTGAGGCCGGCGTCGTCACCATCTCGGGCTGCATGCAGCGTCGCGGGGATGCCTTTGAGTGATGGGTTCACCGCGTTGAGGCTGAGGACTGAGAGCGACTCGAGCATGTCGACGCCGCTGACCTTGCCGTGCTGCACCAACCAGGCCAGGTCAGCCACGGGATCCGTAGTACAGGCGGGGTCTTGCCGGCAGGTCGCGGCGAGGATCGGGCCGGTCGCGGCCATCAGGTCGAGGCCGAACGGGTTGATGCCGCCGTGTGGCACGACGGAGTCCAGCACGATCGAGCGGACGTGGTTCGGATACTTCAGTCCGTACTGCGCCGCGGTGAAGCTCCCGTACGACGTGCCGTTGAGCGTCAGGCGATCCTGGTTGAGCGACTGGCGGAGGAGCTCGATGTCCTCGACGGTGTCGGGTGTGCCGTAGTAATCGCGGGCCTGGCCTAGCCGGCGGGCGCAGTCTTGTTCGGCACTGGTCGGTGGAGTGAGGAAGTCGGAGCCACCGATAGCGGTCTGCAGGGATGGGCAATTGATGCCTGATTCACCTGTGCCACGTTGATCCATCATTACTAGTCGATATTGATCAAGCAACGATGGATCAACAGATGTGTGGACGCGTCGTAGTAGGCCGACTCCTGGTTGGCCGGGACCGCCGGTGAGGATCAGGAGTACGCCACGGGGTGCGTCGACGTTGTCCGCTGCGACGACGGCGAGGTCGAGGCTCTTGCCGGTCGGCTGTCGGTGATCGAGAGGCACGCGCAACGTCGTACAGGTGAAGCCTTCGACGCCTGCGCAGGATTGCTGCTGCGCTGGTGAACTGGAGCAGGCGGCCGTGCAGAGCAGGAACAGGATGACGATCAGCCGCATGCGGTCAGCGTGCAGTCACCAACAATCCCTGACAAGACTCTGGCACCCGGCTTGCGGGTCGCCGTCGTGGGCGACCCGCAAGCCGGGCGGTGACCCAGGCCCGGACGGCTTCGGGGGGCGCGTCCGAGGGAGGGTCAGCGCAGGCCGAGCGACTTGACCAGTTCGGGGGAGACCTGCCGTGGCGCCGCGAGTTCGCCGGGCTTGCCCTGGCCTTCCAGAGAAGTCGCCACCAGTCTGCGGCAGCCGAAGACCTCGGCTGTGTAGGAGAGCACGCCGCGATCGTTGTCGGTGAACCGCAGCACGTAGGTCGGGCCGAGTTCCTTGGTGCACATGTTCGGCTTCTTGGGTACCGGCTTCGCGCTGTTGACCAGGTCGAACAGCGCGGTCGCCTTCGCTGCCATCCGCTGGGTCTTGACTGTTGCGTAGGCCTGGCCAGTTGCCGTTGGATCGTACTGGCAGATGGTCACACTGACCGGGTGGAAGGCTGACTTGGCCGCGCCCTTGCCCCAGATCGCCTTGTCCGTGGCGGCTTTCACCGCGGCGATGGTGTCGGGGCAGTCCATGCTCGGCGTTCCGCTGGGGGTGGGCGGGGTGGTGCTGGGCTGCGTCGGTGTGCCGGTGGTGGTCGGCGTTTGGGTGGGCTGGGCACCGGGACTCGCGCTGTCTTCGGTACCGCAGGCGGCGGTGACTCCGAGGACGGCGACGACGATCGATGCTCCGATGAGGCCCCGTGTCCTTGATGCACTCACGACTCGGTCCTTCCGGGTTGGCAAGGAGTCCCATGATGCTCGACGCGCATCTCACTGGCCGTGTAGTTCCTGTCACGGCGCGGCGTCTATCCGGTCACGAGCCGGATCGAGTGTCAAACGCAGCAGACCTGTAACCTCTGCGCCCTGTTCGGGGTGCTCGCGCCGGTCTGGATCCCGACGCCGGCTCCCGGGCGGATGAGCCTGCCGGCTCACATACTCCGAGGCGGATGAGCTTGCGGCTCACATACTGCGGGGTGGGGATGTCGTTGGCTCGCGTAATCTGGGGGTATGAGTAGCCCGTACGAAGACGACGATCCGTTGCTGCCGGAGCAGACGCGGGACGACGACCCTCGGACCTGGGGCGAGAACCCGCAGAGCGATGACGATGACGAACGCATTCTGCGCGAGGTTCCGCCGCATCACGGATGACCAGAACCCTTTGCTTCGCGGGTAGAGGTCGGAGGGGGTTGGGTATGGAGCTGAAGCGGTTCGAGGAATCGCAGACGGCGGTGGTCGCTGGATGGGCGAGTAGTACTCAGGAGGTTGCGCTGCTGTGCGGGCGGGAGGAGTTCCCGTTTCCGGCGGAGTTGGTTGGCGGCTGGCGGAAGGTCGCGGACGACATCAGCGCGTACCTGTACTTCGATGGTGCGGAGCCGGTCGGGTATGGCGAGTTGTGGCTGGACGACGAGGAAGATGAGGTTGAACTCGCCCGCATCATCGTTGCGCCGAGTCTCCGGGGGCGTGGGATCGGCACTGCGTTCGTCCAGGCGTTACTGCAACCTGCTCTTGCAGCCGGGTACGCGGACGTCTTTCTGCGGGTTCGTCCGGACAACGAGCGTGCGATCAAGACCTATCTACGAGTGGGCTTCCAGCCGGTCGATGCTCAGCTGGCTGCCGAATGGAATGAACCACAGCCGATCGACTACACCTGGCTCCAATATCCGACCAAGAAACAGGAGTAGTAGTTCCTGCCGCCGGTCCGGCAGATCGGGCGAGGGCTAGTCCCACCCGGCCGAGGGGTCGGGCTGCGCCGGGCTTGTGTGGTCGGGAGCGAGGCGTGCGGTCGGTTTGCGCCGGGCTTGTCCGATCGAGGGGCGAGGCGTCCGATGTGGCACGCCTCGCCGGTGCGAGGGATCAGGGGCGGGCGCGGAGGGCGTCGCGGATGTCGACGAGCAGCTGCTGGTCGGTGGTCAGCGGCTCGGGCTCCGGCTCCACGCCGGCGGCGGCTGCCGCGGCGCGACGGTCCTGGATCTTCTTCATCGGCACGACCAGTACGAAGTAGACGACGGCGGCGGTGAGGACGAACACGATCAGGGCGTTGATGATCGCGCCGATGTCGACGAGCGACTTCTCGTTGCCATCCACGATGTGGAAGGCGAGCCCGTTGACGTTGCTGCCGCCGATCGAGGCGATCAGCGGGGCGACCAGGTTGTCGACCACGGTCTTGACGACGGTCGCGAACGCGCTGCCGATCACGAACGCGATGGCGAGGTCGAGGATGTTGCCGCGCATGATGAATTCTTTGAAGCCCTTGAGCATTTTCGCTGCCTCCACGATCGGGACCTGACTGCCTGCGGCGGTTCTTACCCGCAAAACGTAGGACCATCGGGCGGTGCAGGCGAGAGCCCGCGCCGGACGCGGTGGATCGCGTCGAGATGTGTCCGCAGAGAGAACGGGGTCGACCGGGCCGGGGTTATGGGGCTTTCGGGGGTGCGGTGAGGGCGATGGTGAGACGGGAGTTGGTCGTTGCCTGGGCCAACCGGGCGGCTGTTTCGGAGGAGACGGCAACGACTATCAGAGCACCGGCCGCGTTGGTGGGAGAGGCTCGAGGGTTGGGGAGGGTGATGACTCGGACGTCCTCGGCCAACAGACTGGCTGCTGGCGTGGCGGTGCTGGTCGCGCCGTAGATGGCGATCTGGTCGCCGACGCGGAGGAGGGCCGCGATGTCGGCGTCGTCGAGGCGGAGTGGGTACGCGACCAGGTCGGCGCCGAGCGTGCCGGGGGAGAGGAACCGGGCATCCGTGAGCGGTTCGCCGGAGCGCACCGGGGTGGCGAGGATCCGTCGAGCGAGGTCAGAACCTGGGCGGAGTACGCCGGTCGGCACGAGGTCGCGTGGCAGGTGGAGAGTCCGGAGATCACCGGACGAAGGCACAGCTCCGCCGGGGAGATCGCGGGATGCGGCCAGCACCGCGACGGTCTGCGGCGGCTCGGGCGAGACGGCGGCCAGGGCGAAGTAGACGGCAGCGGCCGCGGACACGCCGGCGAGTAACCGGCGATGCCAGCGGACCGCTTTGCGGAGGTTGCGGAGAAACGAGTGTGAGCGGTTCATGCCAGAGAAAGTACGAGTTTCGCCGGCTGGTCAGCCCCGGTTGTCCACAGGGGCCGGAGAGCGGATCAGGCAGCGCTCGTCTTGCTCGAGGAGGAGCCCGTCGAAGACGAGGACGACGACCCGTTGGACGACGAGCCGTTCGAAGACGACGACCCCGAGTCCGACGACGAGGACGAGGACGGCGGCGCCGAGGAAGTGGAGGACGAAGAGGAAGAGGAATCGCTCTTGGCGGGCACCGTGCTGGTGCCGGTCGAACGGCTGTCGTTCCGGTAGAAGCCGGAGCCCTTGAAGACTACGCCCACCGCGTTGAAGACCTTGCGCAGCACGCCGTCGCATTCCGGGCAGACCGTCAACGCACTGTCCGTGAAGCTCTGCCGGACCTCGAGCGAGTTGCCGCACTCGGTGCACTGGTACTGGTACGTCGGCACGTTGATTCCCTTCAGGCCGCTAGCACTCCTACTACTCGACTGCTAATAATGCGCCACGGGCCCGAAGTATTCCAATTTGTCCCCAGATTCCGCGCCACCCGATCGGGCGCCGGACCCTGCCCGGCGGACCGGGCAGGCTTGCCGGTATGGACCAGTTTTTGCAAGAACCGGCAAATCCTGCAACCCAGAGCAAGGCTCAGAACGTCTTCCCCGTGTGGGACCACTGGGGCGGATACTGAGAGTGACGCCGGGGGCACTGATCTGGGCGGCAGCCTGCCTGCTGCTGGCCGGCTACGGCACCCCGTGGGGCGCCATCCTGCTGTTCTCGCTCTACCTCGGTGCCGGCATCTCGCTCCCCGGAGTCCTGATCTGGCGGTGGCTGCGCGGTAACGTCGACGGTTTCGCGGCCGACTTCGCCTTCGGCACGGGCACCGGCCTGGCGCTCTCGATCCTGACCTACATCCCCGGCCGCGCCATCGGCGTACCGCTGCTGCCTCTCGTCGTCCCCGCCGCCACCCTGGTCGCCTTCCTGGCAGTGCCCGTACTACGAACCAACTGGCGGACCCAGCGTGCTCCGGCAAGACCCTGGTGGGCCTGGTCGGTATCGGCAGCCGCGGTGCTCGGACTCTGGGTCATCACCCGCAACGGCCTAGCGATCGAGCCGATCGCCTTCCCGGACGCCGCGTTCCAGTACAGCGACATGTCCTACCAACTCGCTCTCGCCGGTGAGCTGAAGAACCACATGCCGGGAGAGATCCCATACGTCATCGGCCAGTCCCTGAACTACCACTGGTTCCTGCACGCCGAGGTCGCCGCCACTAGCTGGCAGACCGGCATCGACATGGACCTGTTGCTCCGCAGGCTCTTCCCGATGCTCTGTGCTCTCCTACCGATCCTCTCGGTCGCAGCCCTCGCCACAAGACTCGCCAAGCGCTCCTGGGCAGGTCCGCTAGCCGCCTGGCTCCTCCTGCTCGTCAGCAGCTTCGACGTCTACGGCTGGGGCGGACGCGAGCTGATCAGCCAGGCCCCGTTCGCCACGGCAGTGCTCATGTACAGCCTCACCCACGCCTTCGCGGTCGTCCTGGCCTTCCCAGTCGTCTGGCTGATCGTCTGCCTCCTCCGGCACGACAGCCGAAAGGGAAACTGGATCCTGTTCGCAGTAGGCATCGCAGCGCTGGCAGGAGCGAAGGCGTCCTTCGTCCCTATGCTGGTCGCCGCGATGGTGCTGGTGGTCGTACTTCAACTGGTCACAGGCCGCAAACCAGACCGGACTCAAGTCGGCCTGACGGTGGTCGGCCTGCTCGCTCTAGGTATCGCCCAAGTCGCGTTGTTCAGTGCAAGCTCATCAGGTATCGGCCTTGAGCCAGGCCAGAGCTTCCGAGCACTAGCAACCCAGGTGGGCTTCAGCAGTCACTACCGCAGTCACGCAGCGGCAGTAGTAGTTCTCGGTACTACGGGCGCCACGCTCGTGGTGTCCTGGGCGATCTCCGGCATCGGCATGCTCGCCTTCCTGCAGAAGCGCAGATGGCAGGACCCAGTAGCGATCTTCTTGATCGGCTTCCTAGTTGCCGGCCTAGCAGCTGGCGCCCTTCTACGCCATCCAGGCTTCAGCCAGCTGTACTTCGTCCGCGCAGCCTTCCCCTTCGCCATCGCAGGCTCGGCCTGGGGCCTCACCCTTCTCTTCGACAAGGTCGCCCTGCCCCGCATGCTCCTGGCGGCAGCGGCAGGCGCGGTACTGGCCAAGGTCCTCAGCGCAGCGACTCCAGACAGACCACTCAGGACTCAGGGCATCGCAATGGTCAGCCTGCAGGTCATCGCGCCTTGGCTGACCGTCCTACTCGTCGCAGCGATCATCACCCTCCTGCTGCACAGAGCACCGGAAACCTGGAGATCTGGAGGCCTAGGCGTGTCAGTCATCCTCGGCGTGGTTTGCATTGCTCTGCCGGAGACCGTAGTGACCACAGCAGGCGACAAGGTCTGCGTCTCCGGCCCCGAGAAACCAGACTGCAGGCACACGAGAAGGCAGATTCCCGACGGCGGCGCCGAAGCTGCTCGCTACATCCGCGATCACTCCGCTGTCACCGACCGGCTCGCCACCAACTCGCACTGCATGCCCGCGTACGACCCGGCCCGCTGTGACACGCGCAACTTCTGGCTGTCCGCGTACGCCGAACGCAGGGTGCTCGTCGAGGGCTGGGCCTACACACCGACCGCGCAGAGCAGCAAGAACGCGACCAACGGCCCGTTCTGGGACCCGGAACTCCTCGCCCTGAACGACGAGGCGTTCCGGGACCCGACAAAGCTGGACCGCCTGCGGACGGAGTACGGCGTGCGCTGGCTGGTCTACGACACCAAAATCCAGAGCCCGCCGGAGCAACTCCGGTCCCACTGGCGGTTCAGCAAAGGCACGGTCCAGGTCTACGAGCTGCCGGCACCAACCAAGTCAGCTAGCTGAGCGGCGTACGGAGAAGTTCCAGCAGCCCGCGATGACGTTCCGCACCTGCACCACCTGCACCTGAGGGTCGTCGAAGAGCCGCTTGAGCTCACCCTCGCTCATCCCCGGCTCAGCCAGTACGCCGTCCAGCATCGACCCACTGGCGTCATACGGCCGCAGGATCGCCCGCCGGTCCAAGAAGTCCGCCGGGAACCCGTCGTCGACCGGACCCGGGCACTCGTCCACATGAATGAACACCGGGCCGATCTCGGCGTACGGTCCGCCCAGGGCCGACGGCTGGAAGGCGATCAACGCGATCTGCTCACCAGCAGCAGACAGGCGCAGGCAGCAGCGCAGCGGCGTACCGGCGTCGGCGGTCCGGGCCACCACCGGGTTGCCGTAGTCGTCATGGCCGTTGCAGCGGATCCGGTCGAGGCCGGCCGCCGGGACGGGGAGATATTCGAGGTCGCTGTTCATGCCCGTAGAACGGTCACGGTGCTGAACTTGTGAGGCAGCATTTGGGGTGCGCCCCGGCATTCTCTACGGTTGGGTCCGTGCGTCGCCTGCTTCGAGTCCTCATCTTCGGCGGTATCGGGTTTGCCACACTGCTGCTTGTGGTGGCCGGTACCGGCATCTTCATCGTCCGCCACTCCTTCCCGAGCTACGACGGGTCGGTCGAACTGACCGGGCTGGACGCGGACGTGGAGGTGGTCCGCGACGACAACGGCATCCCGCAGATCTACGCCGACACACCGGCCGACCTGTTCGCCGCCCAGGGCTACGTGGCCGCTCAGGATCGGTTCTACGAGATGGACTTCCGCCGCCACGTCACCGCCGGGCGGCTGGCGGAGCTGGTCGGCAAGGACGCGCTGGAGACGGACAAGTTCGTCCGGACGCTGGGCTGGCGCCGGGTCGCCGAGAAGGAGCTCGGGCTGCTCAGCCCCTCCACCCGGCAATACCTGGACGACTACGCGCGCGGCGTCAACGCGTACCTGGACAAGCACTCCGGCTCAGGGCTCAGCCTCGAGTACGCCGTACTGTCGATCAACAACGGTGACTACCGCCCGGAGCCGTGGACGGCCGCCGACTCGCTCGCCTGGCTGAAGGCGATGGCCTGGGACCTCGGCGGCAACATGTCCGACGAGATCGACCGGACCAAGCTCGCGGCGACGCTCCCGCAGCGCAATATCAACAGCCTCTACCCGGCCTACCCGTACGATCGCAACGCGCCGATCATCTCCACCGCCTCGGTCGGCGCGGACGGCAAGTTCACCAGCGCGCCGGTGGAGAACGAAGCCCGTCGCGGGATGCTCGGCAAGGGCTTCCTGAAGTCGCTGGACACCGTCGAGAAGGTGGCCAAGGGCCTGCCGCAGCTGATCGGCCGCGGCGACGGGATCGGCTCCAACTCGTGGGTGGTCTCCGGTGAGCACACCACCACCGGCAAGCCGTTGCTGGCCAACGACCCGCACCTGGGCGCGACGATGCCGGGCATCTGGACCCAGGTCGGGCTGCACTGCCGCAAGTTCAGCCCGCAGTGCCCGTTCGACGTGTCCGGCTTCAGCTTCTCCGGCCTGCCCGGTGTGGTGATCGGCCACAACAGCGCGATCTCCTGGGGTTTCACGAACCTCGACCCCGATGTGATGGACCTGTACCTCGAACGGCTGGACGGCGAGTCCGCGCTCTACAACGGCAAACTCGAGCCGCTGAAGACCCGGGTGGAGACCTTCAAGGTGGCCGGCCAGGACGAGGAGGAGAAGATCACCGTCCGGGAGTCCCGGCACGGCCCGATCATCTCCGACGTCGGCGACGACGAGCGGGAGACCGGTGAACTCGCCGCGAAGGGCAAGAGCCCGGTCCCGCTGGCCGTCGCGCTGCGCTGGACGGCGCTGACCCCGGGCCGCAGCGCGGACGCGATCTTCGCCATCGACCGGGCGCAGAGCTGGACCGCGTTCCGGACCGCCGCGAGCATGTTCGAGGTCCCGTCCCAGAACCTCGTGTACGCCGACCGCGAGGGCCACATCGGTTACCAGGCGCCCGGCCGGGTGCCGATCCGCAAGTCGGGAACCGGTGACTGGCCGGTGCCCGGCTGGGACCCGAAGTACGAATGGGCCGGCTACATCCCGTTCCAGGCGATGCCGACCGAGTTCGATCCGGACGACGGGATCATCGTCACCGCGAACCAGGCGGTGGTGCCGAAGTCGTACAAGTACTACCTGAGCGACGACTGGGACTACGGCTACCGCTCGCAGCAGATCCTCGACCGGATCCGCGCGGCCGGCAAGCTGGACGTGAACTCGATGGCGTCGATCCAGCTGGACACCAAGAACCGCAACGCCGAGACGCTGGTGCCGTACCTGCTCCGGATCGCCATCAACGACGACTTCGACAAGCAGGGCCAGGACACCTTGCGCGGCTGGGACTTCACCCAGCCGGCCGACTCCGCGCCGGCGGCGTACTTCAACATCGTCTGGAAGAACCTGCTGGCGCTCACCTTCCACGACCAGCTGCCCGAGTCGGCCTGGCCGGACGGCGGCTCACGCTGGTTCGAGGTGATGCGCACGCTCGTCGTGCAGCCGGACAACGGCTGGTGGGACAAGAAGGGGACGCCGCAGCGGGAGACCCGCGACGACATCCTCCGCGAGGCGCTGGTGGACTCGCGGGCCGAGATCACCACGAAGATGGCGCGCGAACCCGCGAACTGGCAGTGGGGCAAGCTGCACAAGCTGACCCTGACGAACCAGACCCTCGGCACCGGCGCACCGGGCCCGATCAAGAAGCTGTTCAACCGCGGCCCGTACCTGCTGGGCGGCGGCTCCTCGACGGTCGACGCGACCGGCTGGGACGCGGCCGAGGGCTACACCGTCACGGCGACGCCGTCGATGCGGATGGTCGTGGACCTGTCCGATTTCGACAAGTCCCGGTGGATCAACCTGACCGGCATCTCGGGGCACGCGTTCTCGTCCCACTACACCGACCAGACCGAGCTGTGGGTCAAGGGCGAGACGCTGCCCTGGGCGTTCACCAAGGGCGCGGTCGAGGCGACCCGCAAACACACCCTGACCTTCAGCAAGCCGGAGAAGGATCCAGCCGGCTAGCCGGTCAGGGCGGTGTCGAAGGTCTGCATCAGGTCGGGGTTCATGGTCCAGAGAGTGCGTTGGCTCAGGAACAGGGCGACGGTCTGATCGGCGGGAAGCGTGTACCAGAGGGTGCCGAGGCCGCCGGCCCAGCCGTAGCGGTCCGGGAGGACGGCGAGACCGAAGCCCCAGCCGGCCTCTTGGCCGAGGAAGGCGGCGGCATCTTGGCGTTGCGGCTGAGTCAGCTGGTCCGTCGTCATCTGCTCGGCCGACTCACGGGACACGATCCCGTCGCCGCCCGAGGCGAGCATCCGGGCGAAGGCCGCGAAGTCGTCAGCTGTCGACACCAGTCCGCCACCGGCGTCGGGGAAGCTCGGCGGTGACAGCCATTGGCTGCTCGCCGGATCGTCGTACACCTCGTCACCGGAGTACGACGTGGTCAGTCGCGCGGCATCCGATGCGGTGAACGAAGTGTCCTTCATCCCCAGCGGTTCGAACAGCCGCTCGGCGAGAAACTCCTCCAGCGGCTGACCGGTCGCCCGCGCAATCAGTACGCCGAGCACGTGCGAGCCGGTTGCGTACCGCCACCGCTCGCCAGGCTGGAACTGCAACGGCAGCGTGCCCAACCTGCGCATCCATTCATCCGGCTCCAACGTCGTCCGCGGCTTCGGGGGTCCGAACGTCCGGATGCCGAGGTCGGCCTCCGCCTTCTGCAGCGGCAGGCTGTCGGGCGCGGCAATCGGTTCGCCCAGCCCGAGCCGGAACGTCAGCAGATCCCGCAAGGTGATCGGCCGTTGCGCAGGCACCGTCTCGTCGACCGGTCCATCAGGTCGCGCCAGCACCCGCGGTGACGCCACTTCGGGCAGCAGGTCATCAACCGGTACGTCGAGCGCGAGGCGACCCTCGTCGACCAGGATCATCGCCGCGGCGGCCGCGATCGGCTTCGTCCACGATGCCACCCGGAAGAGGCTGTCGCGCTGCAACGGCTCGCCCTCGAACGCCATGCTGCCGAGCACGTTCACCCGGGTCTCGCCCGGCCGGCTGAGATGCGTGATCAAGCCGGCGACCTCGCTGCGTTCGACGTACCCGGTCATCGCCTCGTCGAGGCGGTCCGCTTCCGGCCAGCTGGTCAACCGAGGTCTCCGTTCAGGGGAACGAGTCGGGTTGGCGTGAGAGCCGCGCTCACCGGTTGATCGTGGGCGTCGGCGGGGAGCTGGTCAAGAATTTCCGTGTCGAAGACGGCGGCCCACACCGGCGTACCGGGGGAGAGGCGGGCGAGCGCGCGGTCGTACGAACCGCCACCACGACCGAGCCGTACGCCGTGCCGGTCCACCCCGAGTGCCGGGCAGATCACCAGGTCTGCCGTCGCGATCGCCGCCGAACCCAGGTCGACGGGTGGCTCCGAGAGACCGAGCCGGCCGGGCACCAGGTCGGCCGCGCCCGGAGCGATCCCCCAGCCGAGGTCGTTGTCGGCGTACAGGATCGGCAGCAGCACCTCGCGCCCGTCGGCCAGGAGCCAGTCGATCAGGGCGCCGGTCTGCGGTTCGGGGCCCATCGAGACGTAGAGCGCGATCCGCCGGTACGCGCCGAGATTCGCGCGCGCGGACTCCAGCAAGCCCTTTCCAGCGGGCCTGGCATTCCGGGCGGCAAGCAACGCATGGCGAGCGGCCGTCTTGGTAACAAACACAACCAGATCGTACGGATCCGAAACCCCTTGGATACACGACTTCCCCTAGGGTGTTCGCTATGAGTGAGGCGGGGCTTCAGCAGGCACAGGAGAAGATGCGCGCGGCCGGTGCGGCCGAGGTGGCGATCAAGGTCTTCTCGCACTACTACCGGCTGCTCGAATCGGGCCAGCAAGGAACGATCCGGGAGTCCGAGATCGAGCCGGTGGGTGATCTTCCTCACCTCGAACACCTCGACACCGATGCCGACGCGATGCGCGCGGCACTCGCCGAGACGGTGGTGATCAAGCTCAACGGCGGCCTCGGAACCTCGATGGGCGTCACCGGGCCGAAGTCGGCGCTGCCGGTGAAGGACGGGCTGACCTTCCTCGACATCATCGCGCGGCAG
Organism: Kribbella sp. NPDC006257; assembly: GCF_040613535.1. Taxonomy (NCBI): domain Bacteria; kingdom Bacillati; phylum Actinomycetota; class Actinomycetes; order Propionibacteriales; family Kribbellaceae; genus Kribbella; species Kribbella sp. NPDC006257. The sequence continues at coordinate 59,364 of NZ_JBEXSJ010000022.1, forward strand.
ATCCTCAGCACCCGCAAGGAGTACGACGTACCGCTGCCGCTGGTGCTGATGAACTCCTTCCGCACCAAGGAGGAGTCGCTCGCCGCCCTCAGCCGGTACGCCGATCTGCCGGTGGACGGGTTGCCGCTGGACTTCCTGCAGAACATGGAACCCAAGCTGCTCGCCGACGACCTCACGCCGGCCGAGTGGCCCGCGGACCCGGAGCTGGCCTGGTGCCCGCCCGGGCACGGTGACCTGTTCACCGCGCTGGTCGCCTCCGGCACCCTCGACGCGCTGCGCGAGCAGGGCTTCCGGCACGCCTTCATCTCCAACGCCGACAACCTCGGCGCCACCCCGGACGGCCGGATCGCTGCCTGGATGGCCGAGCACGACGTGCCGTTCGGGATGGAGGTCTGCCGCCGGACCCGGTCGGACCGCAAGGGCGGCCACGTCGCGGTGCGCAAGTCCGACGGCCGGCTGATCCTGCGCGACAGCGCCCAGGTGCACCCCGACGACGTCGACTCGTTCCAGAACACCAAGCTGCACACGACGTTCAACACGAACAACCTGTGGATCGACCTGGACCGGCTGGCCGAGTTGATGGCCGGCCACGACGGCATCCTCGGCCTGCCGATCATCGTGAACCGCAAGACCGTCGACCCGGCCGACGCCTCGTCGCCGAAGGTGATCCAGCTGGAGACCGGGATGGGTACGGCGATCGAGACCTTCGAGGGTTCGCAGGCCGTGATCGTGGACCGGAGCCGGTTCAAGCCGGTGAAGACGACGAACGACCTGCTCGTACTGCGCTCCGACGTGTACCAGCTCGACGAGGCCGGCGATCTGACCACGACCCACGAGGGCGACGAACCGTACGTCGATCTGGACCCGGAGTACTTCCGGATCCTGGCCGACTTCGAGGCCCGGTTCGCCGGCGGGCCGCCGTCGCTGGTCCGGGCCGACCGGTTCGAGGTCCGCGGAGATGTTGCCTTCGGCAAGGAGGTTGTCGTGGTCGGCGACGTCGAGGTCGAGGCGGCACCCGGACAGCGGCGGGAGATCGAGGACGGGACCCAGCTGAGTGGATGATGTCTGGATCCGGCCGTTGGAGCCGTACGACACCGACGAGGCCGCGGACGTCTGGTGGGCTGCCCGGCACGCCGAAGGTGCCCAGCTCCCGCCGGCCATCCACTCGATCCAGGAGGTCCGGACCTGGTTCGCCGAGGTCCTGCTGCCGGACGCTCAGACCTGGGTCGCCCTCGACGACGGGCGGATCGTGGCGGTGCTGACGCTCGACGGTGACGACCTGGACCAGCTGTACGTCGTACCGGATGCTGCTGGGCAGGGTGTGGGGTCGATGCTGGTCGATCTGGCGAAGGACCTTCGGCCGGGTGGGCTGGCGTTGTGGACGTTCCAGAGCAATCTCCGCGCCCAGGTGTTCTACGCGCGACACGGCTTCGTCGAAGTACGCCGTACGGATGGAGCCGCGAACGAAGAGAAGGTCCCCGACGTACGGATGGTCTGGGGCGCGCACCCGGAAAGATAGAGTTCCGTGGGTGAGACGCAGCGTTGACGAGCATCTGGAAGTTGTTCTCGGCAGGGTGAAGCCGTTGCCGCCGTTCGAGCAGCCGCTGATGGAGGCGCTCGGGCTGGTGCTGTGTGAGGACGTGGTCTCGCCGGTGAGCCTGCCCGGCTTCGACAACTCGGCGATGGACGGGTACGCCGTACAGGCGGCTGACCTCGCCGGGGCTTCCTCCGAGAACCCGATCACCCTGCCCGTGGTCGGCGAGATCGCCGCCGGGCGGAGCGAACCGATCGTGGTGACTGCCGGGACTTGCGTGCGGATCATGACCGGCGCTCCGATGCCGCGCGGCGCCGACAGCGTCGTACCGGTTGAGTGGACGGATGGTGGAGCCGCCTCGGTGCGGATCACCGAGCAGCCGCGTCTCGGGTCGTCCGTACGGCGTGCGGGAGAGGACCTGAAGGCAGGCGACAAGGTGATGGACTCGGAGACCGTGCTGGGACCGCGGCAGATCGCAGTACTGGCTGCTGTCGGGCGTGCTCGTGTCACTGTTCGTCCTCGGCCGCGGGTTGTTGTGGTGTCGACCGGTGCTGAGTTGCGTGAGCCTGGGACGCGGCTTGGTGAGGGGCAGATCTACGACTCGAACAGCTACACGCTTGCGGCGGCGGCTCGGGATGCGGGTGCTGTTGTCTATCGGGTGGGGATCGTGGACGACGATCCGAAGAAGATCATGGACACGCTGTCGGACCAGTTGGTGCGCGCGGATCTGGTGATCACTTCGGGTGGGGTGAGCAAGGGTCTCTACGACGTGGTCAAGGAGGTGCTGACCCGGCTGGGCACGATCGACTTCCCCGAGGTCGCGATGCAGCCGGGGAAGCCGCAGGGGTTCGGCGTGATGGGTGAGGACGAGGTGCCGATCTTCACGCTGCCGGGCAACCCGGTGTCGGCGTACGTGTCGTTCGAGGTGTTCGTGCGGCCCGCGCTGCGGAAGATGATGGGCGCGATGCCGTACCGCCGGACACCGGTGCAGGGGATCGTGCTGGACGGGTTCGCCTCGCCCGCGGGGCGGCGCCAGTTCGTTCGGGCAGCGGCCACCTCCGGCGACGAGGGGTGGATGGCCAGTACAGTCGGCGGGCACGGCTCACACCTGCTCGGCGGGTTGAGCCGGTCGAACGCGCTGATCGTGGTGCCCGAGGACGTCACCGCCGTCCGGGCCGGCGATCAGGCCGAGCTGTGGCTGCTGGACGAGGAGACCGGATGACCGACGACACTGGGCGCGCCGCCGACGCTGCCGGACTGGCGGGAACTCCCGGGCATGGTGCGGACTCCGGGGGCGCGGACGATGCCGGGCGTGGGTTGACTCATGTCGACGCGACCGGGGCCGCGCGGATGGTTGATGTGTCGGCGAAGGAGGCCGGCGCCCGGCGGGCTGTTGCCTCGGGCAAGGTTCTGGTGAGTGCCGAAGTGGTGGCGGCGCTGCGCGGTGACGGCGTACCGAAGGGCGACGCGCTCGCCGTCGCGCGGATCGCCGGGATCATGGGCGCCAAGCAGACGCCGTCGCTGATTCCTTTGTGCCACCCGATCGCGATCACCGGGGTGAAGGTGGATCTCACCGTGGCGGACGACGCGGTGGAGATCGTTGCGGCGGTGAAGACCACCGACCGTACCGGCGTCGAGATGGAGGCCTTGACCGCCGTGACGGTTGCGGGGCTCGCGGTGATCGACATGGTGAAGGCGCTCGATCCGGCCGCCGTGATCACCGACGTACGGGTGGAATCCAAAGAGGGCGGCAAGACCGGTCACTGGGCCCGCCCGTGAGAGCGCTCGTGATCAGCGTGTCCAACCGCGCTGCCGCTGGGGTCTACTCCGACACGACCGGCCCGCTGATCGTCGAAGCGCTGGTTTCGTGGGGCTTCTCTGCCGACGGGCCGCAGGTGGTGCCCGACGGGGCGCCGGTCGGCGAGGCGTTGCTGGCAGCAGTCGCAGCGGAGTACGACGTCGTCGTGACCACCGGTGGGACGGGAATCTCGCCGACGGATGAGACGCCCGAGCGGACCGCTGCCGTCTTGGAGACGGAGATCCCGGGGATCGCCGAGGCGATTCGTGCTTATGGGGTGTCGAAGGGTGTGCCGACCGCGTCCCTGTCGCGCGGGCTCGCGGGGGTGGCCGGGAAGACGGTGATCGTGAACCTGCCCGGTTCGCGCGGTGGAGTCAAAGACGGGTTGGTCGTGCTGGAACCCGTGCTGGTCCATGCGGTCGACCAGGTCCGGGGCGGCGATCACCCACGGACGGACGAGAGCTGATGGCCGTGGTGCATTGGCCGGTCGAGCTCCAGCACGGACCGGTCGGACTGCGCCCGCTCAGGGCGAGTGACGGGCCGGAGTGGAGTGCGGCGCGGCAGCGGAACCTCAATTGGTTGCGTCCCTGGGATGCGACTCAGCCGCCGGGTGCCGACGACGGGGCACGGACGTTCCGGTCGATGGCTCGCGACTGGAACCGGCAGGCGCGGTACGGGCGGATGCTGCCGTTCGTCATCACCTATGGCGGCGCGTCCGGCCCCCGGTCGAAGTGGCCTCTGGTGGGGCAGTTGACGGTCTCCGGTGTCACCTACGGATCGGCGCGGTGGGCGAACCTCGGCTACTGGGTCGACGAGCAGTACGCCGGCCGCGGCATCGTCCCGGTGGCGGTCGCGCTCGCCGCGGACCACTGCTGGTTCACGCTCGGCCTGCACCGGATCGAGGTGGCGATCCGCCCGGAGAACAAGGCGAGTCTGCGGGTGGTGGAGAAACTCGGCTTCCGCTACGAAGGCGAACGGCCGAGGTTCCTGCACATCGACGGCGAGTGGCGCGACCATCGCATCTTCGCGCTGAACGCCGAGGAGGTCGGTCCGGGGCTGGTAGCACGGTTGCCGTGATCACACTGCGTGCTTATTCACACCAGTCACACGAGTCTTCTTGCGACACACCGGCGCACGTACCGGAAGTCGCCGTCCGCTGGTCTTAGCGTCGTCGCATGGGGACGACAGGGCTGATCTATGTGGCGATCGTCGCCGCGTGGGCTGCTTACCTCGTCCCGATGCTGCTGAAGCGCGGCGACGAGGTCAGCAAGCGCCGCTCGGCGCCGAAGTACTCGTCGTCGGACGCCCGCGTCCTGGCGCGCAACCACGACGTCCAGTCCCAGACGAAGTACGTCGTACGACCGGCCGGTTCTGGTACTTCGGGCGCAGGCGCCGCCGGTACTACGGGCGCTGCTGCTCCGGAACTCTCAGGCTCGGGTGACTCCGGTGCCGGTTCGCATCGGGAGCCGGTGGGGACGGATTCGTCGCCGCCGGCGCGTTATGTACCGAACCGAGCCCGCCGGGTGGCCGCCATGCGCCGCCGGCGGGTGCTGTCGATCCTGACCCTTTCGCTCCTGTCCGTCACCGCGCTGGCCGGCCTGGAGATCCTGCTGTGGTGGACCGTCGCGGTCCCCGCCGCCCTGATCGTCGCCTTCGTCGTCCTGACCCGGGTCCAACTCCGCCGCCAGGACCGCGAGCGCGCCGCTCTTGCAGCCGAGCGCCGTGCCCGCCGGGAAGCCCACCACGACTGCGGTCCCGCGACGGCACCCATGCCGTCTCCCGACCACGAGATGACCGTCGAGGTGAAGCTCCCCGCCGAGCCCACCGCGGAACCGGCCGCTCCCGCCGAACCGGCCGCGGAAGGCCTCTGGGACCCGGTCCCGGTGACGCTTCCGACGTACGTCATGAAGGAAAAGGCCCCCGCCCCCACGGTTCGCACGATCAACCTGTCCGAGCCGGAAGTCTTCTCCTCAGCCCGCACCGCCGACCCCGAACCCGAAGCGGCCCCCGTCGTACCGGAGCCCGCCGCCCCCGTCGAAGAAGAACAAGAAATCCGCCGAGCAGTAGGCGACTAACCCCTCCCACTGCGGGGGAGCCGAGCGCCCCAGCTAGCCAGCTGAGCGCCGCCCCAACCCCCAACCTTCAGCGAGCCGACCGCCCACCTGGGCAGTCGGCTCGCTTGCTTCCCCCAGTTTCAGATCCCAAGCCTCGCCGTGTTAAAGTTTCGCGGTCGCAACGCACCACCGCGACCGCTCGGGGCTTTGGCGCAGTTGGTAGCGCGCTTCGTTCGCAACGAAGAGGTCAGGGGTTCGAATCCCCTAAGCTCCACGAAGTCGATGGGCGACTTGTGTCCGCTGAAAGCGCGGACCGGGTCGCCTTCGTCGTGTTGTGCGGCTGCGCTTCGCTTGCCGCGTGCGGGGGCTCCGCCACCCGCACCCCCGTACCCCTCGCCTCCCGCACCCCCGCACCCCCGCACCCCCGCACCCCCGCACCCCCGCACCCCTCGCATCCAGCACCCGCGTATGCCTCGCGCACGCCGCTCCCTGCGTCGCGGCACGCCGCTCCGGCGTCGCGGCTAGCCCCGGGCGCCGCCACGCCTTCTACCGCCCCGGCACCCGTCAGCCCAGCACGCAGGCAACCACAGTTTCAGGGGTTGTCCCCTCAAACTGTGGGTTGGCACCCGGTATGCACGCTCGCAACCCACAGTTTGAGAGGACAACCCCAAGGCCGGTAAGGCGGACCTGTCAACGGAAGGGGGTTCGCTCCTCGTCTGATGCTTAGCCCCCCGCTATAGCAGGGGGCTGACCCCGACTGGAGGAGGTGAGCCACCTCTTCGGCGCAAGACGTTGCCGTGGACCGGGCTGCGTGTCGTGCGACTGGGGGTCCTGCTGCCGATGCCGGGCAGGTAAGCCCCACCAGCCCACTCCAACTCCGACGCACACCGGTTGACAGCAACCGGCTCGCCTTGACTAACCGGCTTTGGGGCTAGGGCTCGAGGTTGGTGAGGGCCTTGCCGGTGGGGATGTCGGTTGGGACGGAGATCTGGTCGTGGGCTATTTGCCAGGTGCCGGTGGTGTTGCGGAAGCAGAAGGTGGCTCGGACCCAGAGGCCGGGGGTTGTTGGGCCGTTCTTGAGGGTGCCGCTGAGGCGGCCGAAGGCGTGGGCGAAGGCTAGGTCGTCGGCGGCGGTGATTTTCAGGTCGCGGAGTTCGTAGGTGAGGTCCTGGAAGACCGCGAAGACCCTCTCCCAGTTCTTCAGTTTGGCGGGGCGGCCGACGTGTTGGAGGGGAGGGTCGATGTCGAAGGAGACGACGTCGGGGGTGTAGAGCTGGGCGAGATGGTCGAGGTCCTTGGTGTGGAGGGCGTGGATCAGCTTGTCGAGCTGCGCGGTGATTGCGGCTTCTTGTGGTGTGGGCATGGTCAGCTTGCCTTTCCGAAAGCGGCGGCGTTGTCGCGGGCCCAGTCGGCGAAGGTGAGGGCGGGACGGTTCAGGAGGTCTGCCACGGTTGTGGTGGTGGGGCCGGGGTGGGCGGCGTAGTCGGCCAGGGAGCCTAGGAGGCGGGCGGGGACCTCTTCGGGGAGGCCCTGGGCGAGCATGGCTTGGCGGACCTGTTCGGCGGGGAGTTCCTGGAAGGACAGCGGGCGGTCGATCGCGGCGCCGAGGATGCGCACCTTCGCCGGCTGGTCGAGCGACTGCGGTCCGGTCAGCGTCAGCGTCGTACCGGCGTGAGCCTTGTCCACGAGAGCCTGTACGGCGACCGCGGCGATGTCGGCTTCGTGGATCGGCGAGGTGGTGGCGTCGCCGTATGCACCGCGCACCACGTCACCGGCTTTGATCTGCGGTGCCCAGGCGAGGGCGTTGGCGGCGAAGTCGGCCAGGCGGAGAATCGTCCAGTCGAGGCCGGAGTCCTTGACGAGGTCTTCGGCGGCTTTGAACTGGGCTGCGAAACGAGGCTCTCCGGCCGGGTACGCGACGGTGGTGGCCGACAGCAACACCGCACGGCGTACGCCTTGTTTGCTGGCAAGTTGCAGCAGTTCGGGCAGGCCCGGCCCAGTAGCCCGCGGGCTGATCTGGATCGCCTCCACGCCGTCGAGAACCGGTTCGAGCCACTGCGGTCCGAACAGGTCGCCGTCAACGACTCGGACAGCGTCGGGGAAGTGGGTCTCACCACGGGTGACTGCCGTGACGGCTCTGCCCTCCTGCAGCAGCAAGCGCGTCACTGCGCGTCCGACCACACCGCCGGCCCCGGTGAGGAGAATCATCGTGCACTTCCTTTGCTCAGGTTCGTGAGTGGAGTAGCGGGGACGAGGCGGTTGCGACGTCCACCGGTCCGCTTGGTGAAGGCGGACGGGACGGCGGTCTTCGACCGGTAGAACTTGAGCGGGCTGGAGCTGACCGCCTCCTTGTAGGCGATCGCGGCCCGGCCCTTGAGATACCAGCGGCTCGGGGTGTCGTCGGGGTTGGTGAACTGGATGACGGCGTCCTTGCGGCCCAACGACACCGGCTGATGGATGTACCCGAAGCGGAACGGGCGAGGGCCCTTGCCGCGCAGGATCCGGGTGATCGACTCGGCCGTGTGCGCGCCGGTGGGGATGCCGCTCTGACAGGTTCCGTGGATGGTCCCGTAGGCCTGCCGGATCGCCGCCGCGTCGCCGATCGCGAACACCTCGGGGTGCGAGGCCGAGCGCAGTACTGCGTCGACGACGACCCGCCCGGTGTCGTCGACGGCGAGGCCGGCGTCGGCGGCGAGACGGTCCTGTACGACGCCCGTCGTCCACAAAGTCACGTCGCTAGGGACCAGTTCGCCACCGCTGAGTTCGACCGCGTGCGGGAGGACCCGGGCGACCGTCACCCCGGTGCGGATCTCGACGCCGAGCCGGTCGAGCGTGTTCATCAGGTAGGCGCGGGCCTTCGGACCCATCATCGATCCGGGCTCGCCGCGGCTGAGCAGGAGCACCCGCAGCCCGGGGTACGCCTCGGCGGCCTCGGCGGCTGCTTCGATGCCGGTGAGACCCGCGCCGCAGACAGCCAGGACGCCCTCGGCGTTGCTGCGCAGGGCCTGCGCGAACGCCGGGTCGTCGATGGTGAAGGCATGCTCGACGCGTGGGGTGGTGCTGCCGATCGCATAGACCAGGTAGTCGTAGATGAGTTCGCGGCCGTCGTCGAGGATCACGCGACGGCCGGCGGCGTCGATCCGGGCCGCGCGGCCCTGGACGAAGGCGACGCCCGCAGGCTTGACCAGGTCGGGGATGCGGTGGACTGCGAGTTCCTGGCCGACAGCGACCTGGTGCTGGCGGAGGCGCTCGGTGAAGACGTCGGTCGGGTTGACCAGGGTGACGTCGGTGTCCTTCGTACGGCGCGCGATGCCGTGGGCGGCCATCATGCCGGTGTACCCGGCGCCGAGGACGACGATGCGGTGCTTCATGTCCATGTCCATTCGTTCTGACGGAGTGCAGGGGATGGGATCTCAGACGCGAATCGCGCTGATGCCCTCGCGGTACGTCGGCCGGGCCGGCGTCCAGCCGAGTTCGGCCTTGGCCTTGGCGTTGGACAGGCGGTAGGAGCCGGTCATGACGGCGTACAGGAGTGGGCTCGGCCGGAGTATCCAGCCGGGCAGCGACTTCGGTGGCGGGGCACCGAGGTGCGCGGCGGCGGTGCGGAAGAGGTCGCGCCAAGGGGCGGGCTCGTCGTCGACGATGTTGTACGCCTCGCCGCCTCGGCCGTGCTCGAGGGCGGCGACCGTCGCGGCGGCGGCATCCTCGACGTGGATGAAGGAGGTGGGGCCGCCTGGGAGGACCGGCAGCTTCCCCTGCTTGAGCATTTCGATGAGGTGGTCGCCCCGGGCGCCGTAGAAGGCGCCGTACCGCAAGGCGATGCCGTCGATGCCGTCGGCAGTGAAAGCCTGCTGTTCGGTGGACCGCATGGCGGCGATGTGCTGGTCGAAACGCCCGTACCCGCCCTGCCCGAACGGGTCCTTCTCGGTGTGGACGTGTTCGCCGAGATTCCCGTAGCCGTAGCCGTAGAGGTTCGACTGGGTGAGGAAGCGCCGGGCGCCCAGGGCTCGGGCGGCGGCGAGGAGGTTCGCGGTGCCCTCGATGCGGAGGCGGTTGGTCGGGGCCAGGTCCCGATGCCGCAGCGGCGCCTTCTTCAGTGCGGTGAGCTGGTGAATGACCGCGTCGGCTGCCAGGCCTCGGACGGTCGCCAGCAGGCCGTCGCGATCGAGCGCGTCGCCGACCAGTTCGACGGTGCCGGGTGGTGCACCGCCGCGGCGGCGGGTCAGGGCGACGACCTCGTGCCCGGACTCGAGGAGCGCTCGGGTGAGCGGGGTTCCGATGGCGCCGGTAGCGCCGGCCAGAAGAACTCTCATCGATGTGACTCCTTGGGAACAGTGGATGGCTGGTCCACTGTGGAGTCCCTGGAGATACAGCGACAACGGCGATGTGCTCAACGCCTGTTCAGCACGGCTGAAGATCCGCGTGAGTGCCGGTCCGGCATTCAGCGGGGGTCAAGGATTGTTTCGCAGGTCCGCATTACCCGGTCGGTCTGCGGACCTCCTCGGCGGCGGGCCAGTCGAGGATGACCGGGCCGTGGGCCTCGGCGAGCCGGACGAACTCGCGGATGAGCTCGGTCTCGCGGTCGGCGCGCCAGATCAGCGCGGACGCGACGGGCGGCCCGTTCTCGATCGGCGTGTAGGCGATCCCAGGATGCTGGTTGTACTGCGCGAACTGCGCGAGGATCACCCCGATGCCCTGGCCGGCCATGACCAACGCAACCCCCGCCTGCAAGCTCTCGACGAGATGCGTGCGCTCGATCGGCCGTCCCGACGGCGTTCGGCGCGGCATGAAGTAGTCGATCCAGTACGACTCCGGGTCACCTGCGGCGACGACGACCGGGTTGTCGGCGAGATCCTCCAGCGTTGCGTGACCCCGGAGCGCGATCGGATGCCCTTCGGGGACGGCCATCAGCAGACACTCGCGCAGGACCACCGGGCCGACGACGACTCCGTCCTCACGGACCGGCAGCGGTACGGCGAGGATGTCGGCTCGGTCCTCCCGCAGCGGCCGCAGGTGATCGCCGACCTCCGCCTCGAGCACCAGACGCACGGTGGAGCCGGACCGGCGCGCTTCGAACTGTCGCGCGAGCTCGACCAGGTGCCGCCCGTTCGCCGTACCGAGGAAGCCCAGTCGCAGCTCGCCGTCGATCCCCTTGGCCGCCTGGATGGTTCGCTGGACGATCTGCTCGACGGCCTGGTGGGCAGGGGCGAGCTCCCGCTGGAACTGCCGGCCCAGGTCGGTGAGCGTCACGCCGCGGGTGTTCCGCTCGAACAGGGCGGCGCCGATCCGGCGCTCGATCTTCTGGACGAGCTGGGTGACGCGGGCCGGCGAGATCCGGAGACGCTTGGCGGTGCGGCCGAAATGCAGCTCTTCGCACAGGACGAGGAACGTCTCGATCTCCTGACGCTCCACAGCACCCCTCATCTTTTGGTGTTCAACCACGGCGAACAATCGCTCAGCCTGCCTGAACACCGAGTATGAGCGATCACCGGATCAACCGTCGAGTAGCTCGGCGAAGACCTTGGAAGTGATCAGGAATCGAGAAGCAGGGGTGGTAGGACCGCGGATAGCGTGATGGGTGTTGAGAGTTACTACCTGAAGGAGTTTGTGATGAGCGGGACCGAAGGAATCAAGACGGTGTTGCATCCGGTGGCGGATCTGGAGAAGGCCAAGGCGGTTTACACCGCGTTGCTGGGGGCCGAGCCGACGGCGGATTCGGAGTACTACGTGGGGTACGACGTCGAGGGGCAGCACATCGGCCTGGTGCCCGGGAGCAGCGAGGCGGGGCCGGTGTCGTACTGGCATGTCGCCGACATCGAGGCCAAGCTGGCCGAGGTGACCGCGGCGGGCGGGACGGTCAAGGAAGCGCCGAAGAAGGTCGGCGGGACACGACAGGTGGCGACTTTCACCGATCCGGACGGGAATGTCCTCGGCTTGCTGCAGGATTAGGATCGCCGGGCCGCACCACAGATGGGGAGACGATGAGTAAGTCGCATGTTGCCGACAGCCACGATCTGATTCGCGTGCACGGGGCGCGGGTGAACAATCTGAAGGACGTCAGCATCGAGATCCCGAAGCGCCGGCTGACGGTGTTCACCGGGGTCTCGGGCTCGGGCAAGAGCTCGCTGGTCTTCAGCACGATCGCGGCCGAGTCGCAGCGGATGATCAACGAGACGTACAGCACCTTCGTGCAGGGGTTCATGCCGACCCTGGCCCGGCCCGACGTCGACGTCCTCGAAGGTCTGACCACCGCGATCATCGTCGACCAGGAGCGGATGGGGGCCGACCCGCGCTCGACGGTCGGTACGGCGACGGACGCGAACGCGATGCTGCGGATCCTGTTCAGCCGGCTCGGCAAGCCGCACATCGGTTCGCCGCAGGCGTTCTCGTTCAACGTCGCCTCGATCTCGGGCGCCGGCGCGGTCACCATCGAGAGCGGCGGCCGGACCACCAAGGAGCGGCGGAGCTTCAGCATCCTCGGCGGGATGTGCTCGCGCTGTGAGGGCCGCGGCGCGGTCAACGACATCGACCTCACCCAGCTGTACGACGAGACGTTGTCGCTCAGCGACGGCGCGCTGAAGATCCCGGGCTACAGCATGGACGGCTGGTACGGCCGGATCTTCGGCGGTTCCGGGTTCTTCCCGATGGACAAGCCGATCAAGAAGTTCACCAAGCGGCAGCTCGACGACCTGCTCTACAAGCCGCCGACGAAGATCAAGGTCGACGGCATCAACCTCACCTACGAGGGCCTGGTGCCGAGGCTTCAGAAGTCGATGCTCTCCAAGGACGTCGACTCGCTGCAGCCGCACATCCGCGCCTTCGTGGAGCGGGCCGTCACCTTCACCACCTGCCCGGAGTGCAACGGCACCCGGCTCAGCGCGGAAGCGCGATCGTCGAAGATCAACGGGCTCAACATCGCCGATCTGTGCGCGATGCAGATCAGCGACCTGGCCGAGTGGGTCCGGAAGTTGAAGGAGCCGTCGGTGGCGCCCTTGCTCGAGGCACTCGGCGAGGCGCTCGACTCGTTCGTCGACATCGGGCTCGGCTATCTGAGCCTCGAGCGGCCGGCCGGCACGCTGTCGGGTGGTGAAGCCCAGCGGACCAAGATGATCCGGCACCTCGGATCGTCGCTCACCGACGTCACGTATGTGTTCGACGAGCCCACGATCGGGCTGCATCCGCACGACATCCAGCGGATGAACGAGTTGCTGCTCCGCCTGCGCGACAAGGGCAACACGGTGCTGGTGGTGGAGCACAAGCCGGAGACGATCGCGATCGGCGACCACGTCGTCGACCTCGGACCCGAAGCCGGTAGCAAAGGCGGGGAGGTTGTCTACGAGGGCTCCTTCGCGGGGCTGCGGAAGAGCAACACCATCACCGGGCGGCATCTGGACGACCGGGCCGCTCTGAAGGACAAGGTTCGTACGGCGTCCGGCGTACTGGAAGTCCGCGGCGCGAACACGCACAACCTGCAGGACGTCGACGTCGACATTCCGTTGGGGATCCTGACCGTCGTCACCGGTGTTGCCGGGTCGGGGAAGAGCTCGCTGATCCGCGGCTCGGTGTCTGGGCGCGACGGGGTGGTGTCGGTCGACCAGGGTGCGATTCGCGGCTCGCGGCGGAGCAACCCGGCGACGTACACGGGGCTTCTGGAGCCGATCCGGAAGGCGTTCGCGAAGGAGAACGGCGTGAAGCCGGCGCTGTTCAGCGCCAACTCCGAGGGTGCCTGCCCGAACTGCAACGGTGCCGGGGTGATCTACACCGATCTCGGGATCATGGCCGGTGTGGCGGCTCCTTGCGAGGTGTGCGAGGGCAAGCGGTTCCAGGCATCGGTGCTGGAGTACAAGTTCGGCGGCAAGAACATCCACGAGGTGCTGACGATGCCGGTCGCCGAGGCGGAGATGTTCTTCGAGGACGGCGAGGCGAAGCTGCCGGCGGCGCACAAGATCCTCGACCGGCTTGCCGATGTCGGGCTCGGTTACCTGACGCTCGGGCAGCCGCTGACCACGTTGTCCGGTGGTGAGCGGCAGCGGATCAAGCTGGCCACGCACCTGGGCGAGAAGGGTGGCGTCTACATCCTCGACGAGCCGACGACCGGTCTGCACCTGGCCGACGTCGAGAACCTGCTCGGCCTGCTCGACCGGCTGGTCGACTCCGGCAAGTCGGTGATCGTCATCGAGCACCACCAGGCAGTGATGGCGCACGCCGACTGGATCATCGACCTGGGTCCCGGCGCCGGTCACGATGGCGGCCGCATCGTGTTCGAAGGCACCCCGGCGGACCTGGTCGCCGACGGCACCACGCTCACCGGCGAACACCTGGCGAAGTACCTCACCCGCTAAAGGGATGATGAGTGAGGAGTTCTACTCGCACGCGAGGCTGTACGACCTGATGTTTCCGGGCGGCGGGCCGGCGGTCGACTTCTACCGGGCCGAGGCCGACCGGCAAGGTGGAAGTGTCTTGGAGCTCGGGTGCGGTACCGGGCACAAGCTGATCCCGATCGCGGCCGACGGGCATCCGTGCGTCGGCGTGGACTTCTCGTCGGAGATGCTGGTTGAAGCTCGGCGTAAGGCGGACGAGCGTGGTGTCGCGGTGGAGTGGTCGCAGGGCGACATGCGGGACTTCGATCTGGGTCGCATCTTCGACTTCGTGTTCATCACCGCCAACTCCCTGCTGCATCTGCAGGAGACTGAGGACCTGGTGAGCTGCTTCCGGTCGGTTCGCAGACACCTCGCCCCTGGCGGCCGGTTCGTCTTCGACGTCTTCAACCCGAGCGTGCGTCTCCTTGCCGAAGCCGACGGCGTACGGCGTACCAGGGAATCGTTGTCGTTCACCGACCCTGACCGTGGCAACGTCAGCGTCGATGTCGCCGAGATCTATGACGCGTCCGCCCAGGTCACCCGCGGGACCTGGTACTTCTCGACCGACTCCGAGCCCGACTTCGTCGCCGCACCGCTCGCGATCAGAAGCATCTTCCCGCAGGAGCTGCCGCTGCTCGTCTCACTCGGCGGCCTCCGGCTCGTCGAGCGCTTCGGCGACTGGTCCGGCCGGCCCTTTGCCGGGGATGCCTCGCTCCAACTCTGCATCTGCGAATCCGCGGAGGATCACGGACGGTAAGAGTTTGACGGGGTGGGCAGGGGCTGCGTACCTCGATAACTCTCATCCCTGGGGTGAGGTGGGTGAGCGTTCAATGTCATGCGGTGGGCGATAGTCACGGTGGGCGACCGGTGGGATTCTAGAGGGGACGCCGGGGGGTATGTCGGGGGGAAACCGATCGCGTGGGGGCGCGGGATCGGTGGACAGGGGATCGACAAACTGGGCGTCCGGAGAGCGGTCGTGGGTGATGTAGTCCGTACGAGGTCCTGGGAGGGCGCCTCGGACGGCAGAGAGACGAATCCAGTAGAACGGGCTCAATCTGGTGGTGAGCCCGATAGGTGGAAAGAGTCCCGCATCACCCGCGACCGCCGTTCTCCGTGGACCCGCGATCCGCATGCGGTAACCCTCGATCGGTGAGAGAGTCGACGGGTGGAGGCCCCCGTCGAGATCGCCTGTGACGAGTCCGGGTATGAGGGGGAGAAGCTGATCGGTGGCGTGACGGATGTGTTCGCGCACGCTGCTGTCCGGCTCGACGAGGAGAGCGCGGCTCGCTGTATCAAGGAGTTGCGGGAGCGGATCAGGTCGCCTGCCACGGAGTACAAGGCCAATCATGTACTGCGGTCCAAGCATCGCCCGGTGCTCATCTGGTTGCTCGGACCGTCAGGCCCGTTGCTCGGCCAGGCCCACGTGCAGCTGGTCGACAAGACCTTCTTCCTGATCTCGCGACTAGTCGGGCAAAGAGAGACCGCCAACACCCTGTACGCCGCCGGCGCCAGCGCCGGAGGACCTGAGTGGGACGCCTTCCTCGCCGCCGCCAACACCCTCCTCCGCACCAAAGAAGCCGTCGCCCCGATCGAGTCGTTCGACCAGGCTGTCGCAAATCTGAACCTCGACGGCCTCGAGACCCTCAGACCCCCGTACGCCGACCAGGCGCGCGCCGCCTTGCTCGAGGATCCGCTCCCACCCCTGGACCCGTTGCTCCCCGCCATCATCCGCGCGACCCAGCTCTGGGGCGACGGCCGGGTCCTCATCTCCCACGATCGCCAGACCACCCTGTCACCGGACCGGATCGCCCAGCTCAAGCAACTCAGCAACCTGGAAGAGCTCGAACTCGTCGACTCCTTCTCCCACCCGCGCGTCCAGGTCGCCGACTTCCTCGCCGGCGTCGCCCGCAAGATCGCCTCGGACCAGCTCAAGGGCACCGACGACGCCGAACTCACCACCCTGCTCCGCCCGTACGTCGACCCGCTCTCCACCTGGTCCGACCACGAGAGCCGCAGCCGTCTCACCCCCTGAGGCCAGATACTTGGCAACGGAACATGACCTAGGCATAGTTCAGACTGGAGCTGAAGGGGGTCCGCGACCGTGGATGCAGACAAACCGGCTCCGCTGCGGGTGGATGCCGAGACTGCCATCATCCTGCGCGAGGCTTATCACAAGATCGAGGCGCTCTACCGGGGCGACCACTACAACCTCTACAACTATGTCCGCGCGGTGGCCGGCAAGATCGCCCGCGTGGACACCTTCTATGTCGGGTTCCTGCAGGGCACCAGCCGGGTGCGGTATCCGTACGGCTACGACTCGGGCAAGTACGAGGAGCCGGACACCCACAACTTCGGGCCGAGCGGTCAGACCGCCTGGCTGCTCAGGCATCGCCAGACCTACCGCTACGCCTACGACAACGGCGTCGTCCTGCAGGCCGGCCATATGTTCGGGGACTCGAAACGGTCGTCGGCCGATGTGGTAACGGTGCCACTCTTCCGGCCGGCTCCGACCGGCGACGGCCAGTTGTTCGGCATGATCTCGATCCACAGCTACGAGCCGGACGTCTACGACGACAACGTCGTCCGCGCGTTCGAATGGCTCTGTGGAGTGGTGGCCCGGGTGCTGACCCGCGAGGTCGAGGACCGCGACGCCCTTCGCCGGTTGCCCGCGGGCGACGACGCACCGAACCTGCTCACCAGCGATCACGTCGTGGAGTACCTGGCGCACCGGATCGGGTCGTTACGGGAGATCGCGGGCGAGGCGATGGCGCAACCGGAGGCCGCGGGCCCTGTCGTGCAGGAGTATCTGACCCGGCTGGTCCAGTCCGCCGAGCAGATCCAGTCCGAGCTGGTCGAGATGATGCTCGAGACGGATCTGGGGCCTGAGCAACGGTATGCCAATCTCACCAAGGCCCAGCAGGGGGTTGCGGTGCTGCTGGTCGAGGGGCTGGACAACGATCAGCTGGCCGCGGAGCTCGGGATCAGCCTGAACACGGTGAAGACCCACCTCAGCGCGATCCTGAAGAAGTACCAGATGACGACCCGCGCCCAGGTCGCCGACGACATCCGCAAATACCTGGCCCGCTAGCCAGTACGCCATACGCGACAGCCCGTACGCCGTACGCGACCCGCCTGACCCGGTACGCCGTGGCTCTCAGACTCCGAGTTGCTCCCGCAGCCAAGGCTCTGCGACCGGGAGGATCTTGTCGGCGTGCATGGCCTGCATGTGATCCAGCCCTGGGAGCAGGTGAACCGCCCAGCCGAGCTCCTGGAGCCTCGACCGGTTCCTCTCGACGGCCCCGCCGATGCTGACGTAGGCGTTGCGCCAGCGGTCGCCGTACTGGATGTTGTCGGAACTGCCCACGATGCACAGTCGTGGGCACCGGACGTCGGCAGTGTGATCGTCGAAGTAGCGCAGGTTCTGATAGAGAGTGACGAACTGCTGCGTCTGTTCCTTGCTCATGGCAACCTCTGTCGAATCCCAGTCGCCAGGCTCGACCGGCGTCTCCGAGGCCGGGATGCCTGCCATCTCGTGCGTCGCTTCGGTGACCTGGAGCATCGCCTCGTACGGACCGTCCAAAGGTGGGAAACCACCCATCACCAACGCGGTCAGCCGATCCGTGCGGATAGCCAGCTGAAGGCCGGCGAGGCCGAGCCAGCTGTAACCGTAGTACGCAAAGGTCTGTACTCCGGCGGCGTCGGCGATGGCGAGGAAGTCGGCGGCCAGGTTGTCCGGGGTGAGGGTGGTCGGCTTCGGGTATGCCTGGAGCTGCGCCTCATAGTCGAAGGCAACAACCCGGAAGTGCTCGCCGAACCCCTTGGTCAGTGAGTGACCCAGCGCTGGATCGGCGCCCCAGGCCCGGAGTTGGTCGGTCGCCGGTCCTTCGACGGCGGGCGCGGGGTCGACCGGCAGCAGCAGCGCGGGTGCGCCGGCCGGTCCGTGCACCTCGAAGTCGATGCTGGTGCCGTCATGCAGGATCGCCGCCACGACCTACTCCTTACGTGTTGCCGAGGGAGAGATGCGTGGTGACACGGTAGCGGTCGGCTCGGTAGGCGGCTCGGGTGTACTCGAAGAGGCGGCCGTGCTGGTCGCGGGTCAGTCGTTCGAGGATGAGGAGCGGAGAGCCTGCCGGTATCTCGAGGAGGCCGGCTTCGGTGCTGTCCGCTGCGGCAGCCTCGTGGATCTGTTCGGCGTCCGTGGGGAACACGTCGTACCGGTCTCTGAGTAGGGCATAGAAGGAGTTGCTCTCGACGGCCCTCATCTCCAGGCCGTGGATGAGCTCGTCCAGGACGTGGATGGTCTCGACGGCGATCGGTTCGCCGTCGACGAGGCGACGGCGCGCGATCCGTAGTACGGGGGTCCCGGTCTCGATGCGCAGCCGGCTGCCGATCGCGGTATCGGCCGGAATCACAGCGTGGTTCAGGACCTGACTGGTCCAGGTGCCGGCCGCCGGCGGATAAGCGGCACCCTGGCTGGCCTGGCCGCCGGCGATCCGCTGGTCGACCTTCGGCGCACCGACGAACATGCCCCGGCCGTGCTCGCGGGTCAGCCAGCCGTCCCGGACCAGTTCGTCGACGACCGCGCGCAGGGTCGGCCGGGAGATCCCGAGCTCGGCGGCGAGTTGCCGCTCCGACGGGATCGCCTGGCCGACCGCGCGGGCCTCGATCAACCCGATCAGGTGCTCCCGGGCGCGATCGCGCTTCCGCAGACTGACTGTCAACCGCGCTCCAACCCTTTAGCCGTAGACGCGAACGTAGTCGATCAGCATCTTCGCCGGGAACCGGGTCGAGGAGTTCGGCGGACCGGGCCAGACGCCGCCGACAGCGAGGTTGAGCAGGAGGTAGAAGGGGTGGTCGAAGACCCACTTCTTGCCCGCGGGGATGTTGGCCGGGGTGATCCGGAGGAACTGCCGGCCGTCGACCAGCCACTTGACCTCGTTCGGTGCCCAGTCCACCCGGTAGGTGTGGAACGCGTCGGCCCACTTCTGGCCGGCCGGCGCCGAGGTCTGGCCACCGGGACCTTCGTCGCCGCTGTAGCCCGGACCGTGCAGGGTGCCGTAGAGGGTGCTCGGCTCGTTGCCGACGACCTCCATGATGTCGACCTCGCCGTTGCCCGGCCAGTCGACGTCGTCGATGTTGTTGCCCATCATCCAGAACGCCGGCCACAACCCCTGGCCGCCCGGAATCTTGATCCGCGCCTCGAACCGGCCGTACGCCTGGTCGAACTTGTCCTTCGTGGTGATCCGGCCGGAGGTGATGTCACAGGTGCCGAACTGGCAGTTCTCCATCCCGGGCAGCTTCTCCTTGCGAGCGCTGATCACCAGGTTGCCGGCACCGTCGGTCGAGACGTTCTCCTTGCGGTTGGTGTAGTACTGCCACTCCTCGTTGCCCCAGTTCGGCTCGCCGCCGAGGTCGTAGTTCCATTTGCCCGCGCTGGGCTTGGTGCCGGTCGGGTCGTTGAACTCGTCCTGCCACGTGATGGCCAGGGCGGTGCGTTCGGGCTTCTCGTAGCCGTTGGCGGTCAGTGCCGATGAGGTGATGGCGGCAGCGATCAGGACGGCCGTCAAGCGGATTCGTCGCATCACAATCTCCAGTGGCTCGCGGGGCGGGTTGCCGACGACGATGACACACTGGACAAGAAGTGGTCAATTATAAGGGTTACTTGAGGGGTTGAAGAAAGTCGCTCGAGGCGTGAAGGTTAGTTTTTATGAATTATTCCTCCGCCCAAGGAGTGTGCACGTGACGTCCGAGCATCCGTCCCGCAGGACCTTTCTGGCGACCACTGGTGGGTTGCTGGCCGGATTCACCCTCAGTACGACGCTGCCCGCCGAGGCCTCGGCCAAGGTCGAGGCTGCGGCCACTGACCTGGCGTTGTACCGGCCGGTGACCGCTTCCTCGACCGCGTATGCCGCGACGCCGCCGCAGTTCGTGGTCGACAACCTGCCGGTGCCCGGCGTGCGGGGATCCGGCTGGCGCGCCGGGAGTACCGATCCGCAGTGGATCACCGTCGACCTGCAGGCCAAGTGCCGGGTCGACGGGCTCAGGCTGACCTTCGAAGCGAAGGCCACCGACCCGGCGTTCGACTTCTCCGGCGGCAACCCGTACGGCCAAACGGTCGGCACCGAGGTTCTCTCCAGCTCCCCGCTCAACTTCCGCGTCGACGCGTCCATCGACGGTACGACGTGGCGCACGGTTCACCAGGCGACCAACAGCCCGGGCGGCGTGGTCGACATCGCGCTCCCGACTCCCACGACCGCCAGGTACGTCCGCCTGACCGCCACGAAACAGGCCAACGCCAACGCCCTCGGCCTGAACGGCTTCCAGGTCTTCGGTGCCAGCAGCGGCAGCCGTCCGCCCGCGACCGGCTGGACCTCGTGGGGCACCCACCACACCACGCCGCCCACCCTCGAACTGGCATCCGATGGCACGGTCCCGGTCGAAGACGGCTGGACCCTCACCCTCGACGACTTCGCCGGTACGCCGGATGGCGCGGCTCTGTCCCAACCGGCCACCGATACGTCGGGGTGGCTGCCGGCCACCGTCCCCGGTACGGTGCTCGGATCCCTGGTGGAGCAAGGCCATTTCCCCGACCCGGTCGATGGGATGAACAACCTCGAGATCCCCGAGGCGCTCAGCCGGCACGCCTGGTGGTACCGCCGTGCCTTCGATCTCCCCAAGGGCTTGGACACCAGCCCGGGCCGGCGAATCTGGCTCGAGTTCGACGGCATCAACCACCAGGCTGACGCTTGGGTCAACGGCGTACAGGTTGGAACGCTGAAGCACCCGTTCGCCCGGGCCGCCTTCGACATCACTGATGCCCTGCAGGGGCAAAGCATAAAGGGAGGGAAGGAAGGCGAGGGGGTGGTGGCGCTGCGGGCGACGAACGCGGTGGCGGTGAAGATCACGCCGATGCCGCATCCCGGAAGTGCTGGTGACAAAGGGGATGCGGGGCAGGCGTTCGTCCAGTCCGGCAAGCTCTACCAGGATTCGCCCACGTTGCTCGCGGCCTCCGGGTGGGACTGGATGCCCGCAGTACGGGATCGTGCCGCCGGCATCTGGAACCACGTCCGGCTGAGGTCGACCGGCGAGGCCGTGGTCGGCGACGCCCGGGTGGTCACCAAGGTCCCGAGCATCAACAAGGCAACCGTCGCGATCACGATTCCGGTGAAGAACGTGGCGACGTCCGACCGGACCGTTGTGGTGAAGGCTTCGTTCGACAGCAACGTCTTGGCGAAGACCGTCACGATCGAAGCCGGAGAGACCGCGCAGGTCGCGTTCGATGTGGTGACCGTCGACAACCCGAAGCTCTGGTGGCCGAACGGGTACGGCGCTCCCGATCTGCACCAGCTGACGGCGACGGCGGCGATCGGCGGGAAGACCAGCGACAGCCGTACGACGACCTTCGGGATCCGCGAGTTCGGCTACAGCTACGACATCCCGATCGCGATCGATCCGGCGACGAACAGCGCCACCCAGACGGTCGATTTCGCCAAGCAGACGGCCAAATTCGTCCGGATCCAGTGCGGCCGGCGTGCGACGGGCTGGGGCGATTCGCTCTGGACCCTGTCGGTGAAGGACAAGGCCGCGCCGGACGTCGACCTGGCCCGACCCGGTACGGCGACCGCCTCGTCCGACGACGGCAATCCGGCCTCCAATGCGATCGACGGCAACCCCGGGACGCGGTGGTCCTCGCAGTACAGCGACAACCAGTGGATCCAGGTCGATCTCGGCGAGGCGAAGTCGTTCGACCAGGTCGTGCTCGTCTGGGAGACGGCGTACGCGCTGGACTTCGTCGTACAGGTCTCTGCTGACGGTGATCAATGGACCGATGTGCAGGCGGTCAGCAATGCTCCGGTGCCGTTGAAGATCAGCGTCAACGGGGTGCGGGTGTTCTGCCGCGGCGGCAACTGGGGCTGGGACGAGCTGCTGCGCCGGATGCCGCCGGAGAAGATGCGCGCGGTGATCGGCATGCACCGGGACATGAACTTCACGATGATCCGGAACTGGATCGGATCGAGCACCCGGGAGGAGTTCTTCCAGGCTTGCGACGAGAACGGCATCCTGGTCTGGAACGACTTCTGGGAGGCGGGCGAGTTCTCCGACAACCTGCCCGGGTACGGCGAGATCGCGCGCGACACCATCGTGCGCTACCGGACCCACCCGAGCATCGTGATCTGGTGTGGCGCCAACGAGGAGCACCCGCCGCCGTCGATCCACGCCGCCATCGCGTCGGCGGTCGCCGAGGAGGACGACGAGATCCTCTACCTGCCGGACTCCGCAGCCGGCTTCGTCTCCGGGCATGGTCCTTACTACTGGGTCGATCCGGTCAAGTACTTCGACAAGAACACCTACGACACGTTCAACTTCGGCTTCCACACCGAGATCGGGATGCCGACCATCCCGGTCGTCGAATCGATGCGGAACCTGGTCGGTGCGGACGACCCGGGCTGGCCGATCGGTACGCCGTGGTACCACCACGACTGGTCGACGCACGGCAACCAGCACCCCGAGACCTACCTCGGAGCGATCGACGACCGGCTGGGTTCGTCCGGCGGGCTGGAGGAGTTCACCCGCAAGGCGCAGTTCGTGAACTACGAGAACATGCGGGCGATGTTCGAAGCCTGGAACGCGAATCTCTGGGCGGACGCGTCGGCGCTGCTGCTCTGGATGTCACACCCCGCCTGGCACAGCACGGTCTGGCAGACCTACGACTACGACCTCGACGTCAACGGCACGTACTACGGCGCCCGCAAGGGCTGCGAACCGATCCACGTCCAGGCCAACCAGAACACCTGGAAGGTTGCCGTCGTCAACCACACCAACACCCCGGTGAACGGCACAGTCACCGCCGACCTCTTCGATCTCAATGGAAAACGCCTCGGTACGACGCAGAGCCAACCGCTCGGCGTCACCGCGTCGAACAAGATCGACGGCTTCGCCGTTGCCTTCAGCACCGACCTCCCGGCACTCCACCTGCTCCGCTTGAAGTACACCGATGCCCAAGGCAACCTCCTTTCGGAGAACACCTACTGGCGCTACCGCGAGGCCACGGATGTCCAGCAGATCAACAGCCTCGCGCGAGCGCGCCTGACCATGAAGTCCACCACCACCAAGACCAAACTCACCGCGACCATCCGCAACGACGGCCCCACAGTCGCCGCGATGATCCGCCTCTCCCTCCGCGACTCGAACAACAACCGAGTCCTCCCCACCACCTACTCCGACAACTACTTCTGGCTCCTCCCCGGCGAATCCCGCACCATCACCGCCACCCCCGGCCCCGGAGCCCCAACCCCCACCACCCTCAAACTCCTGGTCGACCCCTACAACCACTGAGCGACCTGACAGGGTGCGCCCGCTGCGGCGCACCCTGTTCGCTTGTCACTTCGGGATCGGGACCTCGTGGCCGGTGGCGTCGTAGGCCTTGACGATGGGGGGGACGAAGCGGGCGGAGGCCGTTGGTTTGGCTCGATCGAGGGCGGGAGTTCGGTGCCGGTAGACGAAGTAGCCGTCGTGGACGGTTGCGTCGCCAGGTGGGTTGCCCACGGTTTTGACCGTGATCCGGGTTGCTCTTGGCGGGAGGGGACCGAAGGAGACGGTTGAGCTAGGGCACTTGGTGCCGCCGTCGTCGGTGCATGCCGCGTCGATCATCCAGTACGGGCTCAGCTTGGGGGGAGCGCCGCCGCCCAGGATCAGGACGGACTTGTGGTCGGGGCGTACCGCTGTGCAGTACGCGATGCGTCCGTCCGGTGCCCGACGGACGGAACTGCTCCCTTGAGCGTCCGTGGTCGACACCACAACCGCCCACCGGGCTGCTGCTTCGAGTGACTGCGCGCTGCCGACCACTCCACATCTCATCTTGCCCTTGCCGGGATCGGGGTTCTCGACGATCAGCGAGGAGGCCGGGGCGGCGGATTCGGGGGCTTGCTGGAAAGCGAAGGTGCCGGCGGTGGCGACGGCGCCGACGGCCGCGACGGTGGCCAGGGCGCCGGTGAGGTGCCGGACGCGGGTACGGCGTCGCCCGATGGTGAGGAGGTGATCGACGTCCGGGACGTAAGGCGTCGGGCGGTCCGTCGCCCGATCCAGGAGTGGTTTGAGATCTTGGGTCATGTCAGCCTCCGAGTGCGGTGAGGTCGTGGATGTCTGACAAGGCGAGCCGGCTGCGGAGCTTGTCGAGCGCGTGTTTCGTCTGGCTCTTGACCGTGCCGGGACGACAGCCGAGTACGTCGGCGGTCTCCTCGACGGAGAGCTGGTCGAAGTACCGGAGTACTACGCATGCCCGCTGCCGGGGTGGCAGTTGCGTGAGGGCGTCGGTGATCACCAATCGGCTCTCGACCTGCCCGACCGGATCCGCTGGATCGGCCTCGGTGCTGAAGTAGCTGTCGCCGCCGACAACCTCGCGGCTCGATCGCAGACGGAGACCGTCAAGGGTGGCCGAGACCACCGCCTTCCTGGCATACCCGCGGATCTCGCCTTTGCGCTGGATCCTCGGCCAGACCCGGTAGAGCCGCAGCAACGCCTCCTGGGTCGCGTCCTCGGCCCGGCGCCAGTCACCACACAACAGGTACGCCGTACGGCAGAGCCGGTCCGCGTGGTGGGTGACGAACTCGACGTACTCGTTCTCCAAGCTGCTCTTCATCCAGCCGCCCCTTCGCCTTGTTGCGCTATGAACGCGACGGTGGCCGGATCGGTTGCATCATTCCTCCGGGTGGTCGGCCGGGTCGGTGAGGGTGATGTCCAGGGCGGAGGCCATCGCGACGGTGACGGCGAGGGTGTCGATCGGCGAGGTGTTGGCGATCTGGGCGCCGGCCAGGCTGGCGATGCCCTTGGTGCCTTCCCAGCGACAGTCGACGAAGACGGCGCCGACGGCCCGGGACTGGGAGAACTCGACGGCGGTGAGGTCGCAGCGGCGGAAGACGGTGCCGGTCAGGTCGGCGGAGACGAAGTCGGCGTTCTGCAGGCGGCAGTCGGTGAACTCGACCTTGGTGAACTTCGCGAACCGGAACGAACTGAAATCGAGCACCGAGTCGCGCACCGCCACATGCTGCAGCGTCATCCCGGGCCCGGCGAATCCGGTGAGGCGGGACGACGTCACCGCGAGGCGGGTCCCGGCGGCGTCGGACCAGCGGGCGTTGGCGAGGTCGCAGTGGTCGAGCACGACGTCGACCAGGTTGAGCTTCTCCAGGTCGGATCCACCGAGGTTGCAGCGGTTCAGCCGGGCGCCGCTGATCTCGACATGCTTCGCGACGAGCTCGCTCAGATCCTGCTCGTCGAGGGTGACGTCGGTCAGCCGGTCCTCGTCCTCCACCCCGTCCGGCCCGACCTCATAGACATCGAGCTGCCCCCGAAGACGAGGCGTGGCGATCCGAACAGCAGGTTTACGAGCAGCCATCAGACCAGACTAGTCATCCACAAGACGGCGCATCAGGAAGCCGACCGCGAAGACGGCCGCGGTGTAGAGGAGTTGGCTGGTCGGGCTGCCCTTGGGGAAGACGCCGCCACTGTCCGAGCTACGGACGGTGGCGACAAGATCACCTCCGGCATCCTTACTTCGCCTTAAGAACGCAGAACTTCGTCTTAAGAACGCAGGAAATGAGCAGCAGCCCCGAGGATCGCGGAGTGCTCCGTGTCGGCCGTCGCGCTCGTGGGGAACGGGAAGACCGACTCGACCACGTCGAACGCCCCCGAAATCGAGCCACCCAGTACTACGCGGCTCGCGCCGAACCGCCTCAGCCAGCCTGCCACCGCCTCGGTCAGTACGCCGAAGCTCTCCAGGAGCACCGTCTTCGCGATCTCGTCCCCGCTGCGGGCGTGCTCGGCGACCTCCTTCACGCCCCAGCCTTCGGGGAGTTCGCCCGAGCGCTCGTCGTACCGGCGGAGGATCGCCCGCGCCGAGATCCAGTCCTCCAACGGCCTGCCCCGGAACTCCGTGCGGTAGAGCTCGCCGCCGGGAGGGACGCTGTCGCCGGTCCGCACGACCCGCCCGTCGTCGAGGAAGCCCGAGCCGATCCCGGTCCCAATGGTGACGCCGACACAGCGGTCCTCGCCGCGGAGTTCGCCGGCGGTCCACTCGCCGACCGAGAACGCCTCAGCGTCGTTCAGGAACACCACGCGCTCGATGCCGAGCGCCTCGCGCAGACTCCGGCCGAGATCCTGCCCGTAGAGCGCGGCGAACTTGTCCAGCTGGTAGTGGGCGATCCCGTTCTCGTAGTCGAACGGCCCCGGCAACGCCACCACCAAGCCATTTGCCAACGGCAACTGCCGGGCGGCAGCGCTCAACGCGTCGACGATCGCGGCGGCCGACCCTTTCGAGTCCAGGTCCGCCCGCTGCACCACCTCGACCGCCCAGTCGTCCGGCCGCACCGAGGCCGCCGTCACGTGACTGCCCCCGACCTCCAGCACCGCCACAACATCCTTCTCAGCCATCCGCCCATCATCCCTGACCGGCCCGTGGCCGGTTGCATGCCTCGGGCAAACTGGTGGCATGGAAGTACGCGCTCGATTATCCCGAGCATCTCGCCGGGATCATCGTGTACGACGGGATGGCGTTCAACGGGCTTCGCGGACCGTGTGAAAGGTCCGTAACCGTTCCCGGAACCAATGTCGCCCACCTACTCGTAGAGGCTGTGGAACGATGGTGACTCCGCCCACGATGAAGGTGATTGGTTGTGCGTGCCGAGACGAGTGCGACCTCTGCTGTCGTGACGCTGAGCGTCGCGGTCGCGGTGGCCGGACACGTCCTGGTCTCCGGCGGATCCGTCCCGCTCGCCTTGGTCCCACAGTTGCTCGCACTCGCCGGAGCATGCTGGCTCCTCGGTGAGTTCCTCAGCGAAGAGCTCGCAGTGGTTGCCTTGGCGGCAGTCCAGCTGATCGTCCACTTCACGCTGAACTCGTCCCACCATCACGGGCACGACCTGTCGATGCCGATGGCAACCGAGCCGATGCACATGACGGTCGGCGGCACTCTCGCGATGTCGGTGGCTCACCTGGTCGCCCTGCTCGCCGGGGTCGGACTGATCGGCCACGCCCACAGCTGGGCCACCCGCGTACTACGGATCCTCGCGCGCCTGGTCCCGGAGCTCCCGGTGATGGCGCTCATCGTCGTACCGGTGATCCGTCGGCTGCTGACCGCAGTACCGGAGCCGCGGCTCACCCAGCGCTGGCTGAACTCGAACGGATCGCGGCGCGGACCGCCGTACGGACAGGTGTCACTCGCCTTGTCCTGACCGGTCGCGGATCACCCGTCGGCCGGGTGAACTTCCGTGTCCCGTGAGAGGTCCATCAGTCATGCCCAAGAGATTCGTACTCCGCGCTGCCGCGATCGCCGCGGCCTCGGCGCTCGTCCTGGTCGGTGCCGCCAGCTCGGCGTCGGCCCACGTCACCGTCTCGTCGCCGGACGCCAAACCGGGCGGCTACGCCAAGCTGGTGTTCCGGGTCCCGAGTGAGTCCGACACGGCCAGTACGACGAAGCTTGTCGTCACGTTGCCGAAGGATCACCCGTTCGCCAGCGTCGGCGCGCAGGTGAAAGCCGGCTGGAAGGTCGAGAAGACCAAGGAGAAGCTGGCGGCACCGGTCAAGGTCGGCGACGTGACGCTGACCGAGGCGATCACCACGGTCACCTGGACGTCGGTGCCGGGCAGCGTCGGCGTCCCGCCGAACGACTTCGACGAGTTCGCGCTGTCGGTCGGCCGGCTGCCCGAGGGCGTCGACTCGCTCAACTTCCCCGCTGTCCAGACGTACAGTGACGGCGAGGTGGTGAAGTGGGTGGAGCTCACCAAGGACGGCGCCGACAAGCCGGAGCACCCGGCGCCCTCGCTGAAGCTGACCGCCGCGATCACGCCGGTGGCCGCGACGACCGACGAGTCCAAGTCCGACTCGGACACCCTGGCGCGGATTCTCGGCGGCGCCGGGTTGCTGGCCGGGCTGATCGGTCTCGCCTTCGGGCTGCGGTCGCGGAAGGCGACGCCGTAATCGTGCGTCGACTCGCTGCGTTGCTGGTGGCGTCGCTGCTCGCCCTGGTCATCTCGACCGGGGTGGCGGCGGCGCACGCCAAACTGGAGTCCATGACGCCTGCCGACGGCTCGTCGATGGCGGCGCCGCCGACGCAGGTGGTTCTGACGTTCAACGAGCCGGTCGGCAGTACCGGCGCCGAGGTCCAGGTGAAGTCGCCGACCGGCAACAACGTGTCCACCGGCGACATCCAGGTGATCGACAACTTGGTGACCCAGCCGGTCGGGCCGATGATCGAAGCCGGCAAGTACACCGTCGACGCTCGGATCGTGTCCGCGGACGGGCATCCGATCACGGTCTCTGCCAGCTTCACGGTCACGCATGCCGGGCATGCGCCGGGCAGTGTGGTGACCACCGGCCAGCCCCAGCCGGTGAAGGACAACTCCAACGTCGTGGTGATCGTCGCCATGGTGCTGGTGATGCTCGTGGTCGTCGCGCTGGCGATCGTGATCGTCCGCCGCCGCCCCGCCGCGTGATGAGGAGGTACCTCGGCGTTGGAATGGTTGCCGTAGGCATCGTCGTGTTGGTGGTCGCTCTGCTGGCTGCGGGTGGTGCTCCGAAACCGCTGCCTGCTGGGCTTTCCGGCGCCAGCATGCCGGTTTCCTGGGCCTTGCCCGTACTGCGGTTCGTGGCTGATGTCGCGACGATCGCGTGCGCCGGGGCGTTGCTCGGGGCGGTGGTGCTGCTGCCTTCCGACGGAGGAAAGCTTGCAGCACAAGGGCTTCGGGCGGTTCAGGACGCTGCGATTGCCGCTGGGATCTGGGCGGTGGCGAGTCTCGCGGGACTGGTGGCAACCGCGTCGGTGATCCTCGGCGTACCGCTGTCGCATCTTGGTGAACACGCGTCGCTGGCCGGCGGGCTGAATCAGGTCAGGTCGTTGGCGGTGACTATCGTGCTGACGGCGATTCTTGCGGTGGTGCTCAGTGGTTGCCGGACCGTCGTCACCGCACGGGTCTGCCTGGTGCTGGCGGCGGCCGCGGTGGTCGGGCCGTTGCTGAACGGGCATGAGGCGATCGTGCGGACCAACTTGTGGTCAGTGCTTGCGACCGCCTCGCTGGTTGTTCACGTGTTCGCGGCGACCGTGTGGATCGGTGGGCTGGGCGCCTTGCTGCGCTACACCCGGGAACGGCCCGCAATCGAACGGTTCAGTGCGTTGGCGCTGAGCTGCGCAGTTGCGGTGGGAGCCACTGGGTTGCTGACGGCCGAGATCCATCTTGATGGGCGGGAGGGTGGCTGGGGGCTGATCACTCAGTGGGTGACCAGCGGGTATGGGGCACTGGTGTTTGCGAAGGCGGTCGCGTTCGCGGCGCTCGTCTGCATCGGCTGGTGGCATCGGCGGGCGACGCTTCCGTTGCTCGCGGATCGGCCGGCCGCCTTTTGGCGACTGGCAGCGGGGGAGATCGTGCTGATGGCGGGGACGGTCGGGTTGGCGGTTGCCCTCTCGCGCACACCTTGAGTTTCAGCTCGGTGATATGTCAACGATGGCCGGTAGAATAGGTGGCTCTTAAAGAAGTTAGGAACAGCTTGATGGCGGAGATCCGGGGCTTGGATGCGCGAGAGGCGCATCTTTGGCAGGCCTACCGGGACAGCTACCGCGAGTTGCTCAGTGCGCTGGAGACGCGGCTGCTCAGGAACTCGGGGCTGTCCGGGGCGGACTACGCCCTGCTGCAGCCGCTGTCGACCGCCGATCAAGGGGTACTGCGAACGCGCGATCTCGGCCGCTCGATCGGCTGGGAGCGGAGCCGGTTGTCGCACCAGGTCAGCCGGATGGAGAAGCGCGGCCTGGTCACCCGGGAGGAGTGCGAGTCCGACGCCCGCGGCTCGATGGTTCGGCTGACCGACGCGGGCCGGGGCGCTGTCGAGGCAGCCGCGCCCGACCACGTCGACGCAGTACGGACGTATCTCCTCGACAAACTCAGCCGTGAGGAGCAGGACCTACTCGCCGGCCTTCTCGACCGCATCCTGGCGGACCTCCCGTATCGCGACCTCTGCCGCCCGGACCCGTCCGAAGTCCCCTATCCCCAAGATGCTGCCGAGCGTGCTCCCGAAGCCGCTGCCGTGGGTGGCCGGCCGCTGATCGCTCAGTAGCTGCCCTTGACGATGCGCTGGAATCTGCCGGCGATGGTCTTCGGGGTGAGCTTGTCGCGGACGTCGAGCAGGTAGGAGAGCGGCGAACTCCGGCGTACGGACTCACGGGCCGCATGGACCTGCCACCAGGCGGCACCCATCCCGGCGACAGTCGCGACCGACATCCCGATGGTGCTTCCTGCTCCGAGATGGTCCAGCCCCAAGCTTGCCAGCGGGGGAGTGGCCAGGGTTCCGGTGACGAGCATCGTCCGGACAGTGTCCAGCTTGTGCAGCTGCAGACCTCGTTCGAGTCTCTGCAACGGAGCTTCGACCGTGTCGCGCACATGGTCGGCGAAGGCGTCGAGCTTCCGCTGTCCGGGCGGCAATGAGGTGATGGCGGCCAGTTCTGCGTTCTGTTGTTCGACGAAAGCCCGGAAGTCGGCCAACTCGCCAGCGAGGTTCTTCCGGCAGCGGATGATCTGCTTGGCGGAGACTCCGCCGAGTGTCTTCGGGCGAACACACTCCAGCGCGAGCATCACGTACTCGTCGACCGCCGCCGGCTCGCTGGGACGGTCAGGCGACCGGCCGACCAGAAGATCGAGCGCGGAGGCGACGCCGCCGTTCGGTGCCACGATCCGGAGATCCGCCTGATCGGTCAACGGTTGCAGGGCCAAGCTGCCTGCGATCTCATTGGCCAGGGCAGTCATGTAGGCGCCCGCGAGGGTGGGATGCAGGCCCACCCACTGTTCGCCGAGGGGAAGCCGCGGCCCGTACTCCGCCAGCCCGGCTCGGCGGAGGTCGACGATTTCGGCGAAGGAGACCTTCGTGCTGTGCAGCCAGCCGAGCGCGGGGTCGAGCCGGTCGTCAGGCGGCGGGCCGAACGACGGCCGGCCGTCGAACTCGGCTTTCGCCCGAGCTGTGCTGTAGTTGTCGAGAGCGTCGGCGTTCTCCGCCAAGGTCGTGAAGAACTCGATCCTCATCAGGGCTGCCATCATCGCAACGGCATCGGAGCCCAGGATCGGATCCACCGCGCCGAGCAAGCCCGCCCGACGGAAGTCCTGGGCAGTCCGGCTCTCGCGCATCGGGTAGTCAGGCGGGACGATTCGATAGATGCGCGGCCAGTAGAGCATCGCCAGCTTGAGCCAGTCGTCGTCGCGGACGTCGACGTACGGGAAGTACAACCCGGCCTCGTGCATCGCCCTCCCCAGTCCCTCCCTGCCTCGTCGCGACGATACCGCCGACGCACCGTGACTGCGAGTACTCGGCGGTAGATCGCGGTGACACGCCGTCACGGCCGACGGTGGGCCGGGGGAGCCCGGAAGAATGAAGGACGTCCGTTCAGATGCGCCTGAATTTGACAACTATTTTCATTAACGGCAGGATTCGACCCGGCGACCACTCCTCGTCGGAGCCCCCTCACCGTGAAGGAAATGCGGATGTCCGAAGCTCTGAACAGACGAGGATTCCTAGGCCTGGCAGGCAGTTTGGCGGTTGCCGCGGTTACTGGGTGCGGCTCGGGCGACAGCCCGGCGGCCACGCCGAAGGCGGGTGGCCGGCTGCGCGCGGTGTTCGCCGGCGGTGGCGCCAAGGAGGTTCTCGACCCGCATCTGCAGAGCCTGTTCGTCGACATCGCGCGGCACAAGGCGATGTACGAGAAGCTGGTCGAGCTCGGTCCGGATCTGAAGCCCGTACCGCGACTTGCGGCCAAGTGGGAGCCGGACGCCCAGGCCGCGACCTGGCGGTTCACCTTGCGCGACGCCACCTTCCACGACGGCAAACCGCTGACCAGCCAGGACGTCCTCTACAGCCTCGCCCGCATCACCGACCCGAACGTGCCGGAGCGAGTGGCTCAGTCCTCGCTCGCCGCACTGGACCTTCGGCGATGCAAGGCGATCGACCAGCACACGGTCGAGCTGACCCTGGCCGCTCCGAACGCGGAATTCCCTGCGCTGCTGGCCGGAATCGGCACCCAGATCGTCCGCGACGGCTTCAAGGATCCGGCCAAGCCGAACGGGACCGGGGCGTTCAAGTTCACGTCGTTCGAGGCCGGCCGGTCGATGGTCGCTACCCGGTTCGACGATTACTGGGACGGCACCGCGAAACTTGAGGAGCTGCAGATCCTCTCGGCGGATGCGGAGGCCCGGGCGAACGCGTTGCAGGGCGGCCAGGCGGAGTACGCGAACGAGATGACCGCGACGTTCGCGCGAACGGCCGAGGCCGGAAAGACGGTCAAGATCGTGGCGGCGAAGGGATCGACGACGCAGGCCTTCGTGATGAAGGTCGACCAGCCGCCGTTCGACAACCCCGACGTCCGGCTCGCCTTCAAGCTGCTTGCGGATCGGCAGCGGTTGGTCGACGTCGTACTCGCGGGCCGGGGTGTGGTCGGAAATGACCTGTTCGGCAAGGGATTCCAGTACTACGCGGCCGACCTGCCGCAGCGGGAACGGGACGTCGAGCAAGCCAAGGCGTTGCTGAAGAAGGCCGGGTTGATCGGCAAGGAGCTGGAGATCTTCACCTCCGACGCTTCGGCCGGTTTCGTCGAGGCGGCCACCTTGTTCGCGGAGCAGGTTGCCGAGGCCGGGGTGAAGCTCAAGGTGACGACCGGGAGTGCGCAGACCTATGCGAAGGACCTGCTCACCAAGGGTGTGATCGGGAGTCACCGGTCGGGCGCGATGCCGATTCCGCAGTACATCACCGATCGGTTGCTTTCCAAGTCGCCGTTCAACGCGACGCACTGGCGGCGGCCGGCCTTCGATGCCGCGTTCGCAGCCGCCCAGGTGCAGACGGACGAGGCGGTGCGCGCCGCGAAGTACGGCGTACTGCAGAAGACGTTGCGGGACGAGGGCGGGATTCTCGCGTGGGGGCATCCGGACTTTCTGGTTGCGATCTCGTCGAAGGTGCAGGGCGTCCAGGCGGTGCCGCCGAACACGCTCGACTCCGGCCGGTTCGACAAGGTGTGGCTGGCCTGAATGCGGTCGTACGCCGCTCAGCGGGCCTTGTTGGCGATCGTGCAGCTGGTTGTCCTGTCGGTGCTGGTCTTCGTGCTGACCGCGTTGCTACCGGGAGATGCCGCCGACATGCGGTTCACCGAGACGCTCACGCCTGACCAGATCGCGCGGTTGCGGTCGCAGCTCGGGTTGGATCAACCTGCGTTCGAGCGGTTCGTGCACTGGTTCGGGAATGTGCTGAGCGGTGATCTGGGGACGTCGCTGATCAGCGGTGGGCCGGTGCTCGGCATCGTGAAGGCGTCGGTCGGGGCGACGCTGGTGCTGACGGTGGCTACGTTGGCGGTTGTGGTGCCGGCCGCTGTCGCGCTCGGGTTGCTGATGGGGACGCGAGAGAACAGTCGCGTCGATCGGGTCATCACGTCGATCACGCTGGCGCTGAGTGCGATCCCGGACTTCGTGATCGCGGTTGTGCTGGTGACTGTCTTCTCTCTGAAGCTCGGCTGGCTTCCGGCGACGTGGGTCGGCGGGGACGTGCTGGTAAGTCCTGTGTTGCTGGTGCTGCCGGTTGCTGTTCTGCTCGGTCGGACGGTCTGCCTGCTGTCTCGCCAGGTGCGGGCCGGCACGATCAACGCGCTCAACGCCGACTACGTCGTACAGGCCCGCCGCCTCGGCGTACCACGAAGGCAGTTGTTGTTGCGCCATGTGTTGCCCAACGCTGCTGTTCCCGGCGTCCAGGAGCTGGCAAGAACCGGCGACACCCTACTCGGCGGAGTCCT
This sequence comes from Kribbella sp. NPDC006257, assembly GCF_040613535.1. Classification (NCBI taxonomy): domain Bacteria; kingdom Bacillati; phylum Actinomycetota; class Actinomycetes; order Propionibacteriales; family Kribbellaceae; genus Kribbella; species Kribbella sp. NPDC006257. Next base: position 92,911 of record NZ_JBEXSJ010000022.1, read on the forward strand.
AGTAGTAGAAGCAATCTTCGCCATCCCCGGCTTCGCCACAGCCCTGGTCAACGGCGTAGAAACCCGAGACATCCCCGTAGTCCAAGGCCTGACCCTCGCCCTAGCCGTCGCTGCCTTGTTGATCAACCTCACCGCCGACCTGATCTGCAACCGCCTGGTCCCCCGAACAGAGCTCCTCCGATGACGCCCGGCGAGCCCGATGGTCAGGGGGTGGGGCGGCCCGCGCCCGATCAACTGCCGAGGCGGCGGGGTTGGGGTTGGATCGCTGCTCGGACGCCGCTGGTGGTGTCTGCGGGGCTGGTGTTGGTTCCCTTGGGGGTGGCAGTTTTTGGGCCGTTGGTTCGGGTGGATGTGCGGCGTGGGTTGCCGTATGAGGGTGGGGGGTGGTTGGGGACGGATGGGCTGGGGCGGGACGTGTTGCAGCTGTTGCTTGTTGGTGGGCGGACGGCGTTGGGGATGGCGCTGGGGGCTGTGGTGATCGCGTACTTGATCGGCGGAGTGATCGGGTTGGTTGCGGCGTCGACCCGGCATCGGTGGGTTGACGAGGTGTTGATTCGTCCGCTGGATGTGTTGTTGCCGCTGCCGTCCTTGCTGGTGATCAGCGTGGTCGCCGTCGGCTGGCGTGCTTCGCCGTTGGCGATCACGTTGGCTGTTGCCATGGTCAACGTTCCGACGGTTGCCCGGCTGGTGCGAGCCGCCGCGTTGGATGCGGCGAGTGGGCCGGTGGTCGAGGCGTTGCGGATGCAGCGGGAGAGTTGGGTGGGGATCCAGCTCGGGTACGTCGGTCGCGCGGTGCTCGGTCCGGTCGCCGCGGACCTCGGCACCCGGATCACCCTCGCCGTCTTCCTTGTTGCTTCAGTCAACTTCCTCGGCCTCGGCCTGAGCCCCACAGCACCGGACTGGGCAGTCAGCGTCTCCCGCAACCGCGAAGGAATCCTCCTCCAACCGTGGGCCGTCGTCGCGCCGGCTCTCATGCTCGTAGCCTTCACCCTCGGCTTCAACCTCCTAGCCGACCGCCTGGTCCACCACACCCGCCGCCTGGCAGAGGTGCCCAGGTGAACCCCCTGGTCGAGGTCCGCGGCCTGTCCGCGACAGCAGGCACCGCCATCCTCGTAGACAAAGTCGACTTCACGATCTGGCCCGGGCAGGTGACGGCGCTGGTAGGTGCTTCGGGTTCGGGGAAGACAACCTCCGCCCTCGCGCTTCTCGGCGAACACGGCGACGGCGTGCGCTTGTCGGGCGAGGTGACGGTAGACGGTGTGAGCGTGCTGCTTCCGCGCAGCGAGGCGGGACCGGACGGCGGGGGCGGGGTGACGCTCGCGGCGGCGGCCGTCCGGGGGCGCGTCGTCGCCTATATGCCACAACACCCGGGCAGCGCGCTCAACCCGGCGCGACGAATCGGTGCTGTCCTGCGGGAGCTCGGGAGTCTGCACAATCCTGGCGAGGAGGTTGTTGCAGAAGCATTGCGGGCGGCTCAGCTGCCTGCTGGTCGAGCTGATCGGCGGCGGTTTCCGCATCAGTTCTCGGGTGGGCAGCGGCAGCGGGTGGCGTTGGCTCAGGCGCTGGTTTGCCGGCCGAGGGTGCTGGTGCTGGACGAGCCGAGTACGGGGCTGGACTCGATCACCCGGCTGCAGTTGGTGACTGAGCTCAAGGAGCTGGCTGAGCAGGGGCTGGGGATCTTGCTGCTGAGTCACGATCTCGACCTGGTTCGTGCGCTCGCGCAGTACGTGGTGGTGCTGGATGCCGGCCGGGTGATCGCCGCGGGTGGGACGGATGTTCTTCCAGCTGCAACACAAATCAGCTCGCGACCGGGAACCACGGGCGGCAGAACGCCGTTGCTCAAGGCAATGAACTTGTCCGCCTCGTTGCGTACCCGCGGGCGCGACCCGATCCTGCAGGAGGTCGATCTCGCCGTGCCGCCCGGTGGCTGCGTGGGCGTCGTCGGTCGTTCCGGCAGTGGCAAGACCACGCTCGCGCGTTCGCTGGCCGGTCTGCACGAACGCCGGAGCGGCCGGATCACCCTGTCAGGTCAGGAACTTCCGGTACTGCGGAAGCGGTCCCCCGAACAGGTCAGGCGGGTCCAATATGTCTGGCAGGAAGTCCGCGGTTCCTTCGACGAACGCCGTCGCGTTGACGACCAAGTAGCCCGTACTGCGGAACGCCTGCGCGGGCTCACCCAATCGCAAGCCAAAGCCGAAGCCGTCGCCACCCTCGCGCGACTCGGTGTCTCGGCGATGATCGCCGCCAGACCGCCGAGTCAGCTCTCCGGTGGTGAACTCCAGCGAGCCGCGTTGGCCCGTGCTCTGCTCGCTCATCCGGACGTCCTCATCTGCGACGAGATCACCACGGCGCTGGACGAGAACGGCACCGCGCTCGTCGTAGAGCTACTGACCGAGCTGAAGAACGCAGGAACAGCCCTGATCTGGATCAGCCACGACCTAGGCCTGGTCGCCGCGGTCGCCGATCACGTATTGGTTCTGGACGCAGGCCGAGTGATCGAAGAGGGTGCCCCGGCAACAGTGATGGCGACGCCGACCCACGAGACGACCAAACGCCTGGTGAAAGCCGCCCACCTCGGCCGAGACGGACCTGGATCGCCTGGCGACCAGGCGCCCGGCGTACCGACGAACGTAGTACAGGAAATGCAGCCTCCGCCCGTGCTGACCAGTTGTGCCGACACGAGGAGCGAAACGCAAGCATGAAGCCTTCCCGATTGCACGACCATCTGGCGGAGGCGATCAAGGATCCCGATCCGATCCGGGTCGGCGACGACCTGATCTGCCTGCGGTTCGAGACGATGAAGGTGTACTCCGCGCTCGGCGCGGTCCGGCACCTGCTCGACAGCGGCGCGGTCAAACCCGGCGACACCTTGATCGACTCGTCGAGCGGCATCTACGCGCACGCGCTCGCGCTGGCCTGCCACCGCTACGGGATGAAGTGCCACATCGTCGGATCCACCACGGTCGACCGGACGCTGAAGATCCAGCTCGAGATCCTCGGCGCCACGATCGAGCAGGTGCCGTCGTCGAACAACCTCCAGCTCGACCAGAACCTGCGGGTCCGCCGGATCGGCGAGATCCTGCGCGACAACCCGTCGTACCACTGGATGCGGCAGTACCACGACGACATCCACTACCTCGGGTACGGCGCGGTCGCGGATCTCGTGGACGAACTGGTGCCGACCGGCCCGCTCTGCCTCGTCGGCGGCGTCGGCACCGGCGCGTCGACCGGCGCGATCGCGGCCTTCCTCAGAGATCGCGGTCGCGACGTGAACCTGGTCGGCGTGCAGCCGTTCGGCAGCATCACGTTCGGCGCCGGGCACACCCAGGACCCGGAGATGATCATCGCGGGGATCGGCAGCTCGATCGAGTTCCAGAACGTGCGGCACGAGCTGTACGACCGGTTGCATTGGGTCTCGTTCGACTACGCGATGTCCGCCGCGGTGGACCTGCTCCGTACGTCGGGCGTGTTCGCCGGCTTGTCCGCGGGTGCCGCGTATCTGTCCGCCCTCTGGGAACACCAGTGCGACAGCAGCCGCAAGCACGTGTTCCTGGCGGCCGACACCGGCAGCCGGTACGTCGAGTCGGCTTTTGCCCGGCATGCCGAGGCGCGCCCGATGGACGCCATGCGGCCGCGCGAGATCGACTCGCTGGACGACCTCGCGGTCCCGTGGTCCGCGATGTCCTGGGACCGGCGCAAGTCGGCCCAGTTCCACCACCAGCAGTTCCCATCTGCGACCCCGTCGCATTAATGTTGCCCAGGTGACGGGGCTGACCTACGACGCCGAAAGGCTGGCTGATCTGCCATGACCTCTGTTGCCTTGTTAGCTGAATCTGTTCTGGCGGGAGAACGCGATCCGGCGCCCTCTGAGCTGTCGGTGATCAGTGCGTTCTGGCTGCACCACACGACTCGGCTGCCGGGGGCGGACGTCACCTACCGGAACTACTACGTGCTGCTGCGAGTCGGCGAGGTCTTCGGCGCGTGCTCCTTCGAGGCGGGCGAACTCGATCCCTCGTACTGCGAGGAGACGTCCGGACTCTCGTTGGACAAGCTGATCGCCGACGCCCCGCTCCCCGTCCGCATCGCCGCCCTCGACGCCTACCTCGCATCGGTCGAGCCGCATCACACCGCCCCTGATGCAGAAGAAGTCGTCCTCCCAGCCGGTACGCCGGACGTCCGCGCGCGGGCCCGGGATGCCGCTGTCGCCGGTCTCCTCGATGTCCGGCCCGGCACCAAGGTCGCGTTGATCGGCGTGGTGAACCCGTTGGTCGACGCAATCACCGAACGCGGCGGAACTTGTCTGCCTTGTGATTTCAACCTGGCGCGTACCGCCTCCGGGTTGCCGGTTTCCCGCGACATGACGGAGGTTGTCGACGCCGCCGATGCTGTCGTGGCGACCGGAATGACCTTGAGTAACGGCAGTTTCGACGTCCTGCTCGGTCGTTGCCGTCAGCAAGAGAAGCCGCTGGCGGTCTATGCTCAGACCGGCGCGGCGGTGGTGCGCGCCTTCCTCGGCTCCGGTGTCACTGCGCTGTCTGCGGAGCCGTTTCCCTTTTCCCAGTTCAGCTCCCGCCCGACGAGCTTGTACCGCTATCACTCCCAGGACGGAGACCCACGGACGTGAGCACCGACAACTCCTCGGCGCAAACCCTGCAATCCCCCGCGATCCCGGCTTCGGCCAGCCCGACGTCTGCCCCGGCTAACCCGACATCGGCCCCGGCTAGCGCGGCGCCGGCCGCGGTGCCCGGGGATCTGCGGATGGCCCGGAGATTGTGGCCGTTCCTGCTGGCTTCGACGGTCAGCTTGATCCCGTTCACCGTGTTCGGCATGTACCTGGTGCCGATCGCGGCCGCGGCGGGCGGGAACGTAGCGGAGATCGGCGGGCTGCGGGGGCTCGGCGGACTGGCCGCACTGCTCGTCGGAGTCGCCCTGGCGCCACTGATCGATCGGCTGGCTCGTGAGCTCGTGGCTGCGGGCGGCCTTGCATTGTTGGGGATCTCGGCGGCATTGGGTGCCATCGGCAACGTGTATGCGCTGGCCGCGTTCTGTTTGTTGATCGGGGCATCGACCTCGATCCTCGGCCCGTCGATCGGCGCCGCCGCCGCGGACAGATTCAAGTCGCCGGCCGCAGCGGGCCGGGCTGCGACGCTGGTCTCGGCGACCACGTCGATGATGGCAATGCTGGCTGCGCCCGTGCTCGCCGTACCGGGTCTGGTCTGGGGATGGCGGGGGAATCTGCTCGCCGCTTCGGTGATCTCGTTGGCGTTGTCGGCGGCGTTCTTCTGGCGTGGCTGGGGGCGGAAGGGATCGGCGCGGGCTGAGCGAATCGGGTACGTGGCGACGTACCGGGCGTTGGCTCGGATCCCTGGGGCGCTTCCGCTGCTCGCGGTGGCGTTGCTGCGGACGGCCGCGTTCATGGGGTATTTGGCTTATCTGGCAGCGTTCTACGGCGATAAGTTCGAGCTGGCGCCGGGGTGGTTCGCGCTGGTCTGGTCGCTCAGTGGGGCGTCGTTCTTCGTCGGCAATCTGTTCGCCGGCCGCTACCTCGCGGCTGAGCGGCCGTGGATCATGCCGGAGAAGTTGCTGGTGCTCGGAGTGAGCGTCGCGCTGGTCAGCGTGACGGCGTTCTACTTCTCACCGACGCTGCCGTCGACCCTGGCGCTGACCGCCCTGATGGGCGCGAGCCACGCAACGGTCGCCGCCTGCGTCACGACCTTGCTCGTACGCCGAAGCGGAGAGCTGCGCGGATCGGCGTTGGGGATCAATGCGGCCGGGATGAGCCTCGGCGTCTTCCTGGGCGCCGCGGTCGGCGGACTCGGTCTCGGGCTCGGGGGTTACCCGGGTACGGCCCTGGCTTTCGCCATGATCACCCTCCTCGCGCTGTTTTTTGCGTTCCGGGTGCGCCGGTAACAGGACTATCGTTCGGTCCTATGGAAAACCTGCCCGAGCCACAGCACCCGCACGCGCATCTCCGCGCCTCCGACACCGACCGTGACCAGGTCGTCGAGGTGCTGCGGGACGCGCTGATGACCGGGCGGCTGACGCAGGACGAGCATGCCGAGCGGCTCGAGCAGACGCTGAAGGCGCGCACGATCGGCGAACTGGAGCCGATCACCCAGGACCTCGCCGTACCGGGGCAGGTGTACCGGCCGGCGGCCGCGGCAGCGCCGTCGAACAGCCCGGTGCCGATCGAGGAGCCGGCCAATCCGCAGGACAGCTTCGAGACCGTGGTCGGCATCTTCGGCGGTGGCGAGCGCCGCGGCCGGTGGCGGGTCAAGAGGCGGACCAACGCGCTGTGCATCTTCGGCGGCTACGACCTGGACATGACCGACGCGGTCTTCGAGGGTCGCGAGGTGACGATCTGGGCGATCGCGATCTTCGGCGGCGTCGACATCACCGTCCCGGACAGCGTCAACGTCCGCAACGAGGGCGTCGGCATCTTCGGCGGCTTCGCGGCCCGCGGCGGCGACGACCCCGACCCCAACGCACCCACCGTCGTAGTCAAGGGCCTAGCCCTCTTCGGCGGCGTCGGCGGCCAAACCAGCTCCCGCCGCCACCGCAGAAAAAACCGAGGCCACCTAGGTCACTGAGCCGGCGGCCCGGAGTAGTCGACACGTACTCCGGAGTCACCGACCCATACCTTGACGTCCTGCCACTGACGAACGCCGTCCGAATCGGCCGGCGGCAGGTACTGACAGCGGTTCTTGGTGTCGACGTACACCTTGACCCGCTGAATCTCGGGCAGTTGGCCACAGCGCAGTTCTGTTCCCTTGGTGTGGAACTCGGTCCAGAACCTGTTGTAGACCGCCTTGCGCAGCAGGACTGCGTCGAGTGGGCTCAGGAAGTAGATCACCCACCGGCCGGTCCGGTCGGAGTTGGAGTCGATCCGCACGATCCAGCGGACCTTCAGATTGCGATAGCGCACTGAGCACTGGGTCTGAGCGTCCGGCTGAATCACCGGGCCGTCTCCCGGGCACTCGACCGAGCCGGCGGCCTTGTAGCCCGCCACGGCGTCGGTCTGGTCGATCATGTTGAACATGATCTGGCGGGACGGCGGCATAGCGGCGTCGCGGTCCGCCTGCCCGATCGTGTCGGCCTGCTGGAGCGGTTGCTGGCCCGGTCCGGTGATCTTGACCGGCAACACCCGGCCCACCACCTTCGGTGTCGGCTTCGGAGTCGGGGTCGCTGCGGGAGTCGGGGTGGTCGGCGGCCCGTCCGCGGCGGGCGTGTTCGAGGAGCAGCCGGCACCGAGCAGGGCGAGAACGATCAGGACAACCGGAGCGACGCGCATGAGCCGAAGGTAGGCAACCTCAGCCGGCCACGGCCGGTGCTGGCCGGTTCAGGTCAGATCCAGGATTTGAACCACATGCGGTTGAGCCAGGCGGAGTGGGGGAGAACCTTGTCGGTCAGGATCGGCCAGATGTAGGCGAAGTTGAGGACGACCAGGACGACGAAGGCGCCGACGACCGCGCTGCCGATCAGCCGGCGCGGGGTGGCGGTCTGCAGCGCGGTTCTGGCCGGGCCGAGGATCTTGCCCAGTACCAGGGACAACGCGATCACCGTGAACGGGATCATCGTCACCGCATAGAAGAAGAAGATCGGTCTGTCGTCGAAGGCGAACCACGGCACCCAGCACGTCACGTAGCCGACGATGGCGACGCCGAATCGCCAGTCCCGCTGGCCGATCCAGAGCACCAGGGCCGCGAGCAGCGCCAGCGCGCCACCCCACCACAGCAACGGCGTACCGACTGCTGAGATCACCGAGAGACAGTTCTCTCCGTTCTTGGTGGTGCAACCGGGCTGGCCGGGCTTGATGTCGTTGACCGCGTCGAAGCCGATCGGCCGGGCGATGATCGGCCAGCCCGCCGGGTGCGACTGGTACGGGTGGGTGGCGTTCCTGATGTAGTCGCCGGTGTGGAACGCCAGCACTTCCTGGTGGTAGTGGATCAGCGATCGGAAGTCGTCGGGCACGATCTTCATCACGCCGTGCGCCGGGTTCTTGGACGCGTAGTCGTGGTCGTAGGCGTTGTCGTGCAGCAGCCAGCCGGTCCAGGTCGCGGTGTAGGTGATCCCGGCGACCAGCACGATGCTCAGGAACGCGGGGATGCCGTCGACCAGCGCGGACTTCCAGAACGCATGCCGTACGCCGATCATCCGGCGCGCGCCGAGATCCCAGGCGAAGGTGAGCAGCCCGAACCCCGCCATCACCCAGACCGCGCTCCACTTGGTGCCGAGCGCGAGCCCGAAGCAGACGCCGGCCAGGAGCCGCCACGGCCGGAACAGCAGCAGCCGGCCGATCGCGCCCTCGGCCTTCTGGTCGAACGAGTCCGCCAGCCGGCGCCGGCTCCAGTCCCGGTCGGCGACCAGGCAGGAGACGGCGGCGACCAGCCAGAAGGCGAGGAAGATGTCGAGCAGCGCGACCCGCGACATCACGAAGTGCAGGCCGTCGACCGCGAGCAGCAGGCCGGCGATACAGCCGATCAGCGTCGAGCGGGTCATCCGGCGGACCACCCGGATCAGCAGCAGCACGGTCAGCGTGCCGAACAGGGCCGGCATGAACCGCCAGCCGAAGGTGTTCATCCCGAACAGTTGCTCACCGGCGGCGATCATCCATTTGCCGACCTCGGGGTGCACGGTCAGGCTCGGGGTGTCCTTGAAGACGTCCAGGTTGCCGGCCAGGATCGCCTTGTCGGCGGCCCCCTCCGGCTTGTCGATGAACTGCAGTGCATACCCGTGCTTGAGCAGCGAGTACGCGTCCTTGGCGTAGTACGTCTCGTCGAAGACGAACTTGACCGGGTTGCCGAGGTTCCAGAACCGCAGGATCGCGGCCATCGCGGTGATCGCCAGCGTCGCGATCCAGCCACCCTCGAAATCCCGCGGCATCGGCGGGTACAACCGCTCCTTGAGCGGCGGCAGCCGACGCCCCCGTACGTCGCGCCCGAGCGTCTCCCGCGGCTCGGCGGGCGTCGCGGTGTCGTCATCGATCACGGCAGTCACGCCCGCCATCGTACGGACGCCCCAGTCGAACTGCTCCTCCGCGTGGCCAGCGGGTCTGTGGATAACCGCAAAAACATCCGCCGGGCCTTCTACACTGAGGCACATGAGTACCGCGCGAGAAGAGTTGCATGCGATGATCGACGCGCTTCCGGAGGATGCGGCCGTTGAGCTCGTGCCCGACATGCGTGAGATCTTGCGGCACCGCTTGGCAATGCGCCGGCGCAACTCAACCGGTCCGCGCCCCTGGCCGCCGGCATGGTTCGGTGCTGCGGAGGGCAGCAGCCCCGACATCGCTGCGCGGAGCGAGGAGATCCTGCGAGACGAGTTCGGCAAGCGCCAGTGATCGTTGTGGACACCGGCCCGCTCGTTGCGGCCGTCCTGTCCCGCGATGCCGACCACCGATCATGTGTGGACATGTTCGCTGCCGCCCACCTCGGAGGCGAGCAACTCGTTGTGCCGAGTTTCGTTGTTCCGGAGGTCTGCTACTTGATCCAGCGGGAGGCAGGTCCGAAGGTCGAGGCCGACTTCGTCTACTCGCTGGCGGCTGGAGACTTCACCCTCGCTGACTGTGACGACGTACTACTGCGGATCGCCGAACTGATGGACACCTATGCGGATCTGCCGCTCGGTCTGGCTGATGCCTCCGTGGTGGCGATCGCGGAGGAGATCGGTGTACGGGAGATCGCGACGCTTGACCAACGGCACTTCCACATCGTCCGGCCTCGGCATGTCGATGCGTTTACGCTGCTGCCGTGACCGGGCGATTGGTGTTGGCGGGGACTCCTATTGGGGACTTTTCGGATGCTTCGGGGCGGTTGCGGCGGGTGCTGGCGGAAGTTGACGTGGTGGCCGCGGAGGATACGCGGCGGTTGAAGCGGCTGACGAGCGAGCTGGGGATCGTCGTGCAGGGCCGGGTGGTGAGCTTTTTCGAGGGGAACGAGCGGGAGCGGACGCCGGAGCTGGTGGCCGCGATGCTCGAGGGGCAGACCGTGGTGGTGGTGACGGACGCGGGGATGCCGAGTGTCTCGGACCCGGGGTACCGGCTGGTGGCGGCGGCGATCGAGGCCGGCCTCCAGGTGACCGCCGTACCGGGTCCGTCTGCTGTGTTGACGGCACTCGCGTTGAGCGGTCTACCGGTGGACCGGTTCACGTTCGAGGGGTTCCTGCCGCGGAAGTCGGCCGAGCGGTCGCGGCGGTTCACCGAGCTCGCCCGGGAGCAGCGGACGATGATCTTCTTCGAGGCGCCGCACCGGCTGGCCGCCTCGCTCCAGGATCTGGCCGACGCGCTCGGCAAAGACCGGCGGACGGCGGTCTGCCGCGAGCTGACCAAGACGTATGAAGAGGTCAAGCGCGGTACTGCGGCCGAATTGGCCGAGTGGGCCGCCGACGGGGTGCGCGGCGAGATCACCATCGTGGTCGCCGGTGCGGACCCGTCGGCCCGGGAGCTGGGTCCCGAGGAGTTGGCGGCCGAGGTGGCTGCTGACGAGGAAGCCGGTACGCCGCGCAAGGAGGCGATTGCCGACGTGGCCAAGCGGTACGGCGTACCGAAGAGAACTGTTTATGACGCCGTGCTTGCTGCGCGGAACCCTGGTAAATAGCACTGGCACGGCGCACTACGCTTGAGCCATGCCCGAGAAGTCCTTCTATGTCACCACCCCGATCTACTACGTCACGGCCCCGCCGCACATCGGCAGCGCCTACACGACGGTGGCCGGGGACGTCCTGACCCGTTGGCACGCCCAGCGCGGCGAGCGCAAGTGGTACCTGACCGGTACCGACGAGCACGGTGAGAAGGTGCTGCGCAGCGCCGAGGCGCAGGGCATGTCCCCGCAGGCGTGGACGGACAAGCTGGTCGAGGAGTCCTGGAAGCCGGCCTGGGTCGACGTCGACATCGACTACGACGACTTCATCCGGACCACCGAGAAGCGGCACACCGACCGGGTCCGCGACTTCTGGCAGACGCTGTACGACAAGGGCGACGTCTACAAGGGCGAGTACGAAGGCCTGTACTGCGTGGGTTGTGAGGAGTTCAAGCTCCCCGCCGACATCCGCACCGACGAAGACGGCACCCAGCGGTGCATGATCCACGGCACCGAGCTGGAGACGGTCTCGGAGACGAACTACTTCTTCAAGCTGTCCGCGTACGCCGACCGGCTGCTCGAGCTGTACTCGGAGCAGCCTGACTTCGTGGCTCCGGCCAGCGCGCGCAACGAGGTCATCTCGTTCGTGAAGCAGGGCCTGCAGGACCTGTCGATCACCCGGTCCACCTTCGACTGGGGCATTCCGGTGCCCTGGGACGAGGACCACGTGCTGTACGTCTGGATCGACGCGCTGCTCAACTACGTGACCGCGGCCGGCTACGGCACCGACCCGGAGCGGTTCGAGCAGCTCTGGCCGGTCGACGTGCACCTGGTCGGTAAGGACATCCTGCGGTTCCACGCGGTGATCTGGCCGGCCATGCTGATGGCCGCCGGCGTCGCCGTACCGAAGCAGGTCTTCGCGCACGGCTGGCTGCTGGTCGGCGGCGAGAAGATGAGCAAGTCGAAGCTGACCGCGATCGCGCCGGCCGAGATCACCGACCACTTCGGCTCCGACGCCTTCAGGTACTACTTCCTGCGCACGATCCAGTTCGGCTCGGACGGGTCGTTCTCCTGGGAGCACCTGAACGCCGTCTACACCTCGGAGCTGGCGAACGGCCTGGGCAACCTGGCCAGCCGGATCGCCGCGATGGTCGGCAAGTACTTCGACGGCGAACTGCCCGAGGCGACCGACCACGGTCCGGCCGAGCAGGCACTCGCCGACAAGCTGGCCTCGACGGTCGTGGCGGCGGACAAGGCGATCGACACGCTCGCCTTCTCCGACGCGCTGACCGCGATCAACGACCTGGTCGGCGCGGTGAACGGCTACGTCTCCGAGCAGGAGCCGTGGAAGGTCGCGAAGGACGAGGCACAGCGCGCCCGGCTGGCGACCATCCTGTACACGTCGGCCGAGGTACTACGCGCTGTCGCGGTCCTGCACAACCCGACGATGCCGAAGACGGCCGCCAAGCTCTGGACCCTGCTCGGCGCCGAGGCCAAGCTCGGCCCGCTCAAGGACCAGCGCGTCCAGGACGCCGGCACCTGGGGTCAGCTCCCGGCCGGCTCGGTCCTGGTCAAGGGCGACGCCCTCTTCCCCCGCCTGGCCGAGGTCGAGGCTTAAGAATCTTCTGACGATCGGGAATACCTTCAGCGCGGAGACGATTGATGCTTCAAGTAACACAAACTTGAAGCATCAACTCATCTCCAGCGGAGGTCTCTCATGCAAGCGGTCGTTTACGAAGAGTTCGGTGGTCCCGAGGTGCTGCACACGCTCGAGGTCGACGAACCGCAGGTGGGTCCCGGTGACGTCCGGATCGCGGTTCGGGCCGCCGGAGTGAACCCGATGGACTACAAGCTGCGGTACGGCTGGTTCAACGCCGAGGCGGCAGTCTTCCCCGTCGTCCCGGGCATCGAGGTCGCAGGTGTGGTGGATGCGGTCGGCGACGGAGTGACCGAGTTCGCGGTCGGCGACGAGGTGGTCGGCTGGGCCAAGACCGGTTCCTTCGCGGAGTACGCCCTGGCCGGTGCGATCGCCAAGAAGCCGGCCGAGGTCTCGTGGACCGACGCCGTGGCCATCCCGGTCGCCGGGGAGACCTCCGCCCGGGTGCTTCGCCTGCTCGGCCTGAAGCACGGCGAGACGATCCTGATCCACGGCGCCGCTGGTGGCGTCGGCGCGGTCGGCGTCCAGCTCGCGGTGGCGCTCGGCGCGACCGTGATCGGCACCGCCTCCGAGGCGAACCACGACTACCTGCGCTCGCTCGGCGCCATCCCGGTCGCGTACGGCGACGGTCTGGTCGAGCGGGTTCACGCGGTCGCGCCGCAGGGTATCGACGCCGTCTACGACGTCGCGGGCAAGGGCGCGCTGCCGGACTCCATCGAGCTGCGCGGCGGAACGGATCGCATCGTCACGATTGCCGACATGGCTGCTCAGGACCTGGGCGTCCCGTTCTCCGGCGGCGGCACGCCTCCCGACGTACAGGCAGCCGGCCTCCGCGAGCACCTCCAGCTCGCCGCGGCCGGCAAGCTCAAGCCACGCATCGGCGAAACCTTCACCTTCGCCGACGCCGCAAAGGCCGCCGAGATCTCCGAAGCCGGCCACGCCCCCGGAAAGCTCGTCCTCAAGCCCTAATTCCGTCGCCCGCCCGCCCGCCGGCCTCGGGCTCGCTGCCAAAGCCGTAGAGATCTCCGAGGGCAGCGGAGAGCTCGTCGTCCAGCTCTAAAACTGAGCGCAAGATGGTTCCACTGGAGAAACTATCTCTGCTGGAACCATCTTGAGCCGCACTGTCGCCCTGAGCGCAGGCCGCCACCGGCCACTACCCGGCTCGACTCGCCCAGCCGGTAAGTGGAGATCGGCACCGCGAGTGGGGGCGGGAGTGTGCGGGTGGTGGCAAGCCCAGAGTGCGGGTGGTGGCAAGCCCTGAGGTTGACGCGGAATTCCGTCGCGCGGGCGATGGGGTCGCCTTACAGTCGGCGGCATGACTCACGTACTGGCAGCGGTTGCTTGGCCGTACGCCAATGGGCCCCGGCATATCGGGCATGTTTCGGGGTTCGGCGTTCCTTCCGACGTTTTCAGTCGCTATCAGCGGATGGCCGGGCATGACGTGCTGATGGTGTCGGGGACGGATGAGCACGGCACGCCGATTCTGGTGCAGGCGGAGCGGGAAGGCGTTTCGCCGAAGGAGTTGGCGGACCGCTACAACCGGGTCATCGTCGAAGACCTGCACGGCCTCGGACTCTCCTACGACCTCTTCACCCGTACGACGACGCGCAATCATCACGCCGTCGCGCAGGAACTGTTCCGCACCATCCATCGCAACGGCTACCTGGTCACCAAGACCGCGATGGGCGCGATCTCGCCATCGACCGGGCGCACTCTGCCGGATCGCTACATCGAAGGCAGCTGCCCGATCTGCGGGTACGACGGTGCGCGCGGCGACCAGTGCGACAACTGCGGCAACCAGCTCGACGCGATCGAACTCCGCAATCCGCGCAGCCGGATCAACGGCGAGACCCCGGTGTTCGTCGAGACCGAGCACTTCTTCCTCGACCTCCCGGCGCTGGCCGACAAGCTCGGCGGCTGGCTGCAGACCAGGACGGACTGGCGGCCGAACGTGCTCAAGTTCGCCACCAACCTCCTCGACGACGTGCGCCCGCGGGCGATGACCCGGGACATCGACTGGGGTATCCCGGTCCCACTGCCGGGCTGGGAGGAGAACCCGAACAAGCGGCTCTACGTCTGGTTCGACGCCGTCATCGGCTACCTCTCCGCCAGCATCGAATGGGCCCGCCGCACCGGCGACGACGACGCCTGGCGCGCCTGGTGGTGCGACCCGAGCGCCCAATCGTTCTACTTCATGGGCAAGGACAACATCACCTTCCACGCCCAGATCTGGCCAGCAGAACTCCTTGCCTACAACGAAAAACCCGGCCGGTACGGCGTACTCAATCTCCCGACCGAGGTGGTGAGCAGCGAGTTCCTCACCATGGAGGGCAAGAAATTCTCCTCGTCCCGCCAGGTGGTGATCTACGTCCGCGATGTCCTCGAACGCTACGGCCCGGATGCCCTCCGGTACTTCATCTCGGTCGCCGGTCCGGAGGCCCACGACACCGACTTCACCTGGTCCGAGTTCGTCCGCCGCAACAACGACGAGCTGGTCGGTACCTGGGGCAACCTGGTCAACCGGACCGCCTCGATGATCGCGAAGAACTTCGGCGCGATCCCCGAACAGGTGGCTCTCACCGACGCCGATCACGCCGTACTGGCAGCGGGCCGGCAGGCCTTCGCGACCGTCGGGGAGCACCTGCAGCGGCAACGGTTGCGGCAGGCAATCACCGAGGCGATGCGGGTCGCCGGCGACGCGAATCAATACCTGTCGCAGCAGGCGCCGTGGAAGGAGTCAGATCCGGAGCGGAAGGGGACGATCCTCTCCGTCGCCGCGCAATTGGTTGCCGATAGCAATCGTCTGCTTGCGCCGTTCCTGCCGCACTCGGCCCAGCGGGTCCACGAGGCGCTCGGTGGCACCGGCACCTTCGCGCCCGGACCGGAGATCCGCGAGGTAGCCGATCTGGACGGCGGTCCGGGGTATCCGGTGATCACGGGCGACTACTCGGCGCAACCGGGGTGGGCCTCGCGCCCCGTCGTACCGGGCACGAAGGTGCCGCCGCCGTCGCCGATCTTCACCAAGTTGGCACCGTCGGTGGTCGACGAGGAGCTGGCCCGGCTGGTTTGACGCTTTCTTACAAGAGGTACCGGGAGGAGGCGACTAGCGTCGGGGGTATCGACGAGAGGTTGGAACCATGACTGGCTATGTAGCCACGGCCGAGACCGAGATCAGCGCGTCGCCTGCCCAGGTGTGGGAGGTGCTGACGGATCCGGAGCAGATCAAGAAGTTCATGTTCGGGGCCGACGTGAAGACCGACTGGCAGCCGGGGAGCTCGATCGTCTGGCAGGGCGTGTACGAGGGCAAGGAGTATGAGGACAAGGGGGAGATCATCGAGGTCGATCCGGGGCGGTTGCTCAAGGTGACCCACTACAGCCCGCTGACAGGTCAGCCGGATGTGCCGGAGAACTACCACACGCTCACCTACGAGCTGGAGGACCGCGGCACCTCGACGCATCTGTCGCTCAGCCAGGACAACAACGCCAGCGAGGAGGAGGCCGAGCACTCGCGCGGGATGTGGGAGATGCTCGTGAGCGGCGTCAAGGAGGCCGCCGAACGCGGCTGACCTGGCCTGCCGGTACGCCGTCCGCCGCGCCCTGCACGTTGCTGCAGAACGCGGTTGACCGAACTTCTGGCGGGTCTCGGGCATCATTACCTGTGATGACCGGCGCGACGGGGGTCGGCGCGGCGCTGGATGCTCGGCCCGAACCTGCCCCAGCAACCACCCGGCCAGCACCGCAGCTCGGGCTCGGACTGGTCGGGTACTGGCTGCTGGTCCCGCTCAGCGCGGTCCTCTTGCTGGCCGCGATCGGCGACTCCGGCGGCGAGGCCATCCGCTTCTTCATCACCTGGCTCCTGGCCGTCCTCCTTCCCGGCACGCTGCTGTGGCGGCTGCTGGCCGGCGGTCGGTCGGTGACCCAGGACCTCGGCTTCGGTGCGGTCCTCGGCCTCGCCTGGCAACTGGCGATCTGGGCAATCTGTACTGCGATCGGCCTGCCGCTGCTCCAATGGCTCGCTGTCGGCCTACTCCTCCTGACCTTCGTCCTGGTCCCCGAGCTGCGCCCACATCTCGGCTTACGCGGTACGGCGCCCGCCCCGCCTCGCTGGTGGCACGCCGTCCTGGTGGCGAGCCTGATTCTCGCCGTACTCCGTACCGTGGCGACCCTGCTGCGAACGATTCCGTTGCCCCCGGAAGCCGCAGGGCGTAACCAGGACTTCTGGTACCAGCTCGGGCTGGTGCAAGTGCTCTCCTACCACATCCCGCCACCCGATCCCTCGGTTCTCGGCGAGCCGCTGATCTACCACTGGTTCGCCTCCGCCTCGATCGCCAGCGGATCTGTGATGTCCGACGTCGATCCGCCGCAGGCGTTGCTGCACCTGTGGCCGGTCACGATGGTGATCACTCTCGTCCTCGTCGGGTGGGCGGCCGGCGAGGCACTCAGCGACCGGAAATGGGTCGGCCCGCTCGCGGGGGTTCTGGCCGGCGTACTGCCCGGTTGTCTTCAGTTGGCGGAGACTCCGATCGTCAACCTGGCGGGCTCGCAGGTCGTGCAGTCTCCGACCGGGACGATGGCTGCGGTCGTCCTGCTGGCGCTCGTCGGGCCGACGCTGCTCATCGTCCGGCGGCAATCCGGTCCCGGCACCTGGGTCGCGATGATCCTGCTCCTCGGGCTGGCCGCCGGGACGAAGCCGACCGTGCTCCCGCTCATGCTGGTCGGCTGCATCTTCGCGGGAATCTGCGACTGGCTCTCGCAGCGCCGACCGCCTTGGCGCCTGATCGTCCTGAGCGGCATCGTCGGACTCTTGTTGCTGGTCTCCGCGTTCACCCTGGTCGGCAGCGCGCAGGGCAGCAAGCTCCAGCTCTTCGCCGCTCTGCGGGTCCAGCCCTTCTATCAAGCCGTGACCGGCGACAGGTCGTATCCGGCCACCGGCGGCTGGATCATCCCGTCCGCGGCCGGCGGCGATCCCCGGATGATCCTGTTCGTCGTCATCCTGGTCGTCTGGTACCTGGTCATCGAGGCCCCGAGGCTGCTCGCGTTGCTGGGCCTGACCAACACCCCGGTACGACGGGATCCGGCGTACTGGTGGTTCGGGGGATGCGTGGCGGCCGGCGGCGGGGTCACCTTGGTGCTCTCGCAGACCGGCTATTCGGAGTACTACTTCCTGTCCGGCGTGCTCGCGCTCGGAATGGTCGCGGTCGTTGCCCTTGGCGCCGATCTCGCCGAGCGGGCGGATGTGCTGAGCCTGGTGATCACGGCGTGGGCGGGGATTCTCACCGCGAGCGCGCTCTATCTCTTCTGGCCCACGAAACCCGACACGAAGACTGTCGCGGATGCGGCCGCCGGTCTGCTCGCGCCCTTCGGGATCCTGGCGGCCGTGGGCGCGCTGGTGATTCTGCTGGTCAATCGGGCGCGAGGCGCCGCCGCGATGAGTCTGCAGCTGATCGTGCTGACGATCGCGGCCGGGCTACCGGCTCAGGTGGCCGGCCTGAGCAACGGGGTCGAGAGCATGGTGAAGTCCCGGCCGGCTCCGGACGAGACGTCCCGGCTGTATCTCACTCAGGACGAGCAGGCCGCGATGTTGTGGCTGCACAAGCACAGGAAGAAGGACGAGGTCGCCGTCACCAATGTGTTCTGCCTGCCCGCGCGGTACCGGCCGGGCTGTAACGACGACGCCTACTGGGTGTCCGGGCTGAGCGGCGTACAGCTTTATCTGGGTGGTTGGGCTTACACGCCGGCGAACCTCGGCGCGGTCAGCGACGCCAGCTTCCTGAAGCGGCCGTCGCCCTGGCCGGATCGGTTGAAGGACAGCCTGAACGCGATCGAGCGGCCGACACCCCAGTTGCTGACCAGGCTTCGGAACAAGGTCGGGGTGGACTGGATCGTGGCCGACCTGCGGGCCGGACCGGTATCACCCGCGCTGGAGAAGCTCGCAGTACCGGCCTTCAGTAATAAGGACATCCGGATCTACCGGCTTAAGTAGGCTGGTCCTCATGTCTACCGACAATGTGGAGGTCGATCGCCCGACACGGGAACGTGCTGCCGTCGGAGAGGACGGGCGGTCGCGGGACCGGACCCGGCCCGCGGTGCCGGACCCGTTGCCGATGAGTGTGGTCGACGCGCACTGCCACCTGGACATCGCCGATGGCGAGGACGGTGCCTGGCTGGGTGCCGCCGAGGCGATCAAGCTGGCCGCGTCGGTCGGCGTGACCCGGATCGTCCAGGTGGGATGCGACTTGCCCGGTGCGCTCTGGGCGGTCGAGGCCGCCGAGCAGTACCCGAACCTGATCGCCGGCGTCGCGCTGCACCCGAACGAGGCACCGCGGCTCAAGGCTGCCGGTGAGCTGCCCGAGGCGTTGGCCGAGATCGAGCGGCTGGCGAAGTCGTCGGACAAGGTTCGCGTGATCGGGGAGACCGGGCTGGACTACTTCCGGACCGGGCCTGACGGAAGGGCTGCCCAGCACGAGTCGTTCGCCGCGCACATCGAGCTCGCGAAGCGGCTGGACAAGACGCTGATGATCCACGACCGGGACGCGCACGACGACATCCTGGCCCTGCTGGACCGCGAGGGCGTCCCGGACCGGGTGGTGATGCACTGTTTCTCCGGCGACACCGAGTTCGCCCGCAAGTGCGTCGAGCGCGGGGCGTTCTTGTCGTTCGCCGGCGTGGTGACCTTCAAGAACGCGCAGTCGCTGCGGGACGCGCTCGCGGTGACGCCGCTCGATCGGGTGCTGGTCGAGACCGACGCGCCGTACCTGACCCCCTCACCGCACCGGGGACAGCCCAACGCGTCGTACCTGATCCCGCACACCGTCCGCAAGATGGCCGGCGTGCTGAACATCTCGGTCGCCGAACTCTGCGAAGCTCTGTCCGACAACGCGAACCGGGCCTTCGGCGGGACCTGGTAGACAAGCCGCATGGAGTTCAGTGAGGTTGTTCGGCGGCGGCGGATGGTTCGGAACTACGACCCGGACCGGCCGGTGCCGGCGGAGATCCGGGAAAGGATCCTGGAAAACGGTCTCCGGGCGCCGTCGGGCGGATTCAGCCAGGGCTGGGCGTTCCTGACCCTCGAAGGCGACGATCGGGAGCGTTATTGGTCGATCGCGGCCGAAGATCCCGATCCGAAATATGTGGAGTGGGTCACAGGGCTGCGCCGGGCGCCGCTGCTGATCTTCGCCTTCGCCCACAAGGACGCGTACCTCGACCGGTACACCGAGCCGGACAAGGGCTGGACCGAGCGCGACGAGGGCCACTGGACGGCGCCGTACTGGTACATCGACACCGGCATGGCGGCCCTGCTGATGTTGCAGACGGTGGTTGACGAAGGCTTGGGTGCTTGCCTTTTCGGCCCACCGGCCGAGAAAGTCGGCCGGCTGAAGAAGGAGTTCGGCGTACCGGACGGCTTCGATCCGATCGGGGTCATCTCGATCGGTTACCGGGCCCCCGACAAGCGGTCGCCGTCCCTCAAACGAGGGCGTCGCAGTACTGCCGAAGTGGTCCATCGGGGGCACTGGGGAATACACGCTGAGTAAGCGGGCCATTACACCTTTTTGCGACTCGCCGACCAGAGGATTGGCGCTCTCGGGACTTCTTCGTTACTGTCTCGTGATGTTGGCCGGGATCGGGGAAGGTCCCGGACAGCACGCCCCTTAGGCGTTGACCGTGCTGGCCGGGCCCTGTTATCCCGGCGTTCGCGGCCTCCGCCAGTGCTGTCCCACCCCGTGCCCGGGTAGCCCTACCTGGGAGCATTAGTGCGCAAGTCCATCATCGCGGCCGTCGGTGCGACGGCTGTGTTCGCCGTCGTGGGCGGCAGTGTGGCTTATGCCGAAAAGAGCAAGACCGTGAGTCTGTCGATCGACGGGCAGGTGCAGAAGGTGCACACCTTCGGCTCCACCGTCGCCGACGCTCTGAAGGCCAAGAAGATCCAGGTCGGCGAGCGCGACCTGGTGGCTCCGGCCCTGGATGCGAAACTCCAGGACGGCCAGGAGATCGCGGTGCAGTACGGCCGCCAGCTCATCGTGAACGCCGACGGCACCAAGAAGACTTTCTGGACCACGGCAGACAGCGTGGACGAGGCACTGGCCGATCTGGGCCTGCGCTACGACACCGCCGCGGTCTTCTCCACCAGCCGGAGCGCCCCGATCGGCCGCGAGGGCCTGGAGCTCGACGTCCGGACGCCGAAGGTCGTGCAGTTCGTCCAGCGCGGCAAGGTCGTCCAGCTGAAGTCGATGGCGATGAACGTGGCCGAGGCGCTGAAGAGCGCCGGGGTCTCGTACGACGCCGACGACCGGATCACCCCGGGCACCGCCGCCGTCCTGAAGACCGGCACGGTGAACCGGATCACGATCGTCAAGGTCGACGTCAAGACCGTCAACGCCGTCGAGCCGATCGCCTTCGGCAAGGACGAGACGAAGTCGGCGACGATGACCGAGGGCGACACCAAGACGACCGCCAAGGGTGTGCCCGGCCGCAAGTCGGTCAGCAAGATCCTGACGTACGTCGACGGCAAGCTGACCAGCACCAAGATCGTCGCCAGCAAGGTCATCACGGCGCCGGTCGACGAGCAGGTCACGGTCGGCACCAAGAAGGCGCCGACCGGTGACACCCCGACCGCCCCGAGCGGTGGCACCGGCGCCTGGGACCGGATCGCCGAGTGCGAGTCCGGTGGCAACTGGTCGATCGCCAGCGGCAACGGGTACTACGGCGGCCTGCAGTTCGACCACGGCACCTGGATCGCCTACGGCGGCGGCGCCTACGCGAACAACGCCAACGGTGCCACCAAGGCGCAGCAGATCGCGATCGCGGAGAAGGTCAAGGCCGACCGCGGTGGCTACGGCGCCTGGCCGGTCTGCGGTAAGCGCGCCTAGCTTTTCGCGCTTTAGTGCGAGACTGGCCCGTGTGACCAGCGCTGATTCATCCACCTCCGCCGGACCGAGACTCCTCGGTCCGGCGGAAGTGCGTTCACTGGCCGCCACGCTCGGGCTGCGGCCGACCAAGCAGCGCGGCCAGAACTTCGTCATCGACCCGAACACCGTTCGCCGGATCGTCCGGGCCGCCGACCTGTCGCCCGGCGAGCTGGTGCTCGAGGTCGGTCCCGGTCTCGGCTCGCTCACCCTGGCGTTGCTTGCCGAGGGCCACCGGGTCACCGCGGTGGAGATCGACCCGCTGCTCGCCTCGGCGCTGCCCGGAACCATCGCCGAATACGCGCCCGCTCAGGCCTCGTCGTTCCGTGTCGTGCTGGCGGACGCTATGACGGTGCTCGCCGACGAGATCGGTCCGGTCGAGGCAGTGGTGGCGAACCTGCCGTACAACGTCTCCGTGCCGGTCCTGCTGCATCTGCTCGAGATCGCCCCGACGATGCGGCACGGCCTGGTCATGGTCCAGTCGGAGGTGGCGGACCGGCTCGCGGCCCCACCCGGCTCCCGGACGTACGGCGTACCGTCTGCCAAGGCTGCCTGGTACGCCGAGGTGCGGCGTGCCGGGCCGATCGGGCGGAACGTGTTCTGGCCGGCTCCGAACGTCGACTCCGGATTGGTTGCCTTCTCCCGTCGTCCCGCGCCGGAGACCGCGGCGTCGCGCGAAGAGGTCTTCGCGGTGATCGAGGGGGCCTTCTCGCAGCGCCGCAAGACCGTCCGCTCCGCGCTGGCCCGGTGGATGCCGGACCGGGCCCGGCTCGACGCGGTGTTCGAGGCCGCCGGCATCGATCCGTCCCTGCGCGGCGAGATGCTCGGCATCGAAGACTTCGCCCGCATCGCCGGCGCCGCCACGTCGGAGCAGTGACGCGCAGTACAGGCAGCATGTCCTGATTTGCCCTAGGGTTTGGGCCGTGCCACCAAATGCCCAGGTCACGGTGCGGTCGCCGGCCAAGATCAATCTCGGTCTGTCCGTCGGTCCGCCCCGCCCGGACGGGTTCCATCCGCTCGCTACGGTCTATCAGGCCGTTGCCCTGTACGACGACGTCACCGCGACCCTGCGCGACGACAGCGCGATCACCGTCGAGGTGGTCGGCGACTTCGCCGTCGACGTACCGACCGATGACTCCAACCTCGCGGTCCGGGCGGCCCGGATGCTCCAGGTCGAGTTCGACGTCGAGGAGGGCGTCGACCTGACCATCCGCAAGACCATCCCGGTGGCCGGCGGAATGGCCGGCGGTTCCACCGACGCTGCGGCGACCCTGGTGGCCTGCAACCGGCTCTGGGGCCTCGGGCTGGCCCAGGCGGAGCTGGAACGCATCGCGGCGGAACTCGGCAGCGACGTCCCCTTCTGCCTCGTCGGCCACACCGCCCTCGGCCGCGGCCGCGGCGAACAGGTCACCGAGGTGATGTCCCGCGGCACCTTCCACTGGGTCTTCGCCATCGCCGACGGCGGCTTGTCCACGCCCGCCGTCTACAAAGAACTCGACCGCCTCCGCCCCCTCCGCCGCGTCGAGGCCCCCGAAGTACGCCCGGAACTCCTCTCAGCCCTCCTGTCCGGCCAGGCCGCCGCCCTAGCAGTTGCCCTCAGCAACGACATGCAAGCAGCCGCCCTCTCCCTCCGCCCAGAACTCGCCGCCACGCTCCAATTCGGCCTTGACCAGGGCGCCCTAGCCGCCATGATCTCCGGCTCCGGCCCCACCTGCCTCTTCCTGGCAGCCGACAGCCGCCGAGCAGTAGACCTAGCCGTAGAACTAGCCGAATCCGGCCTCTGCCGAATGGTCCGCCAAGCCGAAGGCCCAGTCCCCGGCGCCCGAATCCTCCCAGCCCCGATCAACAGATAACCCCCACGGGCTCCGGACGGCACATCGGTGTGCTCACCCACTCCTGATGTCCTTCACCCCCTGCTATAGCAGGAGGTGAACCCCGCCAAGAGGAGTTGGGCACACCGAAGCGGGGAGTTGGGCATACCCGAGCGGGGGGCGGGTTAGGGGGTGAGGGTTTCGGGGGCGGGTGGGGATAGGGAGTCGTCTACTTGTTCTATGACTGAGATGCCGGTGGAGCCGTCTAGGCGGTGCCAGTGTTCGGTGAGGGTCAGGGTGCCGGACTCGTCGTAGTCGGGGATGCTGGTGACTTGGCCGGCGGTGACGGTGCCGTCTACTGCTAGTTGGCAGTAGGTGGCGGTGATGGTGCCTGAGGTGTCGCAGGTGCCGACCAGGCGGCCGAAGTGGAGTTTGCCGCCGCCGAAGTCGGCCCAGATGAGGTTGCCGTTCTGGTGGTAGTGGCCGGTGGGGGCGCCGGGGGGATTGCCGACGGGGCGGAAGATGCGGTTGTTGTAGTCGGGGGCGTCCATCAGCTCACCGCCCGGTCAGGATCTGGAGGAGGGCATCGACACCCGGGGCACTCGCCGCCAGGCCAGTGAGAACAGCCCGTACTGCGAGGGCTGGGTCGAACCCACGGGGCTTCAAGGCAGCCAGTCCCCGCGTCACGTCCGCCTCGGCGAGGGCCGCCGGCAAAGGATGCTCCCCAGCAACAGCGGAATCGCGAGCCGCATCGAGCAGCGGTCGTACATAGGCTTCGAACTCGCGGTACGACGACAGGGTGAAGTTGCTCGCGAACCGGTCCGGGCGGTCCCACGCGAGATAGAGCCGCACCACGTCGACATCCTCGGACGTCAGAAACTCGTTCGCCCAGATCGCGTGATTGCGGCTCGTCGAGAACTTCGACCCATCCAGCGTGTAGAACTCGTTCACCTGCGCTCCGCCGATCGACTCGGCCCGCAACCCGGCCGCCATGTACAACGCCGGCCAGAACAACGCGAAGTAGAACCCGTTGTCGATCCCGTTGAAGTGCCACAGCGAATCCACCTCGGACAGTGCTTCGCCAACCGCCTCGAGTCCGAGAGAACCAGGCTTGATCCCCTGCGCGACACCGTGCATCGTGCTCAGCCCGACCTCGGCGTACACCTCCAGCCGCAGACCCTCGTGCGGTCCGACCCCGGCCAGACCCCAGTTGGTCGGATAGGCAATCGGTACGTCGGGCAGCCGGTGCTCCAGGTAATGGGCGACGATCTTGCGGGCCCGATCGGGAAGTTCGGCGCGCAGCCAGACTTCCATGATCCGGTCCCGGTAATCCTCCATCGGCAAGACCGGCACCGTCGCGAGGAACGGCCGCGGCTCTCCGCCACACCGGTTGCAGCGAGGATCGACGAGGTTCTCGGCCGACGTGTATCCGCCGCACCCTTCGCACCCACCACCGGCCGCTTCCGATCCGCACCACGCGCAGGTCCCCACGACGTACGACTGATGCAGGGTCCGGTTGCAATCGGAACACGCGAGCAACCTGAGTTCGCGAAGAGGGAAGCGGCCGGCCTCGGTGAGGTCGGCGGCGAGCGTGGTGACGCCGCGCTGGTAGTCCTCGCTCTGCGGGTTCAGGAACACGTCGTACTGGATTCTGGCGGCATCCAGCGCGGCGATGATCTCCTCGCGGAACGAGGCGGCCAGCTTCTCGACGTCGACACCTTCCCGTTCGGCCCGCGTCAGCACCCAGTTCTGGTGGACGTCGAACCCGGCGGTGGTGATGACGCGTTCGCCACGGGACCGGGCGGCCCGGGCGGCGATGTCGGCGGCCAGATAGGGGCCGGACAGATGGCCCACATGCATCGGGCCGTTGGCGGTGGCCGGCGGGACGATGACAACGGTGACACCGGTTCTCGTGGAGGTGCTCATGAATCTCCTGTCCGAGGGGCGTTCGGCGCGGCAACTCAGCCGGTCACGGTGGTCACCGACGCGGTCGCAGTCCGCGAGATTACTCCTCTGTCGAGGGCTCAGCCAGGCGGGAAAACCCTTGAAAACAAGGCCGAATTCCCAAATTCACCAAACGAGCGTTTGATTCGGTGAGCAATTTCCAGCAAGCCTCTGGCTGGCGGCTTTCCGGCTCGGTACTGTCCCCGGCAACAGACTCCCGGAGGGCCAGATGACGCTGACCGATGCCTACCTCACCGCGGCCGCCGATCGTGGGCCGAAGCCGGCCGAACTCCGCGCCGCCGTCACCGGCGCCGTGACCGGCTCCATCTACGGCGGCGACTCGTTGAGCCGTCCGGTGTTCCTGGAACGCGAGCCCTACACCGAGCTGATCGCCGACCTCGAAGTGCTGTTCGCCGCCATCACCGCCCTTCCTGAGCGGCTGTTCGGCGGCGACCTGGTCGCGTTCGCCCGGGCGGTCGGGCTCTCCGAGCTGCAGGCGCAGGTGGTCGCGCGCGGGAGCACCAGGGCACCGAGCAGGTTCTGCCGCGCGGACCTGTACCGCGACGCCGACGGTTTCCATCTGCTCGAACTGAACACCGGCAGCACGGCCGGTGGCGTCGACAACGCTGTCCTCAACCGGGCGATGCTCGACGAGGTGCCGTTCATCCGGGAGTTTGTCGAGACCCATCAGCTGACCTTCGAGGACACGATGGCCGAGCTGGTCCAGACGATCATTGCCGAAGGCAAGTTGTCCGACGACGGGCCGACCGGGGAGAAGCCGTTCGTCGTGATCGCGGACTTCCCTGACAGTTACCCCGATCTGGAACAGCTCCTGCACAAGGGTGCCGCCGATCTGGCGGCGTACGGCGTCGATGCCACTGCCTGTTCGGTGGACAGTCTGGAGTTCCGCGACGACTGCCTCTGGCTGGACGGCCGGCGGGTCGACACGATCTACCGGCTGTTCATGATCGAGGATCTGATCAAACCGGGCGCGCTGGAACTACTCGAGCCCGTACTACGGGCCGCCGAGCTCGGGAACGTGTCGATCTTCACCTCGCTGGACGCGGAACTCTACGGGAGCAAAGGCGCGCTCGCCCTGGTCTCGGACGAGGCGAACCGGCACCTGTACTCCGCGGACGAGCTCGCCCGCCTCGACCGGATCCTGCCGTGGACCCGGATGGTCAGACAGGGCCCGGTGACCGTCGACGGCCGGCAGCGCGACCTGGTCGAGTACGCCCTCGCCGACCAGAACCGGCTGGTGCTCAAGCCGACCACGTTGCACGCGGGCCAGGGTGTGGTCCTCGGCTGGCAGACAGATGAGACCACCTGGAAGAGCAGCGTGACGGCCGCGCTGGACTCGCCGCACATCCTGCAGCGCCGGATCGACCCGGTGCTGGAGCAGTTCCCGACCGAGGACGGTATGGAGCCGTTGCTGCTGCTCTGGGGTGCGTTCCTGGTCGCGAACGGAGCCGGTGGGGTCTGGGTCCGCGGTTCACGTGAACTAGACGGCGCCGTCGTCAACACGACCACCGGTGCGGTCGCGTCCTGCTGCTTCCACGAGGGGTGACCGGAGCCTGCGCAACTGCTCGAGCGCAGCTGCCCGCCGTACGCCGTCGTCGTAGTACTGCGAGATCTCGTAGGCGTCGGTGAAGTGCTCGATCGCCGTCTTGCGGTGCCCGAGCGCCTCATGTGCATGCCCGAGTTCGACGAGTCCCTCGGCCAGGCCGACCTGGTTGCCGAGGGCCTCGAACCCTTCGACGCAACGCTCCAGATGCTGCACCGCGAGTTCTGCCTGACCGCTGTTCAGGTAGGCGATTCCGGAGCGCAGTGAGGCGATGGACAAGGTTCGCGGATGCCCATGTTTGTCGCTGAGCTCGATGCTGCGGTCGTAGCAGTCCCGCTCCTGGTCGGAGTGATCCAGGTTGCCGTGCAGCTGGCCGAGGGTGATCAGGGCGGTCGCTTCTCCGTCCGAATCGTCCAGCTCGCGGTAGCAGCTCAATGCACGCTCCGCGATGGTGACCGCTGCGGCGTAGCTGCCCGCCTGCTCCAGCACGTGTCCGAGATTCGCCAGCACCATCGCCGTTCCGGAAAGGTTGCCAGAGGCATCGAACCAGGCGAGACTCCGTTCCAGCTCGGCGATCGAGTCGCTGTAGTCGCCCGTTCCGTACAGCGCCACATCCGACAGCACCAGTCCGAGGTCGTTGCGCAGGATGGCCTCGGCGTGCGGATCGCCGTCGGCCACCGCGAGGCCGGCCCGGATGACGCGCGACCAGTCCAGCCAGTGCCCCCGCGTGATGTAGAAGGGGATGAGGCCGACCGCGAGCCGCAGGACGGACCTGGCCGGCACGGCCGGCGTACCGGCTGCCTGGCTGATCAGCGCCACCAGCACGGCCCGCTCCCGGTCCAGCCAGGCCAGTGTGGAGGCCAGATCGCCCGGCGCCGGCAACCAGGTCCGGTCCGACGGGCGCGGATCGAACCAGGATCTTCGGCCGGAGACGGGGTGCGCCAGTTCGCCGGTGTGCCAGGCAACGGCTGCGCAAAGGTCGACCATGCGGGTCAGGGCTGCCGCCTGATCCGCTGGGGGGATCCGGTCCATGGCTCGCTCGCGGGCATAGGTCCGGAGCAGGTCGTGGAATCGGTAGCGGCCCGGACTGGCTGCTTCGAGCAGGTGCAGGTCGCAGAGTTGTTCGAGCAGGACGCTCACGCGGCGCTGCGGCAGATCGAGCAGCCGGGCCGCCAGATCGACGGAGAACTCGTCGATCTGCGCGATCCCGAGCCGGTCGAAGACGTCAGCGGCCTGCAGCTCCACCGGGTTCGTACTGCGTTCCAGCTGCCGCATCGACAGCGCGAAACTGGCCCGTACGCCGTGGTCGGCGCGGCTCAGCTGGTCCAGCCGGTGGCGTTCATCGGCGAGCAGGCCGGCCAGGTGCGACAGCGGCCAGGCAGGCCGGGTCGCGAGTCGTCCGGCGGCGATCCGGATCGCGAGCGGCAGGTACCCGCAGGCGTCCAGGACCGCCTCGGCCGCCGGCGGATCCGCGTCGACCCGGTCCGCCGAGCCGATCCGGCGAAGCAGCTCGAGGCCTTCGGACGCGCGCAGTACGGCGAGCCGTAGTACAGGGAAGGCGACGCCTGCGAACTCGCGCCGGCTGGTGACGATCACGCCCGAACCGCCGGTGCCCGGCAGCATCCGCTGGATCTGTTCCGGACTCTCGGCGTCGTCGAGGATCAGCAGCACCCGGCGCTCGGCCAGCAGCGACCGCAACCGGCCGGCCGCGAGGTCCGGGTCGCGCGGCACCTCATCGGGTGGCAGGCCGAGACCGCGCAACAAGTAGGTGAGGGCGTCGGCCTGGCTCATCGGTTCGCCGGACCCGTGGCTCTGCAGGTTGAGGTAGAGCTGGCCGTCGCCGAAGCGGTCCAGTACGGCGTGCGCCGCGCGGAGGGCGAGGGCGGTCTTGCCGACGCCGCCCATGCCGACCACCGCGGCCGCGACGATGCCCTCGTCGGAGAGGATGCCGACCAGCTGCTTCAACTCCGCCTCGCGGCCGGTGAAGTCGGCCACCGGCATCGGCAGCTGGTACGGCGTGGGTGCGGGCGCGGCCGCTGCTTCCGTCCGGGGCGCGCGCGGACGGGCTGCCGCGGCGACGAAGGTGGCTCGCGCCCGCGGCGGCAGGTCGAGCGCGTCGGCCAGCGCGGTGACGGTGGCCCGGCGGGGGAACTGGCGGATCCCGCGCTCCAGCGCGCTGACTGCCTGGGCGCTCATCTTGGCCCGTTCAGCCAGCATGTCCTGGGTCAGCCCGGCCTTGCGCCGATGCCGGGTCAGCAACCGGCCGAACTCCGCGCTGGTCCCTTCCCCCTTCGGCATGGCCCAAATCTAGTCGCCGCGGGACGATCCCCGTTGCTAGTGTGGCAAGAAGTCCTCGAGCGAGAAGGAGTCAGAGATGCGCCAGGTGTCGGTCTACGCCATCACTTCTGATCGCATCGACGCACCCGCGAGGACTCTTGAACACCCTGACGATGGGCATTTTGGCGCATGTTGACGCCGGCAAGACCAGCCTGACCGAACGCCTGCTGTACGCCGCGGGCGTGATCGACACCGTCGGCCGGGTGGACGACGGAAGCACCACCACCGACTCGATGGACCTCGAACGCCGGCGCGGGATCACCATCCGCTCGGCCGTGGTCTCGTTCCAACTCGGCGACCTGACCGTGAACCTGATCGACACCCCAGGGCACTCGGACTTCATCGCCGAGGTCGAGCGCGCGCTGTCCGTCCTGGACGGCGCGGTGCTGGTGATCTCGGCCGTCGAAGGAGTCCAGGTCCAGACCCGGCTCCTGATGCGCACACTCACCCGGTTGCGCATCCCCACCCTGCTGTTCGTGAACAAGATCGACCGGATGGGAGCCCGGTACGACGGATTGCTGGCCGACATCGAGCGACTTCTCACCCCGTCCGCAGTGCCAATGGGTGCCGTGCTCGACCTCGGTAGCCGCGCCGCGCTGTACGAGGGATTTCCCGTTGTTCGTAAGGAACTTGGCGAAGTGCTTGCTGAACGCGACGATGTGTTCCTGGCGGGTTATCTCGACGACTCGTTGACCGAGACCGACTACCGACGGGAGCTTGCCGAGCAGGTACGCCGAGCGGAAGTGCATCCGGTGTACTTCGGATCGGCGATGACCGGCGTCGGCGTACCGGAGCTGATCTCCGGCATCCGCGAGTGGTTGCCACAGGCAACCGCCAAACCGGGGGAACCCTTGCAGGCTTCGGTTTTCAAGGTGGAACGTGGAGCAGCGGGGGAGAAGATCGCCTCCGCCCGGATCTTCGCCGGTGAACTCCAGGTGCGCCAGGTGATCGACATCCATCGCGGATCGTCGACGTACGAGGCGAAGCCGACCTCCCTGCGGGTGTTCGAGCGCGGCGCGACGACCGTCGTCGACACCGCGGAGGCCGGCCGGATCGTTGCACTGCGTGGACTGAAGGAGATCCAGATCGGCGACCAGCTCGGCACGGCGACCGAGGGCAGTGGTCATCTTTTCGCACCACCGACTTTGGAGACCGTGGTCCGGCCGGTGCACGGCGCGGATCGGGCGAAGCTGTTCATGGCCTTGCAGCAACTCGCCGAGCAGGATCCGCTGATCCAGGTGCGCAAGCACGAAGAGGAGCTCTCGGTCAGCCTGTACGGCGAGGTTCAGAAGGAGGTGATCGCTGCCCTGCTCGAGAGCGAGTACCGGCTGGCCGTCGAGTTCAGCGAGACCACGCCGATCCATGTCGAACGACCGATCGGGACTGGCAGCGCGCAACGCGAGGGCGGCGATCCCGACAACCTCTGGCCGGCCTCTGTCGGCTTCCGGGTGTCACCGGCACCCATCGGTACTGGTATCGACTATCGGCTCGAAGTCGAACTGGGCGGGCTGCCTCGGGCATTCCACACCGCGATCGAGGAAACCGTGCGGCAGACCTTGCTGCAAGGGCTCTACGGGTGGGAGGTCGTGGATTGCCGGGTCGATCTGATCCACACCAGGTACTTCCCTCCGGTGACAGCGGCGGGTGATTTCCGGCGGCTGGTCCCACTTGTGTTGATGCAGGCGTTGCAAGAGGCAGGAACCCGCGTCAACCAGCCGGTGAATCATTTCGAACTGGATCTCCCGTCCTATGCGCTTTCCCCGGTTCTCGGCAAGCTCGCGGAAGCCGTGGCTACCGTGCAGAACAGCGTTGTCGGGCAAGGAGAAGCGCGATTGACGGGAACGATTCCAGCCGGCCGCGTCCACACCTTCGAAGCCCAGCTTCCCGGCCTCACGCACGGCGAAGGCATCCTGCTCACCACCTTCGATGCCTTCCGTCCGGTGACCGGTGTGCCGCCCGTCCACCCGCGCACCGACGGCAACCCGCTCGACCAGAAGCAGTACCTCCTCCACCTCAACCAGGCATGAAGCAGACAACCCATTGCGCCGTGATCCGAAGTCGTGATCAAATCCCCAACGGGTTCCCTGGTGTTCAGGTGGCCGTCCGGCCGTGAACACCCGACCGGACAGGCACCAGGGGCCCACCAAACTTCTTCGCCCGGATAGGCTGTTGGGGACATGGCAGCTACTCCCGCACCTAATCTGGTCAATCTGGAAGCCGTCTCCAAAGGCTTCGGAACCCGCACCCTGCTCGACGGGGTCAGTCTCGGCGTCGGCCGGGGTGAGCGCATCGGCGTGGTGGGGCGCAACGGCGACGGCAAGTCGACCCTGCTGCGGCTGCTGGCCCGCCGCGAAGAGGCCGACAAGGGCCGGGTGACCCAGAACCGCGACCTCCGGCTCGGGTATCTCGGCCAGAGCGACGACCTCGATCCCGAGATGACCGTGATCCAGGCGGTGATCGGTGACGCCGAGACCTACACCTGGGCGGCCGACCCGCAGGCCCGGTCGGTGATGGAGCACCTGCTCGGCGGCATCGACCACGAGGCCAAGATCGGCACGCTGAGTGGTGGTGAGCGCCGCCGCGCGTCCCTCGCCCAGTTGCTGCTCACCGAGGTCGACCTGCTGATCCTGGACGAGCCGACCAACCACCTCGACATCGAGGCGGTCAACTGGCTCGCCCGGCACGTGGTCGACCACGCCGGCGCACTGATCGTGGTGACCCACGACCGGTGGTTCCTCGACGAGGTCTGCACCGAGACCTGGGAGGTCCAGGGCGGCCAGGTCAACTCGTACGAGGGCGGGTATGCCGCCTACGTGCTCGCCAAGGCCGAGCGCTCGCGCAACGCCCAGGTCGTCGAGGGCAAGCGGCAGAACCTCATGAAGAAGGAGCTCGCCTGGCTCCGCAGAGGCGCCCCGGCCCGTACGGCGAAGCCGAAGTTCCGGATCGAGGCCGCGAACGCCCTGATCGCCGACGAACCGGCTCCCCGCGACAAGCTCGCGCTGGCCAAGCTGGCCACCTCCCGGCTCGGCAAGGACGTCTTCGACGCCGAGGACGTCACTCTCCGCTTCGGCGACCGGGTGATGCTCAACCACGTCACCTTCCGCCTCGGCCCGTCGGACCGGATCGGTCTGCTCGGTCCGAACGGCGCCGGCAAGACGACCTTCCTCAAGGTGCTGACCGGACAGCTCGCCCCCGACACCGGCCTGGTGAAACAGGGCAAGACGGTCCGGATCGCGAACCTGTCCCAGACCCTGGAGGATCTCGACGGTTCGGTGACCGTGCTCACGCACATCAGCGACATCCGGCGTACGGCGGCGCTGGCCGGCCGGGGCGGCGAGATGACCTCGTCGCAGCTGCTCGAACGGTTCGGCTTCACCGGCGACAAGCTGACCACCCGGATCAACGACCTGTCCGGTGGCGAGCGGCGCCGGCTGCAACTGCTCCGGATCCTGCTCGACGAGCCGAACGTGCTGATCCTCGACGAGCCGACCAACGACCTGGACGTCGAGACGCTGACCGTGCTGGAGGACTTCCTCGACAGCTGGCCGGGCGTGGTCGTGATCGTCACCCACGACCGGTACTTCCTGGAGCGGGTCAGCGACATGGTCTACGCGATCATGGGCGACGGCCAGGTCTGGCACCTGCCGCGCGGCGTCGACCAGTACCTGGACGAACTCGAAGCCGGTACTACGCCACGCAGGGTGGTCACCGCATCCGTGGGTGCCGCGGCGAGCGATGCTGCTTCAGCGGCCGAGGCGACCAGCGACGCCGCATCCGTCGTACCGGCTGCTGCGCCGGTGGACGCGGCGGCGGCCCGGGCGGCGAAGAAGGAGCTGAACCGGATCGAGCGGCAGCTGTCGAAGCTGACCCACAACGAGTCCAAGTTGCACGACCAGCTGGCCGCGAACGCGAGCAACTACGAGCGGCTGGCCGAGCTCGACACCGAGTTGCGCAAGATGGCCGAAGAACGCGCGGAGCTGGAAACCGCGTGGCTGGAAGCGGCCGAACGGGCGGAATAGTTCTTCACTCCGAAGAATGTATACATGATCAAATCTCCGCGGTCGGCGGTTGGTCAGCCAGGCCGCTGGAGTTGCGGCATACCCTCCCATCCCCTGTGATCAGGAGGGTATGCCGCCTCCCAAGGGTGAGCGGGCCCCGTGCCCGCCGATGTTGTCCGAGCCCCGAGTCCCGGACACCACCGGCAGGCTTCGGCGGACCACCTCTTGCCGCCGAAGTCACCGTGATGTGAACGTTTTGTAGTCGATCAGGTACCGACAGTGAGACCCTAGTTCGGCCGGTCACTCAGTGTCGATAGTCGTGCGCTACAGCAATCTCACGATCTCGTTGCAACTAGCAACGATCGTCGGCGGCATTAAGTGACGCGCCGTCTTTTCAGATTATTCCGACCAAATTCCGGCGGGTTAGTTCCGTCGCACGGGAAAAGTCTTTCAGTGTGTTTCTTCGTCGAACGGGGCGACCAGTTCGCGCAGTACCCGGGCGATCTTCTGCTGGTCGCGGTCGCTGATGCCGCCGAGCAGCGTGCGTTCGTGCGCGAGCAGGTCCGCCATCGCGGCGTCGACCGAGTCGCGGCCGGTTTCGGTGAGCTGGACGAGAACCCCGCGCCGGTCGCCGGGATCGGGGAGCCGCTCGACCAGACCGCGCGCGGTCAGCCGATCGACCCGGTTCGTCATCGTGCCCGACGTCACCAGGGTCTCCTTGAGCAGCCGCCCGGGAGAGAGCTGGTACGGCTTGCCGGCCCGGCGGAGCGCGGCCAGTACGTCGAACTCCCACGACTCCAGGCCGTGCGTGTCGAACGCCTGGCTGCGAGCGCGATCCAGATGCCGGGCCAGCCGGCTGACCCGCGACAGCACCTCCATCGGCGCCACGTCGAGGTCGGGTCGTTCCCGGCGCCAGGCCTCGATCAGCCGGTCGACCTCGTCTCTCATGGCGTGAGCGTATTCCATCAAGACTCTTGACATCAAGACAACTCGCGAGAGTAAAGTATCTCGACGTCAAGATAACCCGTCTGAAGGAGAAGCCGATGCGGACCTCACCGGTCTGGAGCCCGACGCAGTACGGCAAGTTCGGCGACAAGCGCGGCCGGGCGTTCGACGATCTGGTCAACCGGATCGAGGCCGACGAGGTGAAGCGGGTGGTGGACCTGGGCTGCGGTCCGGGCAATCTCACCGCGACCCTGCTGGACCGCTGGCCGGAGGCGACCATCCAGGGCATCGACAGCTCCGAGCCGATGATCGAGGCCGCGGGGGAGTACGCGACCGATCGGCTGAGCTTCGTGGTCGGCGACCTGCTGGAGTGGACCGCCGAGCCGGGATCGCTCGACGTGATCGTCAGCAACGCCACCCTGCAATGGATTCCGGAGCAGCTCGAGCTGCTGCCCGGGTTCGTTCGTGCGCTGCGCCCGGGTGGCTGGCTCGCGATCCAGATCCCGGGGAACGGCGACGCGCCCTCGCACGCGATCCTGCGCGAACTGGCGTCGACCGAACCGTACGCGCAGTACGCAGCGGAGAAGTCGCTACGACCGGACGTTCCGGGCCCAGCGGAGTACATCGAAGCGCTGACTGCCGAAGGATGCGTTGTGGATGCGTGGGAGACCACCTACAACCACATCCTGCCGGGAGAGAACGCCGTACTGGAGTGGGTGAAGGGGACCGGCGCGCGACCGGTGTTGCAGTCGCTGCCCGATGACCTGCGGACGGAGTTCGAGGCCGAGTACGGCGCCCGCCTGGCGGCGGCGTACCCGCAGCGTTCTTTCGGGACCGTGTTGCCGTTCCGTCGGATCTTCGCGGTGGCGCAGAAGGAAGGCTGACCGATGCGGCTCGATCATGTGCAGGTCTCTTGCCCCGCCGGCGGTGAGGAGGTCGCGCGGGCCTTCTATCGCGACGCGCTCGGGATGACCGAGCTGGAGAAGCCGCCGTTGCTGGCGGCGCGGGGTGGGTGCTGGTTCAAGGCCGGTACGGCGGAGGTGCATGTCGGGGTCGAGGAGGACTTTCGCCCGGCGAAGAAGGCGCATCCGGCCTTGGCGGTGGATGACCTCGATGCGTTGGCGGAAAGGCTTGTGGGGCTTGGCTTTCCGGTGAAGTGGGACAACGAGACGATCCCGGGCCGCCGGCGCTTTCACACCGCCGACGGCCACGGGAACCGCGTCGAGATCGTGTAGAAGAGCAAGGGCCGGAGATTCCCCAGAGATCTCCGGCCCTTGCGCCGCTCCGTGGACCCCCTCAGATCCACGGACCCGGCGAACTCGTGGGTCCCCTCAGACCCACGAGCTCACTCGGTGGCTAGTGCTCCTGCTGGGGCGACCTTGGCGGCTCGGCGGGCGGGCAGGACCGAGGCGAGCAGGCCGGCTACGGCGGCGACCAGGGCGATCGTGACGAGCATGCCGACCGGCAGCGCGTACTGGACAGCACCTGTCGCCGTCCGGCCACCCATCAGCGCCGTCGTTCCGGTCCACCCGTAGAGCAATCCGAGTCCGATCCCCAACCCGGCCGCGACTAGTGCCATCAGCAACGATTCGATCGCGAGCATCCCGCGCAGCTGGCGCCTGGTCAGCCCCAGCGCCCGGAGCAGGGCGTTCTCGCGGGTCCGTTCGAGCACCGACAGGCTGAGCGTGTTCCCCACCCCGACCAGCGCGATCAGCACCGACACCCCGAGCAGGCCGATCCCGACGATCAGCAGCACGTCGAAGACCTTCGTGTACGTCGTACGCTCGGCCAGCCCGCCGCTCACCGACAGGTCCTTCACCGTCGGCAACGACTCCTCCACCGCGTCGATCACGTCCGAGCCGTCCGCCTTGGGATCCGACGCCAGCCAGTAGCCGACGACGTTCGCCTTCGGAGCGATCTTCTGCAGGTCGGCCACGTTGATCGTGATCGGATGCAGCCCGGTCGCCACGTACGCCTTCATCGCCAGCTTCTGCTTGCCGGAGACCAGCGTCAGCGTGGATCCGTCGCTCAGGTGCAGCATCTTCATCGTGGAGTAGTCGAGCAGCGCCGTCCCCGGCGTCTTCAGCTTTGTGACGAGCTCGGGGTTGTGGATCACCGCAGCACCCGCCACCGGGTCGATCCCGGAGACGTTGACCTCTTCCTGACCGGCCTTGAGGGTGGCGCTCCGGACCGGAACCACCTGGGTGATTCCCTTGATGTCGTGCAACTGCTGCTGGCCGGTGGCCGGCATCGGCTCGTTGTAGGTCTCCACCATCAGATCGACCGGGTACTGGTCATCCATCGTGATGTCGAACGTCTTGCGGACCGAAGCGATCCCGACACAGGTCAGGCTGATCAAGGTGACGCCGATCAGCAAGGCGGAGGTGGTGGCAGCGGTCCGCTTCGGGTTCCGTACGGCGTTGCCGACCGCGATCCGGGCGGGGACCCCGCCACCCCGCGCCGGAAGTGCGCCCAGCAGCCGGACCAGCGCAGGCACCAGCAACGAACCGATCGCCAGGATTCCGACGAACGAGACGACACCGCCGCCGACCCCGACGAGTACCTGGTTCGACTGCGCGCTGAGGGCGAGCAGTCCTCCGCCGCCGGCGATCAGCAGGAAGCCGAAGACCAGCCGGACCAGGCCGGCCTTGGAGGCGGCCACCGGTGCCGTGTCAGGACGCAGCGCAGCCAGCGGTGCGACCCGGGTCGCCCGCCGCGCCGGGACGATCGCCGCGACGATCGTGGCAATCGTGCCGAGCAGCAACGGGAAGATGACCGAGGCCGGGCTGAGGTGCAGGTCGATCTTCGGGATCCCCCAGTCGAACTGGCGGGTCAGGGTCAGTCCGATCGCCGACAGGACGACACCGAACACCACACCGATGGCCGACGCCACCAGGCCGACCACGCTCGCCTCGGCGAGCACCGAGGAGAACACCTGGCGACGCGAGGCGCCGACGCAGCGCAGCAGCGCCATTTCCCTGGTCCGCTGGGCGATCACGATCGTGAAGGTGTTGCCGATCACCAGGCAGGCGACGAACAACGCGATCACCGCGAACATCCCGAACACTCCGCCGAGAATGTCGATCCCGTGCGTGAAGCTCTCGATCTCGTGGGTGATGTACCCCTTGCCGGTGTAGACCTGCAGGTCCTTGCTGACGGCATCGGTCAGCGACGCGGCCAGCGCCTCCTGGGAGATACCGGGCTTGGCGGCGACCCGGATATCGGTGATGTAGCCCTCGGGTTCAAAGATCTTCACCGACTGCGCGGTCGCCACGGCGTTCGCCGTACCGACTGCGGTCGAGTCGTCCAGCAGACCGACGACGGTGACGGTGAAGGCCTTGTCGTTGTACGTGGCCAGTCTCAGCTTCGAGCCGATCGCGACCTGGTGCTTCGCGGCGAGCTTCGCCGGCAGCGCTACCTCGAGCGAGCTGTCGGGGAGCCGGCCGCTGGTGGCGACGGGTCCGGCGATCTTCGAGGTGTCGTAGCGGGCCTGCACACCAAGCGTTTCGGGCCGGACCTTGTCCGCCCACTTGATACGCATGTACGCCGAGGTGGTGGCGACCACCGAGTCGGCCTGCGGCACCTTGCGCGCCGCGGCCACGTCCTTGGGAGCGATGCTCGCGGTCTGCGCGGAGATCACCGCGTCGACACCGCCGTACTGCTTGCCGATGGTTTCGTCGATGCCGTGCACTGCCGAGGCGTGCGTGGTCATCGCCAGGGTGCCGAAGCCGACGCCCAGCACGATCGCCAGACAGGCGGCGATCAGGCGGCCCAGATGGGCGCGCAGGGAGGAGAGGATCGAACGTCGCACGGTCAGGCCCCCAGCTGCCGCAGCGCGCCGAGCACGGTCTCCGGGGTGGGCTCGAGCAGCTCGCCGGCAAGCTTGCCGTCGGCAAGCATCACCACGCGGTCGGCGTACGACGCCGCCAGCGGGTCGTGCGTCACCATCACGACGGTCTGACCGAACTCACGGACCGAGCGGCGCAGGAAGCCGAGCACCTCGGCGCCGGACCGCGAGTCCAGGTTGCCGGTCGGCTCGTCGGCGAAGACCACCTCGGGCCGGCCGACCAGTGCGCGGGCCACGGCGACCCGCTGCTGCTGACCGCCGGACAGCTCCGACGGTCGGTGGGTGAGCCGGTCCTGCAGGCCGAGGACGTCGATCAGCGTGGTCAGCCACTGCTGGTCGGGCTTGCGACCGCCGAGTTCGAGCGGGAGCAGGATGTTGTCCTTCGCCGAGAGCATCGGCAGCAGGTTGAACGACTGGAAGACGAAGCCGATCCGGTCCCGGCGGATCCGGGTCAGCTCGGCGTCCGGCAGCTGGGTCAGCTCGGTCTCGCCGAGCAGCACCTGACCGCCGGTCGGTGTGTCCAGCCCGGCCAGGCAGTGCATCAGCGTCGACTTGCCGGAACCGGACGGGCCCATGATCGCGGTGAACCGGCCGACGCCGAAGTCGACCGACACCCCGTCGAGCGCCGCCACCGCGGTATCGCCGGATCCGTACACCTTGCGCAACTCGTGCGCCCGGATCGCCGTCCGGTCCGCGACGTCCTGCGGCAAACGGCCGAGCGGGAGCTCACCGGTCTGGATGCTCATCGTTCTCCTCGAAGCACTAGGAACGAGACGTTCTCGCCCACACTCCGAAAAGGTAGTGATCGGAAACCCCAGAAGAGTCGGACCACGGAATGGACTCCACGTACGACCCCAGTCGTACGGAGCCGCCTACTTGCTGGTTTTGACCAGGCCGGTCTCGTAGCCGAGGACTACCAGGGCGACGCGGTCGCGGAGACCGGTTTTGGCCAGGATGCGGCCGATGTGGGTCTTGACCGTTGCCTCGGACAACGTGAAGAGGGTGGCGATCTCGGTGTTCGACAGGCCGCGGGCGACCTCGACGAGAACCTCGCGCTCGCGGGCGGTCAGGGCGGCCAGGTCGGGGCGCTCGGTCTCCTCGTCCGGCAGCGCTCCGGCGAAGTGCTCGAGCAGGCGCCGCGTCGTACTGGGAGAGACGACCGCGTCGCCGGAGTGCACCTGCCGGATCGCCGAGAGCAGATCGGCCGGCGGCGTGTTCTTCAGCAGGAACCCGGCCGCGCCGGCCTTGATCGCCGCGAACGCGTACTCGTCCAGGTCGAACGTCGTCAGCACGATCACCCTAGGGGCCTGCGGCAACGACTGGAGCTGCCTGGTCGCCTCGACGCCGTCCAGCCTCGGCATCCGGACGTCCATCAGTACGACGTCGCTCGCGGTCACCTGGAGCTTCTCCAGCGCCTCGCCACCGTCGCCGGCCTGACCGACCACCCGCATGTCGGCCTGCGAATCCACCAGCATCGTGAACCCGGCCCGGACCAGTTCCTGGTCGTCCACCAGGAACACCCGGATCACACCGTCTTCGACAGGTCCGGTCTCGGTCACTGATCTCCTCCAGCAGGCAGGTTGTAGGGCAGCTTGGCGATCACTTCGTAACCGCCGCCGACCTTGGGTCCGGCGCTCACCGTACCGCCGGAGATCGAGGCGCGTTGCCGCATCCCGATCAGGCCGTGCCCCGGATCGCTGCCCGGCACCAGCCCGGCTCCGCGGCCGTTGTCGGTGACCACCACGGTCAGCATCTCGCGCCCGAAGTCCAGCAGGACGGAGGTCTGCGCCCCCGGCCCGGCGTGTTTCAGCGTGTTCGTCAGACCTTCCTGCACGATCCGGTACGCCGTGAGGCCGAGCAACGCGGGCAGATCCCGCGGTATCCCGGTCACCTGGTAGTCGACCGCCAGCCCGGTCTGCCGGACGTTGTCGATCAGCTCCGGGAGCGAGGAGACACCTGGTTGTGGGCGCGGCTGGTTCGGATCCAGTTCGGGCTGGGCGTCCTGTTTCAGCAGGCCGAGCATCTTGCGCATCTCGGTCAGCGAGGCGCGCCCGGTGTCGCCGATCGTCGCCAGCGCCTTCTTGGCCTGTTCGGGTGACGCGTCCGCGGCGTACAGGCCTCCGTCGGCCTGGACGATCATGATCGACAGGCCGTGCGCGACCACGTCATGGATCTCCCGGGCGATCCGGGTGCGCTCGTTCGAGACGGCGAGCTTGGCCTCGCGATCGCGGTCGCGTTCGAGCTGGGCGGCGCGTTCCTCGAGTTGCTGCACGTACAGGCCGCGGGTCCGGCGGCGTTCACCGAAGGCCCAGATCCCGAAGACGAGCGCGCCCAGCGACACCATCATCGTGAACTGCTGTTTCCAGTCGTTGCTGGTGTTGTAGCGAGCGGTCGCCATCAGGACGCCCATGCCGCCCACCACCAGGGCGATCCGGCTCCAGCGCACCGCGCCGTACACGGAGATCGCGTAGAGCGCGACCAGCAGGCCGACGTTGCCGCCTTGCAGGGAGACGCCGAGCAGCCATTGGAAGACGGCTACCGCTGAGACGCCGAAGAAGACGAGTTCGGGATGGCTGCGGCGCCAGACCAGCGGGACCAGCATGGCCAGGCCGAGGATGCCGCCGAAGTGCTCCTGGGTGAGGGAGATCAGGCCGAAGAACAGCGTCAGGACGCCGGCGAGCAGCAGGTCGAACGCCTTGCTCTTCGCCGGCAGGCTGCGCGCGGCCAGGATCCCCGTCATGCGGGTCAGGGTACGGCGATCGGCCGCGTCCCAAGTCATGCCAGGGGCGGGACTCGCCGTCCTACCGTGGTCCTACGGCCCGTCCGCGCCTGGTCCTACGCGGCGCCGGCGGGCGGTTCGCAGTACGGGCTGCTACTTGTGAGGCCGGGTCGAGAGCGTGGGCTTGGCCTCCAGGCCGGACAGGCCGTTCCAGGCGAGGTTGACCAGGTGTGCTGCCACGTCGGGCTTCTTCGGCCGGCGGACGTCGAGCCACCACTGGCCGGTCAGCGCGACCATGCCGACCAGCATCTGCGCGTACATCGGCGCGAACTTCGGATCCAGCCCGCGGCGCTTGAACTCCTCGGCCAGGATGTGTTCGACCCGGGTCCCGACGTCGCTGAGGATCGAGATGAACGAACCGGTCGAGCTGCCGACCGGCGAATCGCGGACCAGGATCCGGAACCCGTCGGAGGAGCTCTCGATGTAGTCCAGCAACGCGAGCGCGGCCTGCTCGACGAGCTCGTGGGCGCGGCCGGCGGTGAGCGAATCGGTCACCATGTCGAGGAGTTTGCGGACCTCGCGATCCACGACTACGGCGTACAGGCCTTCTTTGCCGCCGAAGTGTTCGTAGACGACCGGCTTGGAGACCTCGGCGCGGGCCGCGATCTCCTCGACCGAAGTCGCCTCGAACCCCTTCTGGGCGAAAAGGCCCCGGGCGATGGTGATGAGTTGTTCACGGCGCTCCGCACTCGTCATCCGGACCCGGGTGGAGCGTCGTGGCTTGGGTTCCGTCACTGATGCCACGCCCTGAAGATCACGTCAGCATCATGCCGTACTTCGGTCTCACCAGGTGGGAGATTTACGGCGCCCTCAGGCCGCCGCTCGGTCCGCGGCGGTCAGCCGCCGGGCTTCCAGCCGCTCCTTGACCGGCCAGCGGACGTCGGAGACCCAGCCGCAGCGCTCGAAGAACCAGATGGTCCGGGCCGAGGTGTCGAGCTGGCCCCGCAGTACGCCGTGCCGCGCGCAGGTCGGATCGGAATGGTGCAGGTTGTGCCACGACTCGCCCTGGCTGAGGATCGCCAGCCACCAGACGTTGCCCGACTTGTCCCGGCTCTTGAACGGCCGGTCGCCGATCGTGTGGCAGATCGAGTTGATCGACCAGGTGACGTGGTGCAGCAGCGCGATCCGGACCAGGCTGGCCCAGAAGAACGCGGTCAGCGCGCCCTCGATCGACCAGGACCACAGGCCACCGATGATCGCGGGGGCCAGCAGGGAGAAGAGCACGAGGGTGGGGAACAGCTTCGAGACGCGGACGATGTCGCGGTCCTTCAGCAGATCCGGCGCGTACTGGCGGGCCGGGGTCTGCTCGGTGTCGAACAGCCAGCCGATGTGCGCGTGCAGGAAACCCTTGGTGAGTGCCTTCATGCTCGTGCCGTACTTCCACGGGCTGTGCGGATCACCGTCGCGGTCGGAGAACTTGTGGTGCTTGCGATGATCGGCCACCCAACGCACCACCGGACCCTCGATCGCCAGCGAACCGGCGATTGCCAGCGCGTACTTCAGCGGCCGGTTCGGCTTGAAAGACTTGTGCGTGAAGTACCGATGGAAGCCGATCGAGATGCCGTGCCCGGAGACCGTGTAGAAGATCACCGCGAGCACCACGTCGTGCCAGCCGAGGAAACCACCCCAGGCGATCGGCGCCGCGGCCAGCAGGGCAAGGAACGGGATCCCGATGAACAACGCCAGAGCGATCTGCTCCCAGGCGCCTTTCTGCTCACCGCCGAGCGTGCCCTTGTCATCGAACTCGTTCGCCTGCTGGGCGCCGGTGGGCGCCTCCGGTGCGGCAACTGGAGTCATGGCGTATCCCTCGTGGAGTCGGACGGGTTACCTACGCCACCGTAACCTACGGCTCCGTAGGTAAGGAACCCCTCGCGTGTCGTCCCCCCACTCATGGCACACTGTTCCGGCGTACACCGCGATCCCCTGTGGGGTAATCGGCAGCCCGCGAGACTTTGAATCTCGAAGATCTGGATCGAAACCAGGCGGGGGAGCAGCCCGAAGCCCCAGGTCAGAGCGTTTCTGACCTGGGGCTTGTGTCATGCCCGGGCCGGTGAGCGTCCGTAGGATGACGGAATGGTCGCCTTCGTCAAATCCGTCACCTTCGACTGCCGCAATCCGCTCGTTGTCGCGACGTTCTGGGCTGCCGCGCTGGGGTCGAACGTCGACGAGGACAGCACCGAAGACCGCGCTTGGGTTGAACCTGCCGGCTGGGGCGGTCCCAACCTGTGGTTCCAACGGGTCCCGGAGGAGAAGACGGCGAAGAACCGCCAGCACTTCGACCTCCGCGCGATCGGCGACGTCGGAGCCGAGGTCGATCGCCTCCGCTCACTGGGCGCGACGATTGTCCACCAGGACCAGGATGGCGCCGTCATGCAAGACCCCGAAGGCAACGAGTTCTGCCTCGAACGCTGACAAGCTCCGACAACAGCCCTCACCGCCGCTCGCCGGCCGTTTTCACGTAACGGCTGTCCCGATCGACAGAAAATAAACCTTGTACTACGGCCGCCCGGCGCGCCGATGAGCGTGGCGAGCGGCTCGAGGACCGACTATCTCCTGTCGATCGGGACAAGCCAGTTCCGCGCAGAACTCGCAGTCCCGGCGTACCGACGGACATGAGGCGTCGCCCAAATCCGCCGTCGCGACAGCCAACCTGAGCGGAGCGCATCCCTCGAAACACGACACCTCATGTCCGTCGGTACAGCAGTGCCTCTTCGCGGTGGGTGGTGGCTGCTCTCTGGCTCCTCGCGCCGGCAGGGGTGACGGGCGGGGTCTGGTGGCGGGTGGGTGTCGGTGGTGGTTACTAGGGTTTGGGGTTATGCGGATTGAGGAGCCTGGGGATCTGTCGGTGGTTCGGGAGTCTTATGACCGGGTGGCTGACAACTATGTGGAGA
This sequence comes from Kribbella sp. NPDC006257, assembly GCF_040613535.1. NCBI lineage: Bacteria > Bacillati > Actinomycetota > Actinomycetes > Propionibacteriales > Kribbellaceae > Kribbella > Kribbella sp. NPDC006257. The sequence continues at coordinate 136,164 of NZ_JBEXSJ010000022.1, forward strand.
TGAATCTGGGGGACCTGGCGGCGTACCCGTGGTTGCGGGTGGCGGTTGACGGGTTTGTGGGGGCGGTGCGGGGGCTCGGGCCGGTGCTGGATGTTGGGTGCGGGCCGGGGACGGTGACGGCGTACTTGGCTGAGCGGGGGCTTGAGGTCTCCGGGGTGGACTTGTCGCCGCGGATGATCGAGCACGCTCATCGGGTGTATCCCGAGCTGCGGTTCGAGGTCGGATCGGCGACCGAGTTGGAGCTGGCGGAGTCCTCGCTGGGCGGGATCCTCGGCTGGTGGTCGCTGTTCAACCTGCCGCGCGACATTCTTCCCGCCGTACTGCGGAACTTCGCTCAGGCGCTGGTTCCCGGCGGGCACCTGATCATCGGAACCCACCAGGGCGACGGCGAGATCCCCCGCACCACGGCGTACGGCGGAGTACCAGTCACCTGGACCACCTACCTCTGGCAACCCGACCAGCTCTGGGAGTTGCTGGGTGCGGCTGGGCTCGAGCGAGTCGCCGAATTGCGGGTGGCTGAGAGCGTGGCGGGGGTGCCGTCGCTGGTGGTGGTCGCCCGGCGTTCGGTTTAGAGAGGGTGGACCAAGAGGGTTATGAGGATGCTGGCCAGGACGCCGGCGGCGAAGAAGAGGATGTTGGAGTAAAGGGCCTTGCGGTCGGCGCGCTTGGAGTGGGCTTCGAGGGCGGCCATGACAGCGCGGTAGGTCGGGTCGTCCTCGTCCTCGTCGGCCACGGGGAGTTCTTCGGCGGGCGGGCGGTACGACTCTCCGGGGCCGGTGCCGTCCGAGACGGTCGGCGTCCGGAGTACCGGTAGGCGGCGGGCTTGGCGGGCGCTCGTGATGCCCGCGATCAGAGCTCCGGCCAGCAGGACCAGGACCAACAGGAAGAGGGCGGTCGTCACCCGGACACTTTAGGTGACCTCGAGGTCGACCGGAGGACGTAGGCGATGCGCTGGACCCGGCGGCTGCGGGTGGTGGCGACGATCGCGCGGACGGGGAGTGGGTCGGGGCGGGTGCGGAGTTCGAGTTCCAGTTGGCAGACGCGGTCGGTGTGGAGGCCGATCTGGCCGTCGTACGGCGTGGCGCGGGCGCTCAGGATGTCGGCGCGCGGGATGCGGCGGGTGGTGAACCAGGAGTGGACGATGACGTGAGGCGTTGAGAGGTGCCTAGACATCGACGGTGAGGCGGATGGTGAGGGTGTCGCCTTCGTCGATTTGTTCGGCTTTGCGGACCGAGGCTTTGAGGGGGACGACGTAGGCGCCGTCCTTGGGGAAGAGGGCAGTGGTCCAGGAGGTGTCGCCGAGTTGGGCGGTGACCGGGATCATTCCCCAGCCGTAGCTGACCGCCGTCGAGGTCGCCTCCAGCTGCCCCGACTCGTCCTCCGGCACCGTCACGAAGTACCAGGGCGCCGGCCCCCGCCAGAACCACACCTCACCACTGAACTCCACATCCATGCCCTCAAGATAGAAGGTCTCGGTTCGACGAGCGGGTTTGTTTGTGGGTGGGGGGTGGGCGACTATTGGGCGGGGCTGGGTGTGGGGGTTGGGCGAGAGGGCTGCGATGGTGGGGTTGTGGGCGGCGGGGCGGCGGTGGGTTGGTGCTGCCTGGCCGGGGGTGGTTGCTGCGCTGGTGGTGGGCGGCAGTCTCTGGCTTGCCATCACCCCGGGACCCCAGAACCTCGACCTGACCGCGGCCGCGATGAGTGGGCCGACGCTGGATCAGGTGCGGCCGAGCGCGACCGGTGACCTGGATCCCCGGTTGGGGGCGGCTGTCGACGCGATCCTGGCGCGCCGCGGGATCGCCGTGAAGACCGGCGACGTGAACCTGTTCCTGGCCGATGTCGCGCCCGAGCTGCGGGCCGAGCAGCGGGTGCTGTTCCAGAACCTGCGCACCGTCGGCATGCTCGTCACCTACCGGCGCGCCGAGGTGTGGACCGATCCTTTGGCCGTACGCCGGTTCGGCCTCGCCACCGGCACCTTCCGGGTCAGCATGCGCTACCAGATCTACGGCGCCCGGCTCGACCAGACCGCCACCGACGTCGGCTACACGTACACCGTTCGCGGCGGTCACCTGGTGCTCGTCGCCGACGACCATCTCGACCAGGCGATCGGCGCCGGCCGGCAACCCTGGGACTTCGGCCAGATCGCCGTGGTCAAGCGCAAGAACGTCCTGGTGATCGTCGACCAGGGCCAGCAACTCCTCGCGCAACGGCTGGCCGATCAAACGGTCCGTACGGCGAAGTCGGTCCGCAAACTCTGGAAGGGCTACCTCCAGGTCGTCCCGCTCGTCGTCGCGATGCGCGAGCCGACCGTCCTGACCGAGCTCCCACCGATGCTCCCCGGCGACGAGCCGGCCCGGATCCAGCCGATGCCGAGCCCAGGCCCGGACTCGCGACCCGTCGGCGGCTACGTCGTCATCCGCCCAGCCGCGATCGCGACGTTCGACACCGCCAAGGAGACGCACGCACTGGTCCACCTACTCGCCGTACGGCTCGGTGACAGCACACCGCGCTGGCTGGCCGAAGGGATGGCGCAGTACGCCGAGAACCTGCAGGTCGCCGCGTCCGGCAAGGCCCTGGAGATCGCCAACGCGCGGACCGAGATCAACCGGCGGGTGATCGGCGACCTGACCCGGCTGCCCGGCGACGACGAGTTCTCGACTACGGACAGTTACGACATCAGCTGGATCGCCGTCGAGCACCTGATCAAGCAGATCGGCCTCAAGCCCGTCACCGAGTACTACGCGCAGGTGGCCCGGCGCGGGTACAACCAGTTCGCCCGCGAGCGGCTGATGAAGCAGTACACCGGGTTCACCGAGACCACCCTGGTGGAGTCCCTGCGCAGCGTCGCCGGCTGAGCAAGTACCCTTGCGCAGGCACCCCGTTTTCGAGTGCCCAGAAACTGGTTCTACCCGAATTCGCAGGGAACTCGAGGAGAAGACCGCGTGACTTCCCATCGTCCTGCGGTGGTCATCGTGATGGCCGCCGGTCAGGGGACCCGGATGAAATCCGCGACCCCGAAGGTGCTGCACGAGATCGGCGGGCGCAGTCTCGTCGGGCACGCGGTGGTCACCGCCCGTGCACTCGCGCCGGAGCATCTGGTCGTCGTGGTCGGTACCGGCCGGGAGCAGGTCGAGGCCCATCTGGCCGCGATCGACCCGGACGTGCGTACCGCCGTCCAGGAGCAGCAGCTCGGCACCGGCGACGCCGTGCGCGCGGGGCTGACCGCCGTACCGGAAGGCTTCGAGGGCGAGGTCATCGTCACGTCGGGTGACGTGCCGCTGCTGACCGCCGACACCCTGCAGGAGCTGGTCGCGGAGCACGACAAGAGCGCGAACGCGATCACCGTGCTGACCGCGCGGGTCCCCGACCCCACCGGCTACGGGCGGATCGTCCCCGCCGAGGACGGCAGCGTCGCCGGGATCGTCGAGCACAAGGACGCCACGCCCGAGCAGCGGCAGATCGACGAGATCAACGCCGGCATCTACGTCTTCGACGCGGCCACCCTGCGCGACGGGCTGAGCCGGATCGGCACCGACAACGCGCAGGGCGAGCTGTACCTGACCGACGTGCTCGCGATCGCGAAGAGCGACGGCAAGCGGGTCGGAGCGTTCGTCACCCAGGACGCGATGCAGACCGAGGGCGTGAACGACCGGGTCCAGCTGGCCACCCTTCGCGCCGAACTGAACCGCCGGACGCTCGACACCCTGATGCGTTCCGGCGTCACGATCGTCGACCCGAACACCACCTGGGTCGACTCCACGGTCACTCTCGAGCAGGACGTGACCCTGCTTCCCAACACCCAGCTGCACGGTACGACGACCGTCGCCACCGGAGCCACGATCGGCCCGGACACCACGCTGACCGACATCCAGGTCGGCGAGAACGCGAGCATCATCCGCACCCACGGCTCGGGTGCGGTGATCGGAGCGGGTGCGACGGTCGGCCCGTTCGCCTACCTCAGGCCCGGTACGACGCTCGGCGTGAAGGGCAAGATCGGCACCTTCGTCGAGACCAAGAACGCCGTGATCGCCGACGGCGCCAAGGTCCCGCACCTCACCTACGCCGGGGACGCGACGATCGGGGAAGGCGCGAACATCGGCGCCGGGACGATCTTCGCCAACTACGACGGGGTCAACAAGTTCCACAGCACCGTCGGGCGGTACTCGTTCGTCGGCAGCAACTCCGTCCTGGTTGCGCCGGCCTCGATCGCGGACGGCGCGTACGTCGCGGCCGGGTCCGCGGTCACCGAGCCGATCGGGGCCGGCGAGATCGCCGTCGCGCGCGGCAAACAGCGCAACATCCGCGGCTGGGTCGCCCGCAAGCGGGCCGGCACGAAGACGGCGAAGGCGGCCGAAGCGGCCGAGGCCCAGGAAGCAGCAGGACAGACGCAGGCAGCAGCGCATGCGGGCAAGCTGAGCGACACTGGCGAGAAGGCCTAACGGGAGGCATGACCATGAGCGGCATGAAGCGGACCACCGAGAAGAACCTGATGGTGTTCTCCGGCCGGGCCCATCCGGGCCTGGCGGCGGAGGTGGCCGAGCAGCTCGGCGCGGGGCTGGTGCCGACGTCGGCGTACGACTTCGCCAACGGCGAGATCTACGTCCGCTTCGAGGAGTCGGTGCGTGGCTCGGACGCGTTCGTGATCCAGAGCCACACCTCGCCGATCAACGAGTGGATCATGGAGCAGCTGATCATGGTCGACGCGCTGAAGCGGGCGTCGGCCAAGCGGATCACCGTGGTGCTGCCGTTCTACGGGTATGCCCGGCAGGACAAGAAGCACCGCGGCCGGGAGCCGATCTCGGCCCGGCTGATGGCCGACCTGTTCAAGACCGCCGGCGCGAACCGGCTGATCTGCGTCGACCTGCACACCTCGCAGATCCAGGGCTTCTTCGACGGCCCGGTGGACCACCTGATGGCGCTGCCGATCCTGTCGGACTACGTGCGGAACAAGTACGGCGACCAGCAGCTGGCCGTGGTCTCCCCGGACGCCGGCCGGATCAAGGTCGCCGAGCAGTGGTCGGCCCGGCTGAACAACGCGCCGCTGGCCTTCATCCACAAGACCCGCGACATCGACCGGCCGAACGAAACCGTCGCCAACCGGGTCGTCGGTGAGGTCAAGGGCCGGGTCTGCATCCTGGTCGACGACATGATCGACACCGGCGGCACGATCACCAAGGCGGCCGACGCGCTGATGGCCGACGGCGCCGCGGGCGTGGTGATCGCCGCGACGCACGCCATCTTGTCCGGCCCGGCGGTCGACCGGCTGAAGAACTGCCAGGCGATGGAGGTGATCGTCACCAACACGCTGCCGATCGCCGAGGAGCGCAAGTTCGACAAGCTGACCGAGCTCTCGATCGCCCCGCTGATCAGCCGCGCGATCCGCGAGGTCTTCGAGGACGGCTCGGTCACCAGCCTCTTCGAGGGCCGCGCCTAACCCGCCCGGGCCGCGCGCCAGGCGTAGTACGCGGTACCGATCGATGCGGCGGTCATCGGTACGGCGGTCAGCAGCCCGGCGACCCCGTTGCCCGGGATGACGAAGGTCAGGATGGTCGTCAGCCAGAGCAGCGGGATCCAGCGCGGCACGGCGTGCGAGCGCCACAGGCCGACCGTCTGGATCACGGTGCCCACGGCAACCATCAGCGAGCCGGTGATCATCGCGCCGAACAGATGCAGCAGGTCGTCGGCGGTGGCGTCCATCACCGCGGACCCGGCAGCCTGACCGACCGCTGGTGAGGTGGCGAAGTAGTACGTCGCGGCCCATCCGCCGACGCCCACGGCGTACAGGGCGGTGCCGATCCACATCACCGCGCCACCGGCCGACGCCCAGGCGGCGCCGCGGCGGCGTACGAGGATGACTGTGGCCAGGGCCTGGGCTGGCACATTCAGGATCAGGTTGGCGCTGAGGAAGACCAGCAGCATCCACCAGCGATCGCGGATCGGCTGGATATCGGCGTACGTGTAGGTCTCGCCGCCTCCTGACGGGGACGGCCACAGGAGGCCGCCGGGGAGCGCGGCGACGGCGGTGAGCGCCAGGACGAGGCTGACGAAGCCGACCCGGCGGCGGGTGACCGGATCGGAGACCGGTGTGAGTTGGGCTGTTTCGGTCGACATGGCTGGAACCTCCGAAGAATGGTTTCGAGGTCTTCAGAGAACCGCCGGCGGGGTGTGCGGCACATCGGAGCGGGCGCGGAACCTGATCTCCGTGCTGGCTCGGAGCCTTTCTCAAAGGTTCGGACTTACTCTGACGACATGCGGTGGCCGCGGCGGGGTCTGCTCGGCGCCTTCCTGCTCATCGTCGTGGCGATGCCGGTGGGTAGCGTCTGGCTGCTGCTCACGCATCCGCTCGGTCCGCACACAGCCCGCAACTATCTCGCGCTGGGCACGATCAGCGCGGCGATCACGATGCTCGGGCTGCTGATCGCGGTTCGGGTACGCGGGAACCTGGTCGGGCCGCTGCTGGCGTGGGCCGGTGCGTGCGCGATGTTCCTGGCGGCGCGAGACGTGTACTACGCGGTGGCGGTCGCCGATCCGGGCGGGTTGCCGCTGGACAGCCGGGTGGTCGCGGCGCTTGACGAGTCGGGCTGGTGGCTGTTCGTCGCGGTCGCTCTTGTCCTGCTGCACTTCCCGGACGGGCGGTTGCCGGGGCGGCGCTGGCGCGTCGTACCGGCTCTTCTCTTGGTGCTTTGCCTTGCGCAGCAGGCGTTGAGCGCCTTCGCAAGTGCACCCTTCCCGGCGCCGCTGCAGGATCTGCCGCGGCCGTTCGGGGAACCGCCTCTGCTGGTGCGGGTGCTCAGCGAGGCCGTCTTCTGGTCGATGCTCATGCTGCTGCTCGCGTGCGGGGTCTCGTTGTTCATCCGCTTCCGGCGGTCGACCGGCCGACCCCGGGCGCAGCTCAAGTGGCTGTCGCTGGCGGGGCTGGCCGTGGTGACCTTCCCCTTCGTCTGTCTGACCGAGATCCTCGTCAGCGGCCGGACCGGGCTGATCTCGACGGTCTTCGGAATTGCCGCATTGATCGCGGTGCCGGCGTCGGTGGCGGTCGCGATGCTGCGGCACGACCTGTACGACGTGGATCGGGTCCTCGCCGACACGGTCACGTACGCGATCGTGACCGTGGTGCTGCTCGGCACCTACGCGGTGAGCGCGCTGACTCTCGGGCTGTTCCTCGGACAGGGATCAGCCTCCGCAGCCGCTGCAGCGACGGCTGTTTGCGCGTTGGCGCTCACGCCGTTGCGGGCACGGCTGCAACGCGTTGTCGATCGGCGGCTCTATCCGCCGCGACGGGCCGCCCTACTGGCGATCGAGGACCTGCAGCAACGGATCCACACCGAACGGGCGCAACCGGAGGAGCTGGAGAAAGCACTCCGTACTGCGTTGCGCGACCCCTCACTCCGAGTCGGACTGCTGATCCCGGGATCATCGGGCTTCGTCGATGCAGCTGGTACGGCGGTTGCTGCCGCAGGGGGTGTGCCGGTGATGCTCGGTGGCGCGCAGATCGGCGTACTGGCTTCGGCCGAGAGTGGTTCCGCAGTACTGAAGGCGGTTGCTGCCGGGGCGGCGAGTCTGGTGGAGGTGACTCGGTTGCGGGCGGAGTTGGCGCTGGCGTTGCGTGAGGTCGAGGCGAGTCGGACGCGTTTGGTGCAGGCCGGCGATGCGGAGCGGCGGCGGCTCGAGCGGGATCTGCACGATGGGGCTCAGCAGCGGTTGGTGTCGCTGGGGATGGCGATGCGGCTGGCTCAGCGGCACCTCGACGACGGGTCTGTGGATGTGAACGGGCTGCTTGATCAGGGGGTGGCGGAGTTGGCTACGGCGATCGCTGAGCTGCGGCAGATCGCGCACGGGTTGCGGCCGACGAGCCTCGATGACGGGTTGCATGCGGCGTTGACCGCGATCACGCAGTCCTTGCCGATTCCGGTGCAGCTGCATATCCCGGCCGAGCAGTTGCCGGAGGATCTGGCGACTACCGCGTACTTCGTGGCGGCTGAAGCGGTGACGAACGCGGCGAAGTACTCCCAGGCGACCTCGATCGCCGTCCGGGTGGCGCGATCAGGCGACGACGTCCGGATCAGCGTCGAGGACGACGGCTGCGGGGGAGCGGTGCCACGACCGGGGTCTGGGCTGAGCGGTCTGGTCGATCGGGTGGCGGCAGTCGGTGGATCTTTGTCGATGCGCAGTCCGGTCGGCCGCGGGACGACGGTAGAGGCGGTGCTGCCGTGCGAGTCGTGAAAGGGCTGGTCCGCGCGGCTCGCGGGGAGGTGATGGTGCTGTGCGCATCGTGATCGGGGAGGACTCGGCGTTGTTTCGGGAGGGGCTGGCGCGGTTGCTGGCCGATGCGGGGCACGAGATCGTCGGGCGGGCGGGGGATGCCGAGACGTTGATGACCGTGGTTGCCGAGACGGTGCCTGATCTGGCGGTGATTGATATTCGGATGCCGCCGGACAACACCGATGACGGCGCTCGGGCGGCGCGGCGGTTGCGGATCAGTCAGCCGAAGATGGGGATCGTGTTGCTGTCGCAGCATGTCGAGACCCGGCATTCGGTGGAGTTGGTCAGCTCGGGCGGCTTCGGGTATCTGCTGAAGGATCGCGTGCTGGACGTCGACCAGTTCCTGGACGCGTTGACCCGAGTCGCTGCTGGTGGTTCGGCGTTGGACCCGGAGGTGGTCGGCCGGCTGATCGGACGCCCACATCACGACGATCGCCTCGCACCATTGACGCCGCGGGAGCGGGAGGTCTTGGCGCTGATGGCGGAGGGATACACGAACGCGGGGATCAGCCGTCGCCTCTGGCTGAACGAGCGCACGGTGGAGACCCACATCGGCAGCATCATGGCCAAGCTCGGCCTCGTCTCGAACCCCGAGGATCACCGCCGGGTGCTCGCAGTACTGACCTATCTTGGTCAGCACTAGACTCCCTTCCCTTCCCTTCCCTTCGCATCTTGTCAGGAGCTTTGGAATGCGGATCGCTGTCTTTCATCCGGGGGCTATGGGATCTCAGCTCGCTGCGCAACTGGTGGTGGCGGGGCATGAGGTGCACTGGGTGCCCGAAGGGCGTCGTACGGCGTCTGTGGAGCGGGCCGAGGCAGCGGGATTGATCGGTACGCCGTTCGCGGAGGCAGTCGGGTCGGCGGAAGTCGTGCTGTGCTCGTGCGCACCTCAGGGAGCTCTGGAGATCGCGCGGCGCGTTGGTGCGGAGGGATTCGGCGGGCTCTACGTCGAAGCGAATCCGCTGTCGCCGAAGTCGCTCTTGGCCGCCCAGGAAGCGTTGCCCTTGGCAACCTTTGTTGACGCGGGGGTGGTGGGACCACCGCCGGTTGGGGGATCTTCACCGACGCACCTGATGCTGTCCGGTACTGCGGCTGCGGAGGTGGCAGAGCTGTGGTCGGGGACTGCGGTGACACCGATGGTCGTGGGGGATGAGCCGGGAGCGGCGAGTGCGGCCAAGTCGGCGTACGCGTTCTACAACAAGGGGAAGGCGGCGCTCGCGGTTCTCGCCTTTGAGCTGGCGGCTAAGCAGGGGGTGACGGAGTCGCTGGTGGCGCAGCAGGTCAGGGCGGACGCTGGGTCGTTGAAGGATCCGGGATTGCCTGAGAGTCTGCGGAGCGTTGCGTGGCGGTGGGGGCCGGAGTTCGACGAGTTGGCCGAGACGCTGGACGATGCCGGTCTGGAAGGCGATACGGCCCGCGCGCTTCGCCAGGTCTGGACGCGCCTGGCTCAGTAGGTGAGGCGGCGACGGTAGCTCGTCCGACGAGGCCCCGTCTTACCGGGCGTCAGTAGGTCCGTTGGCCGTAGTCTCGTAGTACGAAGGGCGGGAGGAGGTCGATCACTCGCGCCATCACTTCCAGCCGGGCGATGGTGTCCGGGATCGTGAAATGCCCACGCCCCCAGCTGACCAGGGCGTTGCCGGACAGCTGCCACTCGAGGCCGGGGTTGTGCAGCATCCACTCCATCATCCGGGGATGCAGTACGGCGGACGCGTACCGGTCGTCGGCACAGTTGATCCGGAACGCGTCGTTGAACGCCTTGCTCTCGAGCTCGATGTCACGACCGCCGAACATCCGCTGGAACTTCGAGTCCATCGTCAACCGCAGCGGCGGCAACGCGACCGGCAGGTTGAGCGCGACCATGAACACCCGGTGCGTGGTCGTCGTGGTCTGACCGTCCGACCCGGTGGAGGTGGTCGTGTAGCTGTAGTCCAGCACGCACATCCCCCGGCCGCGGAAGTCGCCGGCGAACATCTCCCCGGGCTTCCCCCGCTGATAGATGCCCGCGGCAACTTCTACCAGCCACGGATTGGGCGGCGCCGGATACCAGCCGAGCTGCGCCGCCGCGTGCCCCCGGGCCTGCAGGAAGTCGCGATGCTTGAGGGACTGCCGGATCGCCAGCCCGATGACCGCCGCGAACCCCACGACGGCGATGAAGCCCACAACCGCAAACCCCGAGAACATGCCAGGAACCTAACGGATCACCAGGCCACCTGCTCACCGGGCTAGCGGAGGCGCCGGGCGATGGAAGGTTCTACCGGGCTGTTGGTGAGGATGCCGGCCAGGGCTTCGACGCCTTCGACGAGGCGGGGGCCGGGGCGGGCGAAGTAGCCGTTGGCGTCGACCGCCCAGACCGGTACGCCGGGAGGCAGGACGTTGCGGTCGAGGAGCTCCGTGGTGAGCTGGGCAGCCTTGTCGAGGTCGAACCCGCAAGGGGCAGAGACGATCACGTCGGGGCGAGCCGCTTCGATCGCCGGCCAGGTCGTCCGGACGGACCGCACTCCGGAGGTGCCGAGCACACTGACGCCGCCGGCGTACTCGATCATCTCGGGGATCCAGTGCCCGGGAGCGAACGGCGGATCGGTCCACTCGAGCAGCATCACCCGGGTACTGCCCTGGATCCGGACCTTCGCGAGCCGCTTGCGGAGATCCTCGACGAACCGGCCGGCCGGGCGCCCGATGGCGTTGCCGATGGTCTCGATCGAGTCGAACACCTCGTCGAGATCGTGCGGATCGGTGGTCACCACGTCGGCACGGCAGCCGAGGTACGACAGCGCCTCCTCGACATCGTCGACGTCGATCGCGCAGACCGCGCAGAGGTCCTGGGTGATGACGAGCTCCGGGTCGAGAGCGCGCAGCGCGTCGCGGTCGAGCTTGTAGAGATCCTCACCCGCCGCAACCTTCGCCCGGACGGCCGCATCGATCTCGGCCGGCGTCAGGCCTTCCGGAAGATTCGTGGTCGAGACGATCCGCCGGTCCCGCGCCTCGCGAGGGTAGTCGCATTCGAAGGTCACCCCGAGCACGTCGTCGCCGCCACCGAGAGCGAAACAGATCTCGGTGGCCGACGGCAGCAAGGAGACGATCCTCATCCCTAGACCCTACGACGTAATCGTTCTCACCCGCAGGTGGAAGAGCGTCGGTGAGGGGTGGTGCGGAGGGGGATCGGTCTCACCCGCAGGTAGTACGAGAGTCGCGCGGGGGGGGGGGGGGGGGGGGCGCGGCGGACCCCGGGCGCCGCACGAGCGGCCCGGTCTATGTCGGGTGGTTGGTCCTGGCGGGGCGTCGTCACCCGCGCACGCGGCCGCTGGG